>JAKEER010000124.1 GCA_022616615.1 Acidobacteriota bacterium
AGGGCGCGGACGAACCATCAATGATGACTCGTGCGGGCAGCAATCCATTTGGGTCGTTGTAGTTGATCGGATCGTTCCAGGAGTAAGTGTAACGATTCCACGAGCTTGGGTTGGCCAGGAGCGGTGGCCCTTGATCCGGCGTCAGGAACCGTCCCATGTTGCTCCCGTAGTACCGGTTGATAGCGTAATCGAGGCCTGTTGAGGAGTCGCGGAAGTAGGTGGCGAAGTTGCCGTTGCCGAAGCCGAGGCGGTCTTCACCATAGGGGTGGTGACGCAAGAGATCGCGGTAGGCATACCCACCGGCAATCCAGCCTTGCATCCGCGTCGAACCCACCCGGTCGGTGACTTCTACCTTTTCTACCCCCGCGGCGTGCGCTCGCACCCGCGCTCGCCTGCCTGCAAAGTAAATGTTGTTGCGCTCCGGCGCCGGCTCCGGCCCCAACGGCCCCGTCACCAGTTTGAATGTTTCCACCCACTCGCCAGCCGGGCTATACATGAAAAAGCTTGCGCTGCCGTTCGCATCCAGCTTGTACACCCGCTCGTTGTTCGGGTTGTACCCATAACGCTCCGTTCCAAAGCTGCCGCTGGTCACTTCCACCAGCCGGTTTTCTGCGTCGTAACGCAGTGTCTGGCCCGGCAGCGCCGTCACATTGCCGTTCGCATCGTAAACATACCCGGAGCTGACAATGCGATTCGTCACCCCGCTGATCGCCAGCGCGCTCGTGGGTCCCGTCCCCTTGGTCAGGGTCTGACTCAAGCGGTTGCCGAACCCGTCGTAGCTCCAGGCCAGGCCCCACTCGGGCCCGGTGGTCGCCGCTGCCATCAACCGGTTCAGGCTGTCGTACTGATACGTGATCTCTTCCCCGCTGACCCAATCCTTTTCCTGCGTTACCTGCCCGTTGTTCTGAGTCGTCGAGTATCGATACTCCACGTCCACGTTTGAGCCTGGGTTCAGGGCCAATATCGCCGTCAGCCGTGTGAGCTGCTGCCGTCCGTTGTAAGTTCGCGTCTCTTGATAGAAGTTCGGCTGTCCCTCGTACGCGCCGGCCAAGTTCTTCAACCCCGTCAGCTGTTCGGCTTCATTATAGGTCACATCTTTGATGAGATCATTACCGTCAGTATCGGTCAGCCGCGCCGGCCGCAGCAAGGTGTCGTATTGGTAGTTGTAGTATCGGAAGTCAGGATAGCGCATCGAAACCCGCTGCCCGTAGCTGTTGTAACTGGTCAGCAGCTCGCGCATCACGCCCAGAATGGTGCTCGCATTGGGCCAGCTCGTGTCCGACCGCAGATACAGCCGCTTGGCTGTTGCCAGCCCAGAAGCGGAGTATTGAAACATTTCCGTAAACCGATAGCCTACCGTCTGCCCCTGCCCGTTGGCGCAGACTGACCCCGTTGGCACAAACCATTGGCGCGCCACCAATCGTCCCCAGCTGGCCCCGGAAAAAGCCGCATCAAAGGGATTGCTGTCGTAATACAGATTCACGCGCTGGCAGAGGTCTTCCACTCCCGGCGAAGGATAATGACGCAGCTGGGTGACGCGCTGGAAGCCGTCATAACTATACTCCGTCCGCTGACCCAAGGCATCGGTCCGGCTGGCCGCCGTCCCGTCGGCGTAGTACGTGAACGTGCTCGTTCCGCTCTCGGGGTGCGACACGCTTTGCACTCGTTGGTTCGAGTCGTAGACAAAGGCGCGGGTCTGGGTGCCACTTGGCCGGGGCATGGTGACGCCGGTGAGCCGATTGAGCACGTTGTAGGCGTAATTGGTTTCAAAATTCGCGCCTAACGCTGGGTCCGGCTCTTCCACCTTGACCAAGTTGCCCAGCACGTCTCGGGTGTATCGCTTCCACTTCCCGGCGGGATCGGTGACCGTGGTGGCGTTGCCTTGATAAAGATAGGTCGTCGAGCCGCTCCCTCCTGCTAGGTCCGCCCGTGTGGTGCGCCCCAGCGCATCGTAAGTGTAGGTAGTCCACAGAATGCTGCCGGACGGAGTTCCCGGCAGGTAGGGCTGTGACACCCGTTTCACTTTGCCGAGCGGCGAGCAGGCGCAAGGTTCGTACTCGGTATCCACAATCGACTTGGTGCCGCTCCCATCGCCGGTTTCGGCGCGGATCGTCCTTCCCAGGCCGTCCATCGTGGTGCGCGTCCAGCGCGTGCCGGTGGTCTCAGTCACCGCTGGTGGACTGTTGGTGTAAGCGTAGGTGGTGCTGCCTCCATGGGGAGACTGGCTTTGTTGCAGACGGCCGTAGCTGTCATAAGTCATCTGGGCGTTGGAGTTGTTCGGCCCGGTGGTGGAACTGACCGCGAGAGCTGCCGTGTAGCTAAAGCTCGTGGCCAAGTTCGATTCCGTATTGGGTGTTAAGAGGCTGGGCACGGCATAGTTTTTGCTGGCATCGGGTGTATAGCTAACCGTGTGGCCCTGGCCATCGTTGCTGCTGACCACGGCTCCGGTAATGTCGTACCACGTGTTGCGAGTGCTGCCAAAGCGAGTGCTCACGTTGAGATTGCCGCGATAGGTAAAGGTCGTCGAGTAGTTGGCGCTGTCGTGTTCCCGCAATCCCGTGCGGTTGGTCAATCCATTTACGTCGTATTGGTTGTTCACCAGCGTGAGCGTCTGCCCAGCGCCGGTAACCGTGGCCGATGCCAGACGGTTATTGATGTAGCGCGAGGTGTAATTGGAAGTGTTCAGGTAGGTATAACTGGTGGTGCGCACCGCTGTAGTGAGGTCCCCATAAGGATAGACCCGGGTCCACAGGACATTCCCGTTGGCATCCAGTGCCTGCTCGGTCTTGCTCTGCTTTTGGTAGCTCTGGCCCGGATCGATCATTGTGACAACAGAAGCGAGGTACGGGTTACTCGCGGCATCTTGCGTCCAGGCAAAATCTCGCTGCTCGAGGGCGGCGCCCGAGGGGCTTTGCCGTTGCTCAAAGCCCGTCACCAGCCCGAGCTGCCACGACGGCCCGCTGGTATTAAACCACCAAACTTTCTCTCCCACATTGGTATTGTCGGAAAGGGTCCGCGAAGACCGAAGCACGGACGTGCCTGCCCCGGGACTGTTGAAGGCATGCCAGGTCTCTGCCGCCCCAGCGGCTTTAGCCAGATAGCGGTAGGACACCTCGCGTATGGTGCGACTCTCGCTGTTGGTGAAGTTGCCATAGTTCCAGCGCAAGTAGCCGCCCTGCCAGAACGTCACTTTCTCCAATTCTCCGCTCCCACTGGAGAGATACTGAAAACTGGTGGGACGGTTGACAGTGTCGATCAACGAAGCCAGCAAATGCGTCGTGCCAAACGACTGGCCCGGACCCACCGGCGCGATCAGGTTTTGATTGGCCAGATAATTGAAGGCGTAGGTTTCCGAAGTCCCGATGTAGTTGTTGATGGCCGTCAAGTGTCGCGTTGGATCGTTGTTGTAGGTGAACTTCCAGGTGCGGTAGCGGCCCGTAGCCGTGTCCAACACGGCCCGAACGTCTTCAATCTCTTCAATCCTGGCGCTGGAGTTTGTCCAGCCAGCACCCGCTCCGGCCTGATAACGGATCAGAATCTGATTGCCGTTGGTGTCCTGCATCCGTGTGGGGTACAACGTGCCGGCATCCTGTTCTCCTCCCGCAGACGTGCAGTCCATCACCCAGAAGCTGCCATCAGGAAAATACAGCCGCTTGAGTGCCGCCTCGTAAGCCAGATAGATCCCTTCGCCGGAAGTCCAGACACTGCCGTTCCACTGGTTCAACCAGTATTCCGCTCCGCTGGAATCCACAAACAGGTAATGATGAATCGTGGTGGGCCCCGACCAGACCGGCAGCAGCGATCCCGCCTGCAAACGCCACCCAAAACCGTAACCCACGTCGGCGCCCAGCTTCCAGGTACCCCCCGAATCGTGCCGCCAAAGTTGCGAGTTGTAGCTTAAGGCAAACGGCACGCCCCAACCGCCGCGGCCTTGCGCCTTCAGCACCGGGACCGTGTAGTTCAGATTTCCAGACATGACGTCGATCTGCTCGCCCGCCGCTCCCCAGTAGGATCCTGTGGGCCTGACACCCACTCTTCGTGGACCTGGGTCCGGACTGCCGTTGATTCCGGTTGTGATGGGAGGAGTTGTGACCGTAATAGGCGTTGCGCCGCTCCAGTTGTAGTGGTAATCCAGCGCAAAAACCGCATACGTATAGGTGGTGGCCGGGTTCACTGTTGAGTCTGTGAATTGTTGTACCTGAGGCCCAAATCTTCCCAGATAAACCTGACTGCTTGTCCAAGGATTGCGAAACACGTCATAGAGCCACACCCCAGTTCCATTCGGATCGTCGGTATGGCCGGTCCATTGCAGATTGACGGTTTGCGGAAAGGCCGAATACTGAAGCTGCACCTGCGGCGGTGCCACGCGGTCCAGAGGCCCCAGTTCTACCGTGGCCGTGTAATTCGCGTCATAGGCCCCAACGCCGGGCTTTCCGGTAGCAATAGAACTGTCCACGACTTCGAGCATCCAAACACCATTGATGTAGACCTCAATGTTGCTGGCAGTCCGGATTGACCGTAAGGCGACATCCGCGTTGTTGTTGTAAGGAATGGTTACGGCGCGGGAAGCCATCAGATTCAGTTGGCCGTTCAGGCGCCTTCGGATCGTCAAGGTCCCCTGCGCCGTCCCGGCTGGCCATTCCACTGGCCCGATGTGCAGCTCCACAGAATAAAATATCCCCTGAGCGAACCCTTGAGGGCCGTAGCATAAGCAGGCATCCGGAGTCGCCCGCAGGAAATGAACATTCGCGCCTTCCCAGTTGAACGCGTATCTCAGCGCTGTCTTGACCTCATATTCGCTGCTTGCGTCTGGCACTGGGACGGTGGAAATCAAAGCTCCGCCGTCAGTATTTGTCCACAAACCTCCACCTTGAGCGGCGCCGATATTGCCATTCCGGGTCCACTTTGAAGTGTCATACTGCCCGCTCGCGAAGTTTTCCGTGTAATAGTACTGGTAAGCGGCCCAGGATTGGGGCACAGCAGCCGCCGCTGTGACAAACAGACAAGAACCCCGCAACCAGCGCGCGCAACGCCGCAAGGCGGTCTCGAACATAAGCTATCGTCTCCAGATGAGTGATCGGTTTTTGAATTGGATTCCAGGGGCTACAGCAACTCTTCCAGTCCGTTGGCGGGTTTTCCTGAGCCGACCCGCCGGCGTTCTCGCTACATGTTGTTCAACGACTATGGCAGGCGCCTCAGAAAGCTCTCCAGGTTGAAGTCTTTCTTGTGCTTGCGAAACTCTGCCTCGATGTCCGACCTTTTGGCTTTCCCTGCTTCAAACGCTTTCAAATCGTATCCATCCAGGGCATTCCGATTGGACCCAGGCTCGAGACTAGCTCCCGGAGTGCGCGCCGCCTCCAGAAGCGGTAGGAACGCAGAACGATCCGTCGCCTGAAATTCAACCAGAGCAAAACGCCCATCATCGCTTGGGACATCCGTGAAACTGATAATAGCTTTGGGCGCCTCGCCCTTTGCCTGAGCCAGAGAGAACGGATGAGGCTTCTGCCGGGGCTTCCCAGGGACGGGAGGCAACAAATGCTCGGGAACATAGGCAGGCCGGGTGGAGTCTTCAAAAGTTCCCGCGCCCACCATTGGCACCACACACCACAACCGTTCATAGACGGAGCCCAACGGTACCCGCTGCTGGGCCGGGGCCGCCTGCCCAAGAACCAAAATGGCACATCCCGCCGCCAACACACTTCGCCATCGCAGACGCATACCGCCTCCTTGCCACGCCGGCCTAGAAAATGTCATGAACGCACAAATCCGCTTCAGATGCGCTCTTCAACAGACAGCACAACTTTTTTCAGGCAAGTCAAACAGGGATTTAGAAAAACAGATCTCACTTGCAGGAATTCAAACGCGGGGAATTCTACATGAAGCGAATTTTATGTCACCTTTTTTTGCACAATTTTTTTGCACAGAGTCCCCTGGCTATGGCCAGTCATCCGCGGCGCAGCGTTAGAAGGTGCATAAGGATCCGGTGCTCCGAGCGATGCGAGCCGGGCACACCGGTCAAAGTTTGCGCAAACGTACGAAGGTACCCAGCGAAGACAACCCAGATGCTTCGGTCAGGAGTGCTATACTCGCCAAGGGTTTCTTAGGAAAATGCCATCAAATCTTCAAAGACTGGTTTCATCGCCTGCCGCCGAGCTGCTACGCCGTACCATAGACGAGGCGCGGGGCAACGAAGTCTTTTTTCTCGCCAAACCTAATGAGCATGGTGTCGTCGTGGAGGTCACGCCGCTGGCGCGCGGCAATGATGCGGCGGTTCCCGCATTGCTGCAGGTCACCACTCCGGGCGATGTCGTGATTCATAACCATCCTTCCGGTTATCTCACTCCTTCTTCTGCCGATGTCGGCCTTGCCTCCGAGTATGGGAATCAAGGCGTGGGGTTTTACATCATCAACAACACGGTGGACGACATCTACGTCGTTGTAGAAGCCTTCAAACGCCCGCAGCGGCATGCCCTGGACATCAGCCAATTGCTTGCGCAGATTTCCGCCAAAGGAAAAGTTGCCCAGCGCCTGAAAGGGTTTGAATCGCGCCCGGAACAGCAACGCATGCTGAGGGCAGTGGCCACCGCATTCAACGAATCGAAGGCTGCTTTGATTGAAGCGGGAACAGGCACAGGTAAGAGCATGGCCTATCTGCTCCCGGCTATCCACTGGGCTGTGCAAAACAAACAGCGGGTCGTCATCTCCACAAACACAATCAACCTGCAGGAACAACTTATGCACAAAGACCTGCCGCTGTTGCAGCAGGCACTCAACTTGAAATTCAAACCGGTGCTTATCAAAGGCCGGCAGAACTATGTTTGCCTGAGCAAGGTAGAGTCGCTGGAGAAGGAGGGAGACTATCTGATCGAAACTGAGGAGCGCGCAGAGCTGAAGGCCATTCTGGAGTGGTCGCACCGGACGGCCGATGGCAGCCGCTCTGACCTGAACATCCTGCCCCGGTTTTCGGTCTGGGAGAAGGTGGCCTGCGAGAGCGACAACTGCAGCCGGATTCGCTGCCCCCACTACAACGCCTGTTTCTTTTACAACGCCCGCCGCGAGGCAGCCTCAGCCGATCTTCTGGTCGTTAACCATCATCTGTTGTTTGCCGACCTGGCCGTGCGCGGCGACACCGGTCGGTACAACGAAGCGGCGATTCTGCCGAGCTATTTGCACGTCATCCTCGACGAAGCACACAACATAGAGGACGTGGCCACTGATTATTTCGGCACACAGATCGCGAAGCTAGGACTCATCCGCCTGCTCGGTCGCTTCTATAGTCTTCGTGAGCGCGAGAAAGTCCGCGAAAAGGGTCTGTTACCTCAACTGCTGGCCAGGCTTCAGATTCTGCGAAAGAAGATCGAACCGGGACTATACACTCGCATCTTCGAGCATGTGCAGGGGAGGCTCATCACGCTTCGCGAGGATCTTGTCCACACGGTGGCACACACCTTCGACGATCTGGCTCTTTGGTTCGGAGGCGCCCCGGAGACAGGAGCTGAGCTAAAGGTGCGGTTCACCCCGCAGGTGAGGGAACGCCCAGAATGGAAGGCGTCCATCCTCCCGGCGGTGCAGAATCTCATCCGGGAGATGGGAGAGTTTCATCAACAGCTCTTGCTGCTGGAAAAGTGGCTGGAGTCGCTGGACGAGCCGGTGGCCGAAAGCCTGCTGTCGTTGACGGTCGAACTGAGCGCCTTGGCCGACCGGCTGGAATCGGCCGCGGCAACGCTGGGCGAGATTTTCGGTGATGCCGAAGAAAGCCGGGTGCGCTGGATTGAAATCACGCAGAGCCGGTCGGGCCTGCGCATCACACTGAAGCAGGCGCCGCTGAATGTCGCGGGGCTGCTGCGGGAACGGCTGTTCGAAAAACTGGAGACCGTGGTTCTGACGAGTGCAACGCTGACGACGGAAGAGCGGTTTGATTACATCAAAGGCCGTCTGGGACTCAACCAAGCAAAACCCGTGCAGCTGCTGGAAAGCATTCTGCCCTCTTCGTTCGACTACACCCGCCAGGTCATTCTCGGCATTCCGCAAGACATTCCTTCGCCCGATCACCATAACTTCAGCGCCGAGCTCGGACGTCTGGTGCTGGAATCGATCCAAATCTCCGAAGGCCGTGCGCTAGTGCTCTTCACGTCCTATGCTCTGTTACGCAGGATTCACCAGGAGCTTGAGCCAGCCCTGCAGTCAGCGGGTATTCGGGCCCTGATGCAGGGCGAGGCGCCACGTCACCGCCTCACGGAAATCTTCAAGGAGGACAAAACCAGCGTCCTGTTTGCTACCGACAGTTTTTGGGAAGGAGTCGATGTCGCAGGCGAGGCCTTGGAGAACGTTATCCTTACCAAGCTGCCTTTCAGCGTCCCCAAAGAGCCAGTGATCGAGGCACGCATCGAGGCCATCGAGAAAGCTGGAGGAAATCCCTTCATGGAATACAGCGTGCCCCAGGCCGTTATCAAGTTCAAACAGGGCTTCGGACGGTTGATTCGCAACAAGAACGACCGCGGCTCGATCATGATCTTCGACCGGCGCATTATCGACAAATACTACGGCAAGATCTTTCTGCGCTCGCTGCCGGAATGCCGCCTGGCGCAAGGGAGGCGCGACCGTGTCTTCAACGAAGTGAAGCGATTTTTTCTGGAGACAAGCCAAAGGGCCAAGCGTTGAATCTGACTCATTGCGCTTTGAGGCTCTGAGCTTCCACTGGCGTCCTCAGAACCGTGCCACGGTGTACCGCAGCTCCAGCATCTCGTTGAGCACCTTCTGAATTTCGCTGATCTGAAACGGCTTGGAGAGGATGACATCCACGCCCTTTTCACGCGCGCGTTCCTTGTCTAGTGTAATTCCCCATCCTGTCATCAGGATCACGCTGGTTGTGGGGCTCAAGGCTTTAACGCCGGTGGCAACATCCCATCCGCTGACCTCAGGCATCCCCAGGTCTGTGATGACCAGATCTGGCATGCGAGCTTTGAAGATCTCCAGTCCCTCTCTTCCGCCCGAGGCCGTATGAACCTCGTGACCCTGTTCGACGAGCATCTCGGCCAGCAGGTCGCGAATCGGGTCTTCATCGTCAACGATGAGAAAGCGCCCCATTTTTTTCTGTGGCAGCACCGCAGCCTCTGCTGTTTCGCGCAACGCATTCGAATTCACTGGGAGGAAGATCCGAACCGTTGTTCCTTTCCCAACCTCACTCTCGATCTCGATCTCTCCCTTATGCCGGTTGACGATGCCATAGGCCACGCTCATTCCTAGCCCGTTTCCTTTGACGCCTTTGGTGGTAAAGAAGGGGTCAAACACGCGGCGACGGATTTCCTCCGACATGCCGCGCCCGGTGTCGGTCACTGAAGCAAATACCCTCTCATCCTCGGTGCCTGCGCGAATGTGCAGGCTGCCTCCGGTGGGCATGGCATCGAGGGCATTGAAGATGATGTTGGTCAGGACCTCGATAAGTTCGGAGCTCTCGCCGGCGATGGGCATCACAGCGTCGAATTGTGTCGTGACGTTGTACTGGATGCCGTTGACATGCGCGCTGGTTTCCCACCTTGTCCGCGTCATCGAGAGCGTGTCTTCGATGACCTGAACGAGATCCACGTATTTGAAAACCTGGTCGGTCCGTTTGCGCGTGAAGTCCTGTAATCGCCGGATCGTCGCTGCACCGTCGATTGCCGCTTTTTCGATGATGTCGAGCCCTCTCAAAACGGAAGGATCAAAGACTTGAGTTTTCATCAACTGCGCCCGCCCCAAAATGGCGCCGAGCATGTTGTTGAAGTCGTGAGCGACGCCGGCCGACATCTCCCCCAGAGCCCGCAGCTTCTCCGATTTGATCAACTGCTCCTGGGCGGTTTGCAACTCGGAGTAAGACTGTTCCAGAGCCGTATAGAGCCGCGCGTTCTTGAGCGCGTTCCCAAGGCCGTTGGCGATGGTCTGAATCAGATCGATCTGGTCACTGGAAAATCCGTCTTCCTTCTGACTGCCGAGATTGAGGGTGCCGAGACAGATGTCTTCGGAAATGATGGGAATCGAAACGGCCGACTGGATCCCCTGGGTGATGAGATAAGGGGAGCTATTGGCGACGTTTTGATTCAGGCTGCGAGTGTAGTAAGGCTTCTTCGTGTCATAGGCAACCTTCATCACCGTCTCCCGGCCGGGAATTTGCATTCCTTTGTAGAAGCCTGCCGTAATGTTTTCTCCGTAAACGTTGACCAGCGAAAAAGTGTCAGTTTCGTGCTGATAGATGGCGATGCTGCTCTTCTCAAATGAGACGACACGCTTAAGTTGGGTGGTAATCTTTTCGAAAAGCTTGTCCACATCCAGGTTCAAGCTCGCCTCGCGTGTAATCTCGTTGACCACGGCGAGACGCGTCGCGCGTTCCTGAGCCTCACGGAATAGCCGCGCATTTGCGATGGCCACCGCGGCCTGGTCGGCGATGGTCGACAGGAAGTTCAGGTCATCGCGATCATAGGCGGGGCGCGTGCGGAAATTCTGCAGGACGATCACACCTAGCGCCTCCTCGCCCAGAATCAAGGGAACTCCCAGCCAGGACTGCGCGATCAGGTGAGGCTTGCGGCCGGTTACGGCTTCGTAAACCTTCTCAAAGTGATCTTTCACCAGGAATGGCGTCCGCGTTTGCATCACGTAACCGACCAAGCTGTCCTGCGAAAGCGACCGCACGTAGGAACGCCGCCGCCCATTGGACACCTCGAACTTCACCTCGATCCGATTGTGGCCTTTCTCCAACAACGCAATAAAGAAGTCTTCGCTGTTGAGCACTTGGCGCACCTGGCTGTAGATCAGCTCAAACAGGTTGTTGATATTCAGCTCGGAACTGATTGCCTTCCCTATGCTGTTCAGCGTCTGAAGCGCGTTCGCCTTGCGGCCGATGTCGCTGTAGAGATTCGCATTGTTCACCCAGGTGGCTAGGTAATCACCCAACGTTTCAATCACTGTGACATCCTGCGCGTCGAAGGCTAGATGCTTCTCGCTTTCAATATTGATGACGCCGAGAGTCTTCGAAGAGTGCTGAAACGGAATGCAGAGTTGCGATTTGATGTCGGGCAGCAAAGTTCCCTGTAAAACGGCCTCTTCCTCGGCAGCATTGCGTTGAACCGTCTGAACCCGTTTGAAGGAACGGGCGATCACCGAGTCCTCCGACAACGAAAGCTCCGCGGGAATCGCCGTCCTTTCGCTGCGTTCCTCCACCTGTGCGCTCAAAACCAAAAGGTCGCGGTCATCCAACCCGTAGATACTGATGTGGGAGAATTGGAAATGGCGTTGCAGCAGGCCTGCAAACTCCCGGAATACTGAGTTGAAATCCAGGATGGACGAGATGCTGCGGCTGATGTTGTGGATGACGACCAACTGGGCGGTTCGCTTCTTCTCGCTCTCAAACAAGCGGGCCTTGTCGAGCGCAGCCGAGATTGGCTGCGCCAGGTTCACCAGCAGCCGGAACTTCTCTTCGGGAATGCTCGTGTGGCTGTGGCCATAATCCACCAGCAACACCCAAGCCGTAGTTCCATTCTCTCGAAGGGGCACAACGGCCAGCGCCTGGGTTTCCAGCTCTTCGAGCAACCGATGTTCAGCCGAATCTTTTGCGGCTAAACCTTCGAGTGAAAGTATCACCGGCTCTCCCGTTCGCATGGACAGCGCAAACCGGGGAACGGCCTGAAGGCACGCCCGCAGTCGTTGCAACCGGATGCGGAACTCATCGTCCGCCTCAAGCACCACCGGCTTGCCAGTCGAGCGGCTCTGCGGGTCGCAACGCAGGCAAGCCGCACGGTCGAAACCAAAGTTCTCTTTGATCAACTTCAGCACCGATAGCAGCGCGTTCTGCGAGTCCAGGCTGGCAATGATCAGGTTTCCTAGATTGGAGAAGAGCAGCGTCTTTTCTTCATCCAGCGCAGTCAGCTTTTCATTGGTCAGTGACAACTGCCGCCGCGACCGAAACTCATGAAACCGCAGCTTCTGAGAGTAGTGTGAGCTGGTCAACGCAATGACGATCGTCCCCAGGATGAAGAAGTTATTGTTGAGAAAGAGCTCAGGCCGGCTGATGGTGTTTAGGAAAAGGTTCGGCACGAAGTAGGTGGTATAGACCAGGGCGCACGTCACTGCAGACTCCCGCACGCTGAAAGGCATGACGAGTGTCACGCCCAGAATCACCAGGTTCAGTCCTGCGTAGTATGGGCTCTCGTAGCCCCCTAAATAGATCGTCATCAGAGAAATGGAGCCGCCTACGATGGGCGGCCCGGCAATTCCCAACAACTCGGGATACTGCTTGCCAATCGCCGGATAGGCGACAAGAAGAATCGCCAGCAAAATGACTGCAGCCACTAAGCGAAGAATCAAAAAGGAATGCAAATGCTCTGCAGGCGCGATGAAGCAATCGAGAATTCCAAACAGCGGCAAGAGCACAATGCCAAGGTGGTAGAGCACACTGACGCGTTCATGGCAAAGGCCCTTGATATGGGCCCGAAAAGCTTGCTGGAGTTGCCTCTCCTGCTCGGTGGTTCTACCCATTCGGGGTTGCATTGACGGGGTACGGTAACACAAACTTCCTTCAGCGACGAAAAATTCGCCAGACAAAGGCTGCAATTAAAAGTGGCGGGCAAGCTCTGCAGCCCTCCCTCACGGTCGGGCTACTGACAGCGCCGGTGCCAGTCAGTAGCCCGCGCGTCAGCAAGGGCTCCG
>JAKEER010000779.1 GCA_022616615.1 Acidobacteriota bacterium
ATTTGCTTTATACGCTACAGATAAGGTATCGGAGTCTTGAAACCAATCAATACTTCAATCAAGTCCGCACGAATACCCAGATCTATATTGTCAATTTGGATCATGATGAAGGACAGTCCGGAGTGATGTTGCAGGTAGCCCACAATATCGAAACCCCAGTCTATAGTCACAAGCGCACCCTCATTGCTGATGGGATTGCCGTGAAACTCCGGCGGCTCAACCAGATTGACGACCTTTCCCGCCACGAGTGCGGCACGGCGTCGTGACGGTTTACTCTTTCGAACAATAGGGACCGTCATGAGAGTGGCGCCGCCTGGCTTAAGGGTTCGAGCAATTTCTCTGATCGCCAGGTCGGGGTGAAAAACATGCTCGAAAACATCCTGTGTAATTACTAGGTCGAAAGACTGATCCTGGAATGTCTGTTCCTCTAAGTTCTCGCAACGGTACCTCTTGCAAGGCATTGTGGGAGCTTCGATCAGATCTCCGAAAGGAATGTTTGGGTCGAACTGCGAGGCTGTGTAGTCTCGACATTCTTGAGCCAGCCGCTGACTAACGATGTCCCAGCCTGGTGAGCTTTCGTGAACCTTGAGCGAATGCCAGTTTGGAAAGTACTGCGACAACACATGCACAAGTGCTCGGTGTCGAGGGGCTGATTTACACTTAATGCACTTCAGCGTGTTTCGAAAATATGGCCCCTCGGCGACAAACGTCGTCTCAGCTCCACAGGCAGGGCAACGACCAGTGTGTTGAAAGAACGGGCCGCTAAGAACGGGATTCGGTTTCTCCGACATTGCACACTTATACCATCCTAATACCATCCAGTTAAATCACAAGCGGCAAAGCCGGGGGCTTGCCTCACTGAGTTATTGTGGCCCTCCAGTACCGTTGTCAGAGCGTACTGCATTGGTGACAACGTGGACCACCACACTATCGCAACCGTGCCGAGGCAGGCGAGAAACGACTGCAACAACAGCAGACTGCTTGCACCAATACCTGGTAGCCTAAGCGAGGGGGACAAACCCATCCAAAGTGCATCCATCTCCCGAGCGTGGCACAATCAAAAAGAAAACTCGCCTAAGAATTTTTCCTCCCACTCGCGATTGGTCTCGTCGGCCAATTGCATTGTCGGTACAGTGATGGACTTCGGCAACACAGCCGGCTCAACGCCCAGAAATGAAATGATGTCCTCCAACACTCGGTGGGGGTTTTCACACAATTCTTCATAATTGATTCGCAGAGGATTTATCTTGTGAAGCACGAAAAATAGCTCCCAGTCTTGCTGATCCCGCACCAGCCCGCGAATGATGTTCAAAATTGACGCCTTGTCGTATTGCGGGGTTGCTGTCTTGGCCGAACCCATAGGCGATCCATCCGCCCTCTTGTGCCATAGTCCCGATGTCTTAGCTTTTTGAGCTGAGATCGCCTGGGCAACGATGTTCTTCCGGATCAGGTAAATGAACTTCGCGTTCGGAAAGAACTTGCCAGCGAAACCGCTCAACTCGATCGGATTAAAATCTCCATACGTCGTCTTGAGCGCGAAAACTCCGTTTGGAGTACAGCGGCTGGACACAACACTATTCATGTACTCAAGGAAATTTCTGCTTTTGTATCTGTCTCGGTAGAGCTGCATCGGACCGCGTGGAGACAGATACTCGCCCGGATAACCCAGCGCACCAGTTTGTTCAAGCATCCCGCATAGCATGTTGCTGCCAGAACGCTGCAGCATAGCAATCAAGCACGTTTTGGCCGGAGGCACATAAGCTGCCTCATCGAGATCCGATGATGCACCATGGTCAAGAGGAAAGATCGCGGCGTACGCCTGGTGTACGGACGTTGGAACTTGTTTGAGCATGAATCAGGAGTTTGGAGAGGGCGAGCTATTCTTGAGACGCCTAGGTGATTTGAACAATCCAAGACGGTGAAGAGCCTTCCGCACCAGACCATCACTTGACTGATCCTTGCTCTGTTTCGGAGGCTGCGTTGCCTTTACTCTAAAAGAAACGATCTTCGTGCCTATGACGGATGCGGCCGTTCCAGAGACGAGATCAACGTCTCCATCTTTGGACGGAGCCCACATGAACGCCAGTCCCGGTACTTGCCGGGCTTCGACAGAGCCAGAGCAGATCTGTTCCATTTCGAAGGCAGACAGCTTCCTGGAGAACAGGCAAATTTCCGAGATTGCACCGGGGAAATTGTTGCCAAGGCGGCCAATGGTCAACGGCAGATCGTGCCCGCAAGCTCCAGTACAAAGGCCCGCACGATCTTCGTGTTCGACACGGCCACCGACCCCCAAAAAAATGTCTGCTTCCTGCGCCGAGGCGGACACAGCGACAAACGACCATTTCCCAAGCGGCGGGCAGAGACCAGACTTAAAGCCCGTATTGTCCACCTCGACCGCAATGGCTCCGTCTTTGAGCCAGAATGTGAACTGATTCGAGCCGACGGCAAAGTCGGTCCGTTTGCTGATGAGACCGCTGTAGGCCTGCCGCTTTTCGGAACAGATGCGGGCCACCGCGGACCAAGGGGATTCGCTCGCAAGTGGCGAAAGCTTGCCAAAAGAAACCTCATCGGCAGTGGCCGGGCTAAACTTCCTGGCAGGAAATTCGTCGCCCAGATCGGCAAGCGGAGAAGACTTGTCGTGGCCCAAGAACTTGTTGAGTTCCGCGAGCCACGTATCGTCTTCTCGGCGTTCCAGACCTAGTCCGTTCTCGGCGTCCTGAACTTGGACGAATCGCGCAGCGATAGACTGGGCCGCCTGCCTGATCTCGTTCTCGGCGTCCCCCTGTAGTCGGTGGGGCACTTGATTCTCTTCGAAGAAACTGGCGAGATTTTTTCTCACCGCAGGGAAATGCTTCTCCATCTTTGAAAAATCGAGCGCCTCCACAACTTGACGAAGATCGGTGTCCGCAAACTGCTTGAGCGCGATAAAAGGAATCCGCAGCGCTTCGCACAGTTCGACCGTCCGAGAGTCATGCGCGATGAACGCTGCAGGAAGACCCTGGCTCAGGGCGATAATATTGCCGTGGAAACGGGTCCCAATGACGATGTCATGCCGCGCTATGAATTCAGCCCACCTATCGGCACGAAAGAAGGTTTTTGCGTGCTCCCTGATGTAGTTCAGGTAGTGATCGAGCTTGATGTCCGCACCCAGGTTGTGCAGCGTTGCCTCGCATCCCGATGCACCCTTCTTATCTCGCGCCGCAACCTGCATTTCAGGCAACTCATTCTGCAGAACGTACGGCGCCTCCAATTCCATTGCCAACCGAAGCAGTTTCAACTCTGCCTTCCGTGCCTCTTCGGCCGATGAAGCATGCTTGAGAACGTTGCTGGAGCCATTAAATACTGGCCTGAAACTGTCCGGGGACGGGGTTCGAATTAAAAGCTTTTCTTTGCCCAGCCTGAATAGGGATGGACAACCCGTTACGCGGGTGTTCTTGATGCCGAATTTGGCCAGGACATCGGCGGTGAACTGGCCGCGGACGGAAATCGACTGGGAGCGGTCAGAAATCGCACGCATTAGCCTGAGTGCGATCTCCGGAAGCTGCGCATCCGCAATTCGAGTCGTCGGGAACTGAGCGCCAACACCCACCATCAGGATCCGGTGGTTCGTTCCCTCGACAATGGGGAGCAGCCATGAAAGGTCCATGACTGGCGACAGAAAGTTTGCCGCCGGAATGACGAGAACATCTATCGTATCGTTCAGGTTCCGGATATTGACCATCGTTCCGGAGCTGACAATATCAACGTCAAGCAGCCTGGCCACTGCATCGCCGATCAGCAAATTTCCGGTGTTATAGCCCGTTGCTGCAAAGCGCGCCTGCAGCGAATCCGCAGCGGCAGGAACAAAGAATGGGGCGCCTACAAAATGGACTCTCATTCGCTTCATTCAGGATCTCGCATTTGTGAATACGGTACAGTCCAGGCTATTTGAAGATCCTGAATCCTTCTAACCTCGCGAAAACTAGCGTTTCGGCTTAACCGCAGCCGTTGGCATCTGCGCCTTTTCCAAAGCTACTTTCCAAGTAAGGCAATCAGACACATATTCTTTGCTCGGAGCCCTGAACTCTTCGGCCCCAATCAGTTTGAAGTGTTCGCCCCCAGAACTCAGCTTGCCTGCTCGTATGGCGGCCGCAACATCTGTGTTCACTTTTCTGTACCAAGCCTCGTCAACCGCAGGAAGCGCTCCTCGCCGTCCTTCAAGAAAGCCGACTGACAAATAGTGTTCCTTTCCACTGGCGATTTTCTTGCTCCTGAGGGCGTTAGCCACATCCGGGTTTTCCGCAAGATAATCAGCCTCGTTGAAATCGCCGTGTTGTACAGCAACGGTCAACAGAAACTTCAAGAACGCCACCGGGATTTTTATTTCGGTCTTGTCCTGGATGTCCTTTCGTGAGGTGCCCAGAGCATGAAGGATGGCATCATAGTGCGGAACGATCATCTGGATCTCCTTTTGCGATAGTTGCTGGTCTTAGAGACATCGGCTTTGCGGCCCGAGGCAACGATGCCCTTGTTCTGCACAGGGCGTAACTGCAAGCTCACTTCTTCCAAGTAATTTTTTTGCCGCTCTTTGGTCTCGCTGTTTAACTTGAATTTCTCTATCACGAGCTTGTGGCAAGCCGCGATCTCGGCGATATGTCGATCGGCTTGCAGGGCATGCGTCACGCTGGAGGCATGGCGGCGATGCGCGTTGAGATTCTCCGCCACATAGGCAATGTGCGCGCCCGGCTCGGCCAGCGCCTCTAAATAGAGCCTCCAGTCGCCGGCCATGCGGAGCTCGGCCAGTTCCCGCTGGCAGGCCTTGAGCGCGCGCAGCAGGGCCTCACGCCGCCACACTACCGCGCTGACATTGAGAATAAGATTACGCACTGCCAGGTGCCCGCGCACGAACTCCTCGCCCTTGAACACCCTTGAGCTGGGCAGCTCTTCGCCTGGCCGCTGGGCACAGTAGGGTTTATAGCTCGACCACATGGGATTGCCGTCACTGTCTATGGCCCGGCTGTCGGTGAAGCCCATGACGATCGAGCGGTCTCCCCGCATGAGGTCCAGAAGAGAGCTCAGGAAGGAAGGATCGGAAAGATCATCCGCCTCTGCCATCCACAGAAACTCGCCCGAACAACTCTCGGCGGCCTTGCGCCACTGCTTGAACACGGAGCCGGAATTCTGCTCGTTGGTCAGCAAGGTTACTCTGCGGTTGCTGCTCTGCACCGTCTCCCGGATCACGACCAGGCTGTTATCCGCGGAGCAGTCGTCCAGAACCACGATCTCATGCAGGGGATGGGTTTGCATGAAAACGCTGCCCAATCTTTCTGGCAGATAGCGCTCGTAGTTGTAGTTGGGGATGGCCACGGAAACTTTCGGCAGCTCGGGCATGGTCAGTTTCAGCAGGCTTTCGACATAGCGGTCGAAATTCAGCTCGGTCTCGACAAAATCCCGGCGCTTCTTTCGCGCGGCGTCGGAGCTCCCCTTTCGCAGGATGGCGCCGAGCGCACGGGCCATGGCCGCGGCATCGGCATGAGGCACCACCGTGCCCATCTTGTGCCGCTTGAGAAAGTCTGGCATGCCGCCCGATTTGTCGAACAGAACTATAGGCAGGCCCGCATACAGCGCCTCATG
>JAKEER010000125.1 GCA_022616615.1 Acidobacteriota bacterium
CGTTCTCCGGCCGCTTGGATTGAGTCGAAGCCGAACGGGCTTCTGGCTCATTCTGACCGCAATTCTATTTTGGTGTATCAGTGTCCTTCGGATTGCGTTCTCGAGACGGAAGAGGCACGCGGCGGCCGCAGGACATGCCACGGCAACAACGGTTTCGGAAAGAGTCCTGCCCCGCATCCCAGAGCTGTGTTTTTCGGACGTCGGCGGACTGGAAACCGAGAAGCAGCTAATCCGGGAATTGGTCGAGAGCCGCTTTAGGTCCAAACGGTACCGCGCATACGGAATCAGCAGGAATGGCATTCTCCTCCATGGTCCGCGCGGCAGTGGGAAGTCGTTCTTGGCAGAGGCTACCGCCGGCGAGTTCAGTCTGCGGTTCCGGCGAGTCTTGGGAAGCGAGCTGATCGTCGCGTGGATGGGAGAGACCGAAAGAAACATCCGGGCAGTATTCGCCGAAGCAGCGGGGCAAGTCCCTGTGCTCCTGTTCATAGACGAACTGGATGCTTTGGGTGCAACCCGGCAATCCGTTGGCGCAGGGGTTGATCCGGGCGGCGCAGGACGGTCATTCAACAGCGCCACGGCGCAACTCATGGATTCAATTTCTCGATACCGTGAGGTTCCCCGCTTCGTGATTATGGCCGCAACAAACCAGCTCGATGCTCTGGACGAAGCCTTGATTCGCGACGGGCGCTTTGACCTCAAGATCCGGCTTGACCTTCCCGGCGAAAATACGCGCCTTGAGATTCTGGCGAAACAACTGGAGAGCAGACCGTGGCGCCGATTTGACCTGCGAGAGTTCGCACGCAGGACGCCCGGAGCAAGCGCCGCCAAACTTCGATCGCTGGTTGACCATGCTGCCGGCTTCGCGGCTGCCGAAGGGAGACAGATTGAAGAACGCGACATGCGCCGCGCATTGGATGAGGCCGGTGGGAAGGACCGGCCCCTGTTCCAACTGGTGCATTGGGCAGACCTCGTGCTTGAAGAAGATACTGAACGAGACTTGAGGATGCTCGTTCGGCTCCTGGAGGAGCCCGGCCTTGCGGAGCGCCTGAAGATTCAGGCCCCGACTGGAGTGCTCCTCGTCGGACCGCCGGGAACTGGCAAGACGATGATCGGGCGTCTCATTGCCACGGTGACAGAGAGGAGCTTCTATCCCATCACCGCGGCGGATGTGCTGGGCGGGTTGGCGGGAGATTCAGTGAAGCGGGTGGCGCAGGTGTTTTCGCGGGCGAGGCAGGAAAGGCCCTCGATCATCTTCATTGATGAGATGGAGGGCCTGTTGCCGCGAACTGCCAGGCACATCAGCCAACACGACGTTCAGGTGGTTGAGCAATTCCTGATTGAAATCGGCAACCTTGAGCCCGAGCACGAAGTGTTTCTCGTCGGTGCCACCAACCATCCCGACGACATCGACCCGCGCGCCCTTCGAGGCGGGCGGTTTTCCGAAAAGATGAGGATCGACTTGCCCGGAACTGCGAGTCGAGAGCGCCTGCTTCGCCGGTATTTGAAAGGGGTGCCGCTCGAGTCAGGGCTCGGAGTCAGCCAGATTGCCGTACGGATGGAAGGCCTTGCCCCCGCTGATATCGAAGCAGTGTGCCAGGCAGCCAAGCGGTTTGCCTTGATGCGCGTGGGAGGAGGACATAGTTTCCCTTCGCTCAGTTCCAGGGATTTTGCGATAGCTATCCGGCGGATTCGGTTTGTAGAGCAGATTCCAGCGCAATAGGGGACAACGGACCCAGGCGCAATGGCAAAAGAGTCGGACTCGGCCTTAAGGACCCTCGATTGTTGCTCGTTTCCCTGCTGTTGTGGAGGTGTCCGACGATCCCTGGCCGCCCCGTTTGTCTTGCTCGAGGATCCTGTAGATTCGAAACGTTCGGATGGAATGCCAAGCGAACGTCGGTCCAAGAATCAGGTCCACCGAAAGTACAAGAGCTAGGATGACATTTTCGGGCGTTTCAGGATTTTGTGAGCTAATGACAAAACCCATAGCCACAGCTCCACCCACGCATACAAAGCTCAAGAAAACAAATATCAATGATGAGAAGAGGGCCAGCTTCGGCTTGCCATTGAGCAGCCGAAGCCAAAAAGTTTCACGCATCCCCCCCGCGCCAAGCAAAGAGATTCTGCTCAGCGCCTCGGCGTCTTGCGAACTCAATGCCGAAGGGATAGCCAAGTTGTTTGTCTTTCGAAGAGGCTCAATTTCGCATTTGAGCTTAAGAAGCTCAAGCTCTTGTCTCATCCGACTAAGACTGGACTGTCTCTCGAATAACTGCAGGACCCCTCCAACTAGGGTCAGCAGTGCCGTAAGGCCGCCTACTATTAGCGCAAGGTCTGATTGAGGCTCTGAGGACAAGGCTCAGCTTCCTACGACCTTCTTGAATCCATATAGCTTGATGGCTCTCTTAGTCCTTCCCCATTGTTCTTTGCCAATCTCGAACTTGCATGACTCTGGGGTGACGCCCCTAGCGTCCGAGAGGTTTACTTCTATAAAATGATCGCGCGCGATGAGGCCGATTCCAAAAGTGATCCAAAGAATCCATTTGCGCCGGCGATACTTTGCCTTCGTACTGTGAACGATCTCTACTTCTGACACGGTTAGGTTACGGTCCAAGGATGGCCACACTTGGCCTGCAGTGTCATGCCACTCAAAGAAACCGGGAAACCCCCAATTGATAATACTTTTTCCGATTAATAATACGTCCAACTCCACGCGTTGTACGTGCCATCTCCCGTCGGACTTCCGGGACAAAACAACACTAATGGGTTCGTCGACTGACAGATCTCGCCCAAATACGGTTTCGGTGTCAACGTAGATCGGCAGGGGGAAACGGTTGAGCGAAAGACACTCGCCAACTCTCTCCTCACAGGTGAGCTTTCCAGGAGAAGACAGCGGCCCGTCAGGATTCTCTACCTCAATAGCGTCAGGAACGAAGGCTATCGCCCTACCATGTTGGTTCGTTATCACCGTCCGTTCTAGAAGATGAATGTAGATTTCGTGATCGGGGAGGATTTCCGCCTCGCTTCTGATTCCCAGCCACTTGGTGGAGGGCACAAGCAGAATCGGCTGGGGGCAACCATTCGAGGTGCGCAGGAATTTGTCGCTCTCGTTCGATTCTATTCCGTAAACGGAGCATCGAAACTCCCCGAGCGTACGCGAATTCGAGAGGGTAATTTTGCCGGTGCTAATGTCCCCGATCCCTGTCGGAATCGCTTTGGTGATTGAAAGAGCAATTCGATTGGATTCCGCGTCTTCAACGAAAACGACATTCACGGCATCAGCGGGTTCCAAATTGTCCAGCCCAGTGCAATTCCCGAATTTGGTCTGCTTGGTAATCCTGATGATTTTCTTACTGGATTCATCCAGTCCGAGGGCTATCCAACGGCCATTGACGTTCACGTCTAGCACATAGGAGTCCTCAGCAGAAGGAAAAGGCAAGAAGTGCCCTACTGAGTCAGGACGGATGGCGCAGTTTCCAGTGCGGAAAACCGCGCCGTTCTCAGGCACGGCTTGTCCATGAAGCGGGATTTGCGCAAAGGATACGAGAACCAAAAACCCTAGCAGTTTGACGAAATCCAAGCCTGAATGATTAGATGGTCTGACAGGCCCCATACGGCACCCCCTAACAAAGGTTCGGCACTTTCCCCCCTAGAGGCCAAGGACCTTGGCGCAGGCCGCGAACACGTCGCCGCGTGTCCCGTGAGTCGCGCAAAGCTGCTCGATCAGCTCCACGGTCCGGGGCGTCAGCTAGTAAGTCATGCCCACCATCGCACCATCACCTCTATGGTTCACCTTCACCCGCCTTTCTGACGCATCAACAGTTCGGTGCCTACCTGTACCGCGCGCCCTAGTGAGCCGTAGATCGGCGCTTGTTTTCGGATGGCCCTGACTTACCCAACGCGGGAGCTTGTACCTCTTGACGACACCGCGGGTATTGTAAGACTTGGGCCTGGGCCGACTTAGAACCTCTTCGCATATGCCTTGGCCCCTCAGATGAGCGCTGGGCGCATTGTAGGCTACTTGTCACCCAGATAGCTACGTAAGTTTCAGGGCATATGCCCCAGTTTCTGCGTCAGAAGCCGTGACCGCTCACTTTTTTGACAAACGAAGAGACTGGTTTTAGGGTCTGCGCGCTTCGGCCGTGTCTCTCGCGGGCGGTTTTACCCGGAGAGAGAAGCGGGAAGCAGAAAGGGGGCACACGGAATGAAGCTCAAGATCGACGAGGCATGGAAGCGGCCTCTCGCCGTGTTCGCCATTTGCTTCGTCATAGCAGGCCAAGTCGTTTGGGCCCAGAACCTCGGAGGCCAGCCGCAAACCAACGTGGCCGTCCAGGGGCAGACGGGAGCCCAGCCGGAAGGAGCCTTCCTGAACTTTATCAACTGGATCGGCAACGTGATCGCGCCCGTGGGGGCCGGCGGGGCAGTTGTGGGCGCCGTCGTGTCCTGGCTTCATGGCCGGGGCGTTGGGCGCTGGCTCGCCGCAGCCGCGGGGCTGTTGGCGGTCTCCGGAATCACCCGGTTGATCGAGTTCTGGATCAGCAGCGGCACAGGAGGTGTGACGTAGAGCAAGACGGCGCGAATGAGCACGTGGACTTGGCAGGCAGGCCGAGACAGGGAAACCCCGAATCATCCTGCCTGCCAATCTCCGACCAGCAGTGATTCTGGCACCCCTTCGTAGAGAGGAAAGCGAGACGGCGTTATGGCGGTACCGCAATTGTTGAACGACATCATCCTGGTGCTTCTCGGGCTCGCGCC
>JAKEER010000780.1 GCA_022616615.1 Acidobacteriota bacterium
GCCTGAAGACCACGTTCGCGCGCTAGTTGCTTATCAGAAGCTGGCCCGGCCCGATCCCAGAGGACGGGACCAAGAAAACAGCCCTTATTCGAGCTATCCCCCCAGCCGCGCGTTTCTCGCTTTGCGCGCAGCGATCGCCTATTTCGTCAACGGGGCAATCCGAGGAGAGTCGTTGGGGGGATTACGGATTAACGTGAGAGCCAACACCATCCTGGATGAGCGGATTGTTGCCACTTCGTCGAGTTTGCTTCCGCTTACGATTGTGGATATGTGGTAGGACCTGTCCACGAGATCGGATTAGGGCCATCCGTCATGCTACAATAGTGACGACTCGTTCGCTCGACCTTCCGAACACAGCGACCGCCGGTCGGCCTTCTCGGTAGCGCGCGACCGCAATCGACTCAAGGTTACCGTGGGAGCCGTCGCGGTACTGATCGATCTTGGCAGACGGCATCTCAGCGAAGATGACGTCCGGAGCGAGGCGCTGGATGATCGCCAACAACTCTTCAGCGTTGGCCCGACCGCACGCGGCGTGGACTGTCCCGACTAGAGTTACGCGCATACGCGTGTCGTTCCCGGCTTGAGGGCCGCACACTCATTCACGGAGTCTCCGATGACAGTCACAAGACTCGAAGTGAGCCCAGAGAATCCCAAAGCGAACGAAAAGGTAACCATCACAGCTGTGACGACCGCGCCCGCGGGCAGTTGCAGCTTCAGCGTTTCAGGCGACCGTCGTGACCCTGCGTTTGGCAACGGCTCTTTCGAAATGAAAGACGGCGTGATTGCGTCCTCAACACACATGCAGACACTCCCGCCTCCAGGTCATTTCGTGCCTGTTCCTTTCCAAGCGACGATAAATGGTGATACGTACACTCATCCGGGCCTGTTGGAAGGCGAGATGAGGATCATCGACGTAACCCATGGGGAGTTTCCAAACCACAATACCCTCTCCGTGCTGCTCCTTTGGGGGGGGCAAGGTGGCGGGAGTGAGGAGGAAGGAGGCGAAAGGCCGTTCATCATCCCAGGCCCTGACATGACTCCCGAAAACCGGGCGTTCAATCCGAAGGCATCCGACAAGAGTGGGCGCATTCGATTGTCGGTCAAAGTGCTGAACTTGCCCGACGGCGGGCGCATTCGCTGGAGTGTGCCGCCACCGCCTCAGGGCATGGTCCTCCACCCCGGCACGGTCACTTTTTCACTAGAGAACGGAGCCACGTCGAAGGTTGCAGAGGGCGAAATCGTGAATATCCTCGCCCGTCAGCCGGGCGTCGCGGAGGTTGACGTTGAGGTTAGGGATGCAGAAGACGCGACCGTGGAGAGCCAGAAGTTTCTGCTGTGTGTGCCTCAGTTCGTTACCGTAAACGACACCGTGGACTTCCTTATCGTGCTCGAGCGGTTTGGCCTGGCAGATTTCCAGATTGAGATTCTCTTGGAAGCCCAGCAGACTTGTGAGCACATTCTGAGTGACGCAAACGTGCGGTTGCTCTGGCTAATGCCCCTCTTTGGCAACGATCTGCCCAAACATCTGCCCGTTGAGTTTCTTACCAAGGCGGAGATTGCCGGTGATCAGCCCGCCGGGATGGCGGACAACAAGCATTTGTTGGGCAAAACGTTCGATCGGGATATGTTATTCGCCGACATCGGGCCTGTCGATGCCGACGAATTGATCTTCATTTTCCCAGGGACAAGCGGATCGGAGTTCACGGACATCGACGACGGCGTCCGGGCACTCATTGAAAGTGTGTTGTCCAAGCCCGGCAGAAGCACTGAGGAATCGACGCTGGCCAGCACCGTCATGGGTCGTCTCATTGGTTCGTCGTTGGCACACGAGATTGGACACGCGCTGGTGGGCAGAGGCCATACGTCGGTTGCAACTGACATCATGCTACCAGGAAAGTCTTGGACGTTCGAAAACATGACTGGTGTGAAAGCTGCTGACGGAGCCTTCGCAGACATTGGGAGGCAAATCATCAACAGACCACGGGCCGGTGGCAGCCTCGACCTCATCCAAAGCTTTTTTCCAGTTCCACCAGACTTTCAGTGAATAGCACCGATCGAGCGTTCCGACTGTAGGCACCCCGGTACAGGGGAATAGAAGCCCTGCACGAGACAGACGACTGTCGAACCTCGCAGCCCTCGTTCCTGCCCATAAACACCTGCCCCCTAAACGCCTGCCCCTTACTAAAACGTCGGACAGAGGTCCGTGGACTTGCCCCCAAAAGTGAGAAAAACGGCTAAGATGCAGAATTCAGCGAATGGAGGAATGCATCATGGGTTTGTCTCGGAGGCAGTTTAGCAGAGAGTTCAAGCTGGCGGCATTGCAGCGATTGGAGCGCGGAGGGTCGGTAGGGGAGGTAGCGCGGGCGTTTGAGATCAATCCGAACCTGCTGCATCGGTGGCGGCAGGAGTTTCGGCAAGGGCCAGGCAACGCGTTTCCAGGAGCCGGTCAGCGACGGTGGGAAGAGGGCCGAGTGGCGGAGCTGGAACGCAAGATCGGGCAACAGGCGCTGGAGATTGATTTTTTGAAGGGGTGCTTGCAGCGCATCGACGAACAGCGGCAGCTGCAGGCCGTGACTGGAAAGCCGTTGTCGGTGAGCAGATCCGGAAAGAAATCGAACGGGGCAGCCCGATGACGGTGGAGCGGATGTGCCAATTGGGAGGGATCAGCCGGTCGGGATTCTACCGGATATGCCTGGGCTGGACGAGCGGTTGAGCCTAATGGGCTTGTTTCCTGCTGTGGATTGCGGGGATTATATCACCGAGGTGTCATTCTCGCCCTTGCGAGCTCGCGATTCAGCCAGTCCC
The DNA here is from genome assembly GCA_022616615.1 of Acidobacteriota bacterium. Classification (GTDB taxonomy): domain Bacteria; phylum Acidobacteriota; class Terriglobia; order Versatilivoradales; family Versatilivoraceae; genus VFZK01. The sequence continues at coordinate 2,806 of JAKEER010000780.1, forward strand.
GGCCAAGCGCCACTGAAACAAACTCATGTCGCGCCCCGAAGCCAAACATCCTCCTCATCGACATCGAGTTGATTCTTTCTAACTGATGGTTTGCTGATTGTTTGTGGGTAGCGCTTCAGCGAGTTCAGAATGAAATCTTGAGCGATCTGAAACAAGTCCAGTTTACCCCGCTGCGATAGCTGCCATCCATCTGGCAGGCTCGATTCAACACTGAATTTTGAGATCCGTCCCTCTTCCTTTCAATCCAGATGCTCGAAAGAACGAGAGCGTCGCGCGGATGGCTGCCGGATCGTCAAGAATGGAATGATGGCTGGTGCCTAGTGTACCGATGAGTTTCGAATTCTTCCAGACTCGCGTGAGATCAAGAGCGTTGTGGTAAGGAAGCAGCGGATCGTCGCGATCGTGGAAAACCAAAAGGGGCGGCGTAGTCAGCGGCGGGACGATGCGGACGGCTTCCAGGCTTTCAATGCTACGATTGAATTTAGCCTCGAAGGTGGCTTTAGCCTTGCGAAGAACTTCGGGAGATATTTGGAGTCTCTCTGCCAAATAATCCAGGGGTCCACGCAGTCCGTTTAGGGCAGAGAAGAAAACTACCTTCTCCGTTGTAAGGCCCTTTTCAAGAGCAAGCAATGTGGCAGTAGCACCGAACGAATGCGCAACGATCCCATGAAGGGGGCCGATCTTTTCTGAAACTTCCATCAGGGCATCCACATACTCCATGAGATCGATGTGGCTCTCTGAAGATCGCCCGTGGGCCGGCGCATCGAAGGCAACCACCCGATATCCCGCCTCGGCCAGGACTTCAATCAGCGGGCTGAAGCGCAAGCCTCGGCTACTCCATCCATGAATGCAAAGAATGACCGGCCCTTGCCCCCACTCCATCACCGCGAGCTTGCCGTTCTTGTGGCCGAGGTCGTAGCAGCGGGCCTTGGCGAGAAGTCCCTCTTCATTTGGGAGAATCGGTGATCGGTAGGGCTTGGTGAAGAGCCAGACCGCGGCTTGGCTTGCCGTGTGCGGTGAGACTCGGCCTCCGAATCTGAACCATAGACGCAGCATCCCGGTGATCCATCGGGAACCACGATCGCGATTCAGAGAGGTGTTGCCGGTGATCGCCATCGTCGAACACGTCCTCCTGGCCTTAATTCAGCTGCCCAATCGTAGAAATCCCGTCACCCCATAGGGTGAACCCTGCCCAGAAGTAGGGTGGAAACGACGCTTCTCTTTTCAGAATGGATAATTTCGCATTCCGCAAGGCGTCGGCTTTAGTTTCACCCGCAGCCAAACGGGAATAGAACTCTCTCATCAATTGAGCCGTCATAATGTCATCAGCGTTCCATAAGCTCGCGACTACAGTCTTTGCTCCGGCCAGCATGAACGCCTTCACGAGGCTCGATAGCCCTTCTTGCCCGTGAAGCTTTCCAAATCCGCTGTCGCACGCCGAAAGAGTAACCAGGTCGGCTGAAAGCCGCAGATTGATGATCTCCCGATCTTGCAGCAGACCATCTTCCGGAGAATTGCCCTCTCTGGTCAAGACCAGAGCTGAGCGCTCCGGGAACTCCTCATTGGCGTACCCGTGAACAGCAAAATGAAGCAGCTCATACTGACTCAAGGGGTAGCGCGACTTCAAATTCTCCTCTGTAGCCTCTTTTCCGGTCAGCACCACGCTGTTGCCAGGAAAAATCTCGGCAATCGAAACAACCTCTTTCTTCGAGAAGGGCAGCGGCCCCAGCTCTGTGCCTTCAATTGAGAGCAAACCGCGCTGAATCGCATTTCTCGAGCTGGTACTGTAATTGACGCCGCCGACAGCCAGAAGCATTTGAGCCGGTGGTTGCCTCTCTTGAGTCAACGTTCGCAGCAGGTGCAAGACGGTTGCCGATTGAGCATATCCAACACTGTGCGACTCCAACAGCAAACGGCCCGTGGTTGTTCTCAAACATTCGAACGGCAAAAGATGCAGGTTCTGATCCGGGACGATGGTGAGCAACTCGTATCGGTCCAACCCTGGGATCCCACCCAGTAGTTCAGCAAAGAGTTTCCGTGAGATATCAGTTGCGACCTCCTTTCGACGCACGCGGTAAAGATACTCGTCGATCAAGGCGTCGAGAGCGGAGCGCCCAGGTAGCTTATGCGTGATGAGTTCCGTTTGCGTGATCTGCAGGCAATAGGATTGCGGCTCGCTGACCAGGAACTCAAGGAGTGCTTCACCCGGCCGCAGGGCCGCCTGGACACTTTGGAGCGATACGGGTCTCGAAACAACGTGTCGAAAATAGTTGTTTCGCTGAGCAATCGCGGGAGCCATACGCTGCTCAGCAACGAAAAGCTGGTCCAGCAGATCTTTTCTTTCAGTGGCTGTTTTGGCTTCCAATAGTCTGGAATTGAGAAATGAGAGCTCTTTGCTGGGCAGCAACGCACTGGAGCTGCCCTTGCTTGGTTCAATCAAGTTGTTCCTTATCGCTTCTGCAAGAGTTCGGCCCCGTGCCCGTTCCAGAATCATTCGAGCCTGCTCAGGGTCGTTCAGCTGATTGACTACGAGTTTGAAGTGGCTTGTGAAGATGTCACTCAGCCAATCAATTAAGGAAGCCTTTGCGTACGGGCTGGGTGAGTTGATGAGTAGAGCTTCGATAATGTCCGTCACCTGATCGTATAGAGCATTCGCTTCAGAGATGCGCCCGCGCTTGAC
>JAKEER010000126.1 GCA_022616615.1 Acidobacteriota bacterium
ACGATTGACGAAAAGCACGCCAATCGTGGCTACCCATGCCCTAGTCAGTCGTCTCGGTAGCCACGATTGACGCGCTTTCTGCGTCAATCGTGGACGAAACCCCCTTCAGTTGACATCAATGAGCAGCGCGTCCCTACCGTTGAATTTTTTCACAGCTCCAGGGGAGTTTCGAAAAACAATCCAAATCGATGACCGGCCCCTCCTGCCTTTGACCTCCCTCTTGCCGAAGGGTACAGGGTGGCCCAAGGCCAGATGAAAAGCAATCAGGGGCGGCTGGGAATTGTTTCATCCCGGCTTGCCCGCATCGACCTTGCAGCAATTCAAGATCGCGCGAGTCTCCGGGTCCGTAGATTTCTGTTAGCCCGCACCCGCCGTGGCGCTCGCTCCGTCGAACTCAATGTTTCCCATTTCGAAGAGAGAATGTTCCTGGCCATCCACGAGGAACACGCGCAAACCGACCGCCCGGTAAAGCTCTTCGCCGAGCTTTTGCCATTCCGTCATTCGACCCAGACGCACCGAGTCATTTGCATGCAGGCTGGTTCCGGCGTAGAGCGCAGGTAGCATCACCTCGCCCTCGACCCCACTCAGTGAGAGCAAGCGTGCTGAAGCCCACATCATGTCTCGCAACTGCCTCGGCGGAGTAACCTCAATTTGCCGGAGCTGTTCCAGCGGCAGCCACGTGTATTTGTCGTGCACCACCAATTCGAGGATGGGAGCTACGAAATCATCGTAGTCGCGAAAGTCCTGAAAAGCGGTCCCGTTCAACCGGCCCGGCAAAGCCGGCCTTTCTTCTTCGGCTTGATCCAGCATCTGGCGGGCCTGGCCGATTCTTCCCTCGCGGACCAGGCAAATGGCTTGAAGGTGCAGATCCACGTAGGCCGGGGGCTCTCCCAGAAAATGAGGTTCGATGCCTTCGGCAAAAACGCGCCGCCGCTCTCGCTCGGCCTTCAAACAGTTGCGGTAAACCTGAGCTCCGAGATCTTTTTGCTCACGCTGTTGTTCGAGGACGTCCAGCTGCTTCTCGGCGCGGTCCAGCTCGCCCGTCAGGCACAGCAACTCGAACAATGTCAGGCGGGCCGTCAAGTCCGCCGGGTGATCTCTGACTTGCTGGGTCGCTTCTTGGACCGCCGCCGCCACGTTTCCCTGGGCAAGGAGTTCTTTGGCTTTCGTCATTTCGGGGACCTGTGTTTGCCATTTCTCAATTTCCGGCCCGCGCACCGGCTTAAACGACCCATGCGGAGAACAACTCAAGGTCTCGGCTTAGTGGACAAAACGGCCCGTGACGGGCTGGCAGGACCAAAAAACTGAGCAAAAAGTGGGACTGGAGAAGTCGCGACCGAGAATCAAGAGCGTTGAATCTGACCGGCGAAAGATAACAATTCGGCTGGGCACCGTCAAATCTTAATTTTTTTGCTTCACTCTTCCGGACGACGCTTTCCGACTCGTTGAGTGGGTTGCGGTTTTTTCTGGCGTCAGGCAGGCCGATCGTCTTCGGGGAGAGGAAAACCCTCCAGCCAGCGGAGCCCCAACACGCGTTCCTTTGAGTAGGGCCGGACACTGACAGCATTTCCCTGATTGCCCCCCAGCAACAGCAAATTGTCTCCCTGCATTCCTACGAAGAATCCCACGTGCCCCAGCGCCCCACCCTGGCTTCCACGCCACAGTACAACCACGCAACCGTAAACCGGAAAATCCAGTGATGCTCCTCCCCACTCCAGCCACGACCTGGCGTTGGCTTTGCCTGTGCCTGGAAACGACGCCATCAGCATGCACCAGTTGACGAAGGCGGAGCACCAGGCGGTCTCATCGCTGGAGCGCCCCACCCCGGTTGCTTTCAGGTAGGCAACGACGTTGACCGTCCGCCCGCGCCGGGAAATACCCCGAATGCCGTATTCACGGAGCGCAAATTCCATCCACGGATACGGGCCGAAGTCGGTGGGAAGGAATAGCTCCCCTTCGCCAGCTAGGCCAAAGCCGTGTAGCCGCAGACCTTCAATGAAGGAAGAATGAATCCAGTAGCCCGTTGTTCCGGTCACTAGTCGCCGCAAACACTGCCTTCTTCCCCTCCTGTCAGGGGTCCATGTTTTCATGATTCAATCGGGAAAATCTTCGGTTCCGACCGTGGAGGAACTCACCACGGTCCGCCTTTCAGTTCCAGCCTGTTCTATCGCGCAAACTGCAAAAATCTTAAGGGCCGATGAAGGTCGGGTCAAGTGTCAAATCACTACTGGATTCGGCGATTTGATCTTGAGGCTCTTCCTCGCACTTTTGAATCTATCTACTGAGCATTGCGAATTACAGTGACAAGCCCCGTGTGTGCCTGTTCGCTGCTGCCGCAGGCTGGATTCGGCTCCCCTCTCCAGCGTTGGGGAAAGGGGAACCGAAGTCGATTGAGGTTCTCGAGAGACAATGAGGAGTTTCGTCACTATATTCTGCAATCTTCAGTAGGAAGCCAGAGGAAGCGGATGTAGAACCCAGGAGTTTTGGAACGATCAAATAAATTTGTCTGGGAGGAGCCAGCGCCGAAGACTGTCATTTCGTGCCAGCGTGAGGTTCAACCTGACAAAACGCATGCTTTGACCGGATTTCTCGACTCTTAGGACAGCCCAATTGTATGATGTCCAGGGTGTATTGTTTCTACTCTTGTTCAGTCTTGAACAGACTTGAATTCTAGCTGACCGCATATTTCGCGAAGGTGATCATGGCTCATCTTAACGGCACAGGCACTTTCTGAGGATAGCCAATGATTTCTCAAAGAGACTTCGATGGATTTGTAAAGGACTACAATGAAGATTATGTTCTGCTCCTGAAGCGCGCCAGTATTCGCCAATACGATTGCCTCATCTCCTCATTCATGGTCCTGAAAGATTTGTACAATGTGATTCAGGTAATATTTGACACCGGACACTACACCTACGAGGTTCTGCCCTGTCCGTTCTCGTTTCGAGCCGATGACGTGTTGCTTAGGCAGCTCGGCTTTGATGATGAGGAAATCCAAAATATCTTTGGATTTCTCGATCACGTCAAGGGAACTCAAGGCATGGAATTTGAAGCTTGCTTGGAAGCGGGTACAGTGGCGATGTGCGCCAGAGTGAGATGACCATTATAGACAGTGACATAAATAAGTGACCCTCCACCAAGGGGAAAGGGTGGCGCGAAGCGCCGGGGTGAGGGGACGTTGACCACGAAGAAAAAACCAGACCTGTCACTTGATTGTGCAATCATCAATAATGAATCAAGCAGCGATAGCGAACCTGATCAAAAGTCACATTGGGCAGCTTATTGAAAATTGGACTGCGGCAGTACGTGACGACCCACGCATCCAATCAGACGAGAATCTATCTAAGCCCGAGTTGATAGACCACGTTCCAGCAATCATTGAGGAGATCTGCGAACTGATACGAAAGTCTGAAATGCCCGGTATTGGCAATAGTCTTGAGGCCCGAGCGAACGTTTACGTCCGCTTTCATCAGGGCTACACGGGGCGCGATCTAATACGTGAGCTATCGCTTCTGCGAATCACCCTGCTTGATTATTTGATGGAGATCTCATCAGGCGAGTCGCCTGGTCTTGATGCTAAGCAGCGTCACGACACGGCCACGATAATCAACCTCTATTTGGATGAGGAAATGCGATACGCAATTTCAGTTTTTTGCGGCGCTCCCACCGATTCCCAACCAGAACCCACCGCGGGCGATCGCTAGTTTCTGTCGCGAAACTCGAAGGGCCTTACTGGTTGCCACTCTCGCGAGATTTCGGCTCCCCTCTCCCGCGTCTCCCGCGTTTGGGGGCGCGTTGGGGCGAGGGGAACCGAGAATCGCGTTGGGGTTCAACTCCACACCCGTGCTGCTTTCCGACTTTCGCGACAGAAACTAGTATTACTTTGGTAAGTCTGTCTCTGGGTGGCGCATACATCGTGCTTCTGGCGATGTATGCGCGCGATACGCACACATGGCAAACTGCGCCATATGTGCGCCACCCAAGGAATCGACACGAGACTTAACAAAGTAATACTCGCTACAAGGTGTTCAAGAAGCCCAGCAGACGCTGGATTTCGGGAACTGACTGCGCCATAGGAATCCCCTTCACCCCAGCCCCTCTGTGGGCGAGAGAGGAGCCGAAGGTGGGGTGTGGCGACAGCATCAATCGAAGCAAGCAGAGGAAGTGTTCCTATCGTTTGCAATCGTTAGTAGCACGTGGAAGCCGCGTGCGATCTCTGACTATCCGCTCTGCTTGGTGACTTCTGTGCTAAGCGCTATCGAGAGAGTCGCCTACGGGAAAGGATAGAACTTTAATCCTAAATATGACTTGTGAACTTCCACTAAAGCTTGGCACACCACAAGCATTTGCGCGCATACAGTCTTTCTTGCGGGATGCCGGCTACACCGAAGCTAATCTCTGCCGTCTTCTGGGCATTGAACGGATTTGCGACTTTGAACAAGTGGATTTGAACCGCTTGTCTCGTGATACTGGCGAATCGCCGCTTCTCAGCCTGCTGACGCGAGTCTTCTTCCTGCTTCGGGAGGCGCCAGGCAGCGAAATCGTGTCGCACATTCCCGCAGACGTCCTTGGATCCATGCAGGCGCTGGATTTGCTTGTGAGTGGAGATGAGAAATCCACCTTTGAATCGCGGGTCTGGCTCTATCCGATGGAGGGGTTGCTGCTGGCATCCGACAGAAACAAGAACTTGCCCGATGCGGTCTTTCCGGCTATTAGTCCCTTGAGCTACCGCTTTCTGAAACGCATGGGCCGAAGCCCGGCGGCCAGAGCCTTGGATCTCTGCTCTGGTTCGGGAGTGGCAGCTTTGACTTTGAGCCAGCACTGCGAGCGCGTGGTCGCTTCCGACGTCTCTGTGCGGGCCATCCACTTCGCGCGCTTCAATTGCCAGCTTAATGACCGGAGCAATGTTGCCGTTCTGGAGAGTGACTTCTATGCCTCGCTAGGCGGAGAAAGTTTCGACCGAATTGTGGCTCATCCGCCTTATGTGCCCTCCCTCTCCAATGCTGTGGTGTGGCGGGATGGTGGAGCGACCGGTGAGGAACCCATCCGCCGGATCGTCGAAGGCCTTCCCCAGTACCTCCGTTCAGGGGGCGCCTTTTACGCTGCCTGCGGCGGTTTTGATACCAAGGAGAACACTTTCGAGCAACGAGTCCGCAGTTGGCTGGGCTCAGCCAACGGAGAGTTTGATGTGCTCTTCGCGGTAGAGTTCGACAAGTCGCCCTGGCAGTTGGCCGTCAATCGGAGCCCCAACCCGGCGCCCGATTTCCCGGAGAATCGCCAGCTGTTGCTGGAACGATTTAGCGAAATCGGCGCTCTGAACTTCGTTGCTGGCGCCCTAGTCATCGAACGGAAATTGGGAACACAGCCTCATCGTCAACCTCTGACGTTGCGAACGCAATTGAGCCCGTTAACCGATGGAGCCTGCTTTGACAGTTTCCTGGGCTGGTGGCGCTGGGTCTGCCGTCCTGAGGCGCCTCAAGAACTTGCGCAACTCAAACCACGCTTAGGCTCTACCCTGCGGGTGAATATTACTCACGTTGTCAACGAACAGGAACTGCTCCCCATTGCCTTCGTCGTCGAGTCTTTGCGGCCGTTTCACGCCGAAACCAAAGTCGATCCAGAAATCGTACAGGTCTTGCTCCGGTGTGATGGAAAAACGAGCTTGGTCGAGTTGTTCGAAATGGCTCGCGCAGCGTCACTGGTCCCGGAAAGGTTCACCTCGTCGATTTTCTGAAGTTTGGAGCCAAGATGATCGAGCGCGGGTATTTGGAAATCGACGAGCGCTAATCAGGCTGGAATGCCAGAACGAAGCGGGAAGGACGCGGAACTCGGACAGAGCTGGCCGCGAGTGAAGAGTTGTTTGTTGCGAGTGGGGCTCCCGCTGGACGAGGCTTCTCGACGAAATGACCCTGTCTGGCTTAGCATCCTCCTTGATCGGCCACATTTGGGGCACCAGCAGAATCGTAATCAAATAGATCAGCACAGTGAGCAGAGCTCCGACCTTCAGGAAATCTCTGAACCGGTAGCGACCTGCGCCATACACCATCATGCAGGATGGCTCCAGTGGGGTCAGGTAAGAGCAGCTGGCGGCGACAGCAATCATGACGGCAAAGGTGCGAGGATTCAAACCTGCCTGTGAAGCTGTTTCCAAAGCAACCGGCAAAACAACGATCGCTGCCGCCTGATTCGACATGGCCTGCGTCAGCAGCACAGTGAGAACAAAGAACGCCGTGAGTAGCCCGACCGGCTCACCGGGAGCTAGCACGCTTACAAGGCCTGAGGCAAGATAGCGCGCTGTGCCTGTCTCTTCCATGGCGGCGCCGATGGCTAGAAGGCTGCCAATGAGAATGATTACCTTCCATTCGACTTCGCGATAGGCCTCTTCAGGCGTTATACAACGGGTCAGAAACGCGAGAGTCGCTCCCAGCAGGGTGGCCACATGGAGCGCAAGGATGTTGAGCGAAGCCAACAGGAGAGCTCCGAAAAACAAAACAATCGCCGTGGAAGCTCGCTTCAAATTGAGCCGCTTCTCCTCCACCTGGCCAAGAATTCGCAGCGAGCGATCGCCCTCCAGAGCCGCGACCGCATCTGCGGGCCCCTGCACCAGCAGCACGTCGCCCATTCGCAGCGGAATGCGGCTGATCTTGTGCCGAAGCGTTCCGCCGTGCCGGTTGATTGCCAGAACCTGCAATCCATAACGCTCGCGGAACTGGGAGCCTTTAATTGTCCGGCCAATCAGCGAAGATCGCGGCATCAGAATGACTTCGATAAGCTTGGATTGCTGCGGCCCAAGATCGGGGTCGGAGAACTTCACATCAGCCTTGATATCGATTCCGCTGGTGTCCTTGATTTTCAGCACGTCTTCTCGATTGCCTTCGACCAGCAGCACATCTCGGGCTTGGAGCTGCGTTTCAGCCTGAGGAGCGGGAACCCGCTGGCCGTTGCGGATTACCTCAAGCACCGTCAAATCCAAATCCCGCCCCAGGCCGGATTCTTCCAGGGTCTTGCCAGCCAGCTTAGAATCGGGACGAATCACTACTTCAGTGAAGTAGGGGTGCAAATCAAACTTGGCTGAGAGTTCACCGCTCGAACTCCGCTCCGGAATGAGCCGGCGCCCAACAAACCACATGTAGCCGAGCCCCATGACCGCAATCGGCAGCCCTACCGGCGCCAGCTCAAACATTCCGAGCGCGGGCCGGCCATGCTGCTTGAGAAAGTCGCTGACAACAATATTCGTCGAAGTGCTGACCAGAGTGACGGAGCTGGACAGGATGGACGCGAATGCCAGCGGCATCAAAAGCCGCGAAGGACTGAGGTGCGCCCGTTGGGCCAAACCCACAGTGATCGGGAGAAAAAAGGCGGTGGCAGCGGTATTGCTGATAAATGCCGAGAGTGTCGCGGCGGCGAGCATGACCAGCAGAAGAATGCGATTGGGGTCTTCTCCTGAGCGCCTGAGAATGGCGCGTCCGGTCATCTCGACGACACCGGTGCGGAGCAGCGCGGCCGTCAAGATGAGCAGCCCCAGAATCATGATGACGGTGTCGCTTCCAAAACCGGCAAATGCTTTGTCTGCAGGAACAAGGCCGCAGAGCACCAGCAGCAAGAGGATTCCCAGGGCGACCACCTCGGCAGACACCAACTCCAGAGCAAAGAGAACCAAAGCAAGGCCCATGATGCAGAGCAATAGTGCCGTATCCGAGCTCATATTCACGAGGCAAGGTTTGAAAACATTGGGTTCCGAAGTAGACGCCCGGGTGAGGTTGAGAGTTTAGAGGAGCCGAAGCCTCAAGCTTACAGGTACTCCCAAAGACTTTGCAGAGGCAGTATAGGCCGGTTGTACTAACCTGGCGTATTTCTTCACACCTTCAGGGAAATTGCAAAAGACGAGCCCAGGCGGAGGTTCGCGGGGCGCGAGCCCGCTCGCCCAAATTGGGTCACGGCTCTCAAGAGCGTCATCGTGGAATCGGCGTCCCTCATTCTTCGAGATCCGGCTTCTGCTCGGAGTTTGAACGGCCTTTCATATTGGCTCATAGGCCCTTGCTTTGTAAGCTAAAAGAAAGTATGTACAAAGCGCGCGGATGAAGCTCCTGTCAATTTGACACCATCCTCAACCGCAGAAGAAAAGGGGAGGATTCGTGATGTCTCCAGAGGATGCCAATGTCCCGGCAGAACGCCGGGCCGGAGATCCTGCCGATCCTTGTGTGATGGTGATCTTCGGCGCCGCTGGCGATTTGACCAAGCGCAAGCTCGTTCCTGCGCTCTACAATCTGGCCAAAGAGGGGCTCCTTTCTAACGACCTTGCCATCATTGGTGTAGCCCGGCGGGAGATGAGCACCGAAGAGTTTCGGGAGAAAATCAGCCGCGACATCCGCGAGTATGCGGCCAGCACGTTCGATCCGAAGCTATGGCAGCAGATTGAAAGCCGTCTCCACTACGTGCGCGGCCACTTCGACGAAGACTCGATTTACCATCAGCTTCAGGAACGGCTATCGCTGATTGACGCGGAGCAAGCAACGCGCGGGAATTATTTTTACTATCTGGCTACTGCGCCCGAATACTTTTCTCCCATCGTTCAGAAGCTGCACGCTGCCGGGCTGACACAAGAGCAGAACGGACGCTGGCGGCGTGTGATCATCGAGAAGCCTTTTGGCACGAGTCTCGACTCGGCGAGGGCTTTGAATCGGGATTTGGCAGCCTGCCTGAAGGAACATCAGATTTACCGCATCGACCATTATTTGGGCAAGGAGACAGTTCAGAACATTTTGGTGTTTCGATTTTCGAATGGGATCTTTGAGCCTATTTGGAATCGGCGCTACATCGACCATGCACAGATTACCGTGGCCGAAGACATCGGCATAGAGCTGCGGGGCGGCTACTACGATGCCGCTGGCGCTTTGCGGGACATGGTTCCTAACCATATTTTTCAACTGATCTCGTTGACCGCGATGGAACCCCCGATTTCGTTCGAAGCCGACGCCGTGCGCGATGAGCAGGCCAAGATTCTCAGGGCAATTCAACCCATGACCCCGGAGGAGGTTCTAAAACGCACCGTGCGCGGGCAATATGGCGAGGGTGTCGTCAAGGGGAAGCGGGTCGCGGGTTATCGTTCAGAAGTGAAGGTTGCGTCAGATTCGTACATAGAGACGTTTGTCGCGCTGAAGGTGCTGATCGACAACTGGCGCTGGTCTGATGTCCCGTTCTACCTGAGGACGGGCAAGTATCTGCCACGGCGAGTGACGGAAATTGCCATTCAGTTCAAGAAGGCTCCGTTCATGCTATTCCGCAAAACGCCGATCGATCGGTTGACCACCAACCGCCTGGTCATACGCCTGCAGCCGGATGAAGGGATCACACTTCGCTTTGGCGCTAAAGTGCCAGGCCCGCTGATGCGCCTTGGACCGGTTGATATGGACTTCAAGTACGCCGACACCTTCGGCTGCAAGCCCAGCACGGGCTATGAACGCCTCCTGTATGACTGCATGACCGGCGACGCGACGCTGTTTCAGAGAGCTGACATGGTGGAAGCGGGATGGAGTGTGGTGGCGCCGATACTCGATGTCTGGAAGGCTTTACCGCCGCGCTCTTTCCCCAATTACGCGGCCGGGACGTGGGGGCCGAAAGAAGCCGGCGAATTAATGGAACGGGATGGGCGGCATTGGAGGAACCTTGAGGACTGAGAGTGTAACCACCCAAATCTTCGAAACTGTTGAGGATTTGGGACGCGCGGCGGCGCAAGAATGTGTGCGGCTCGCGCTTGAGGCGACTGGGGCCCGGGGAACCTTTTCCATTGTCCTGGCCGGCGGCTCCACCCCCAGGCGGCTGTATTCGCTGCTGGCCAGCGAGCATGAGGCTCCCTTCTGCGCGCGCTTCCCCTGGGACAGAACGCATTTCTTCTGGGGAGATGAGCGTCATGTGCCGCCAGGCCATGCGGACAGCAACTATCGAATGGCCTTCGAAGCAATGCTTTCGAGGGTTCCGATTTCGCCAGTGCAGTTGCATCGCATCGGAGGTCAGAACCCAGATGCGAGCAAGGCCGCTGAGGACTATGAAGAAATCCTGCTTCGGCATTTCTCTCTGAATCGCGGCGATTGGCCGCGGCTGGACTTGGTGTTGCTAGGCCTGGGCGCTGACGGTCACACAGCCTCGCTCTTTCCGGATACCGAGGTTCTGGATGAAAAGGGGCGCCTTGTAGCCGCTGTGTGGGTTCCCAAGTTCCAGGCATTTCGCATCACCCTCAGCGCGCCGCTGATCAATCATGCGGCAAACATCGTCTTTCTGGTGAGCGGGGAAGACAAAGCGGCGGCGCTGCGCACTGTGTTGCGCGGAGAGTTTGAGCCGCGCCGCTTTCCTGCCCAGCTGATACGGCCTTTGCAGGGCCATCTGGCATGGTTGGTCGATCGTGGTGCTGCCAGCCTGCTGTAGCGGACCGACTATCGGAATGGTTTAAGGTAGCTTAGAGGGAAGCTGTCAAAGAATTGAAATTCACCGAAAGAGCGTGGCCGCTCACCCCATCCTTACCCCCCAGCCCCTGAAGCTGTGAAGAAATTGGATTCAGTGAGGGAAATCGCCGCCTGCTGACGCGCGGAACCCTGCGTCATTCCAGCCAAGCGCAGTGCGAGCCGGAATCCAGGCTGGATTCCCGCTTTCGCGGGAATAACGAACCGAGGCACACCGGATGCAGGTCCAGGCCGCTCTGGCCCAGCGGGTTTTCAGACATGCTCTCAGGCAGATTTCTAGAGCCGCTCTTTACAATCCAGCCCACAAGTACCAATAATACTTAGAGTAACGCACTACCAAAGGGCCGCGTCTTTACTTCTTGGAAGACAGGCCACCTTTTCTCTGCGGACGATACAACATGTCACCAAGCAAAATAAGTAGGCCTCGCCTCAGCCATTTAGCTGGCGCTGGTCTGGTAATGCTGGCGGTTGTAACGGCAGCCTGCTCGGCAAAAGAGCCGCCTGCGGCGGCTTCCACCAGAAGATCCGAAGGTGTCCCTGTCTCGGTGGCCACGGTCGGACAAAGAGATGTTCCGATGGAAGTGCAGGTGATTGGGAACGTCGAGGCCTACAGTACTATTCTAGTAAAGGCGAGAGTCAACGGTCAGTTGACCCAGGTCCACTTTCGAGAGGGCGACTACGTTAAGAAAGGTGAACGGCTCTTCAGCCTGGATCCCAGGCCTTTCGAGGCCCAACTCAACCAAGCAGAAGCCAACATGGCGCGCGAAGAAGCCCAACTAAACCAGGCTCAGGCCAATCTGAACCGCGATTTGGCTCAGCAGAAATATGTTCAGGAGCAAGCAGTTCGTTTCGCCCGGCTGCTTCAGGAAGGAATCGTTTCGAAGGATCAGGCTGAGCAGATGCGCACAGGCGCCGACACCATTGCTCACGTGATCCTCGCGGACCAGGCTGCTATTCGCAGCGCCGAAGCCGCTGTGGGAGCGGGTCGCGCGGCTGTGGCTAATGCGAAAGTTCAACTTTCTTATGCGACCATCTCATCCCCCATCGACGGCCGCACCGGAAACCTGGCGATTAACGAAGGCAACTTGGTCACGGCTAATGCCACCGATCTGATCACCATCAACCAAGTGAAGCCGATCTACGTGACCTTCGCGGTTCCAGAGGCTCATCTGCTCTCTGTCAAACGATACATGGCGCAAGCTATCCTGCCGGTCGAGGCGTCCCCTCAAGAGGACTCTTCCGCACGGCAGACCGGACAGTTGGTTTTTGTCGACAACACGGTCGACGCAACAACCGGCACCATCAAGTTAAAAGGGACCTTCACGAATCAGGAAAATAGACTCTGGCCGGGCCAGTTCGTTCGGGTCGCGCTGCGATTGACAACGCACTCGAACGCCCTGGTAGTGCCGAATCAGGCAATTCAGGCGGGTCAAGACGGGGTCTTTGTCTACGTCGTCAAGCCAGATCGCTCCGTGGAATCGCGACCCGTGGTGACTGGCGCCCGGGTGGATCAGGACGTCGTAGTGCAAAGCGGTGTGCAAGCGGGCGAGACCGTGGTCACCGAGGGACATCTACGGCTCGCCCCCGGAATGCGCGTTCAGCCCCGAGATGAGAAGGGAACAGCTTTGAAAGGCAAGAAGGAAAACTGACTTGGAATGACGAATGACGAAACACGAATGACGAATGAAATCCGAAGCCCGAATGACGAAGCATCCCGGTTTCGTCATCGGAGCTTGGTCATTTGTCATTCATTTGTCATTCGTGCTTAGTACACCGTTTCAGAAACACTAAGGCAGCGTTAAGAAATAACCTGCCTGAAAAAAATCCCCTCCTCGGCTGAGGAGGGGCAGCGCCGGTGTCAGCCAGCGCGGGGTGGTGGGCTTCGCAG
>JAKEER010000781.1 GCA_022616615.1 Acidobacteriota bacterium
CACACGGCTCTCCGGTCGGTGGTTCACCCGGTCAAGGATTGACGTGCTTGGGCATGGGCTGCGCTGAGAGAAAACAACCCCTGCTTGGCAAAGTAAGCGTTTGGCCACCGCTGATGGTCGCGGCCACGTCCCCGACCCCGCTGCCTGTGCCGCCGGCGGAGGATGCTGCGTAAACGCATCCGAATCCAGGCGTCCAGATTGGGAAAGGTGTCTTTATGGCTGTGTTTGAAGTAGCCAAACCATCCCCGCAAGATCCGGTTGGTGTCCTCGATGATCCTTTGCAGGCTGTGCCCGTGGTTGCGTGGGGTCTTGGCGCGAATCGCGTCCTTGAACTTCTGGAGACTCTTTTCCCGCGGCCGCTTCTGGCCTTGGGTAAAGGTGTATCCCAAGAAGTCGAACCCTCCCGGTTGGGTGGCGTCCACAATCCGTGTCTTGACCGGGTGCAGAACCAGACCCGCTTGCTCGGTCCATTCCTTCACCCGCTCCAGCGCTTCCTTGGCTTCGACCTCGCTCCGGCACAGAATCACGAAGTCGTCCGCATAGCGCACCATCTCGATTCCCTGCTGTGCCATGAGATGGTCCAGCGGGTTCAAGTAAAGGTTCGACAGCAGCGGGCTGATGACCGCTCCCTGCGGGGTTCCCCCCGTGGGCGTCCAGGTCTTCATCCCCTCCATAATCCCTTGCCGGAGAAAGGCCCGCACCAAGTCGAGCACTCGTCCATCGGCGATCTTCTCTGCGACCCGCTCCAGCAACGGCTCCTGCGGAATCGTGTCGAAGTAGCTCTTCAGATCCGCATCCACCACCCAGTGATATCCTGCCTTCAGCAGGTGATCGACGCGGCGCAGTGCATCGCGGCAGCCCCGTCCCGGACGAAACCCGTAACTGTGTTCCGCAAAGTCCCGTTCGAAGATCGGTTCCAGCACATGACGCACCGCCGTCTGCACCACGCGGTCTCGCACCGTCGGTATTCCCAGAGGCCGCTTGTCTTTGCTGCCCAGCTTCTCAATCCAGGTGCGCCGGACCGCTTGGGGACGGTAACTGCCATCCTCCAGCGTCTCCGACAGCTTGCCGACGTTCTCCTCCACGCGTTGCTCGAACATCTCGATCGTCTGGTGATCCACGCCCGCCGCTCCCTGGTTAGCTGCCACCCGCTGGTAGCTGCGCCAGAGATTGCCGACCGCCCACACCTTGTCGATCAAGCTATGCCATTTGCCTCCTCTGACCCCCACTTCGAGGGCCGTCAACATCCGTTCCGTCCAGACCTTGGGTTCGGTCCACGCCCAACGGGCGCGGATCTCTCCTGCTGGCTTAGCCGTTTCCGACACTGCGTCAGGTTTTGCTTCTCCGGTCTGATCCGTCACGTCTCCACCTTCCTGCGTTCCCTTCGCTCCATCCCCGTTACGGGACTTCCTCGCTACTACGGACGCTCTGACTCCTGCCCGGCCGGGGACTTCGGTGCCTCGCGGCAGCGTCCCCCCCGTCTCTGCTGCCGACAGGTCTCCCTGCTTGACGCACATGAACTTCCAATCCCTCCGTCTCCAAACACCCAAGACGCCTCCCGCCGTCGCTTTCGCACGCTACCCCTCAGCTCGACGGGTTTCCCGCTCGCGCGGGTCAAGACTTCACCAGTGGGTGGCAGGCTCGTCAGTCGCTCAGGCCGAATCGAGTTCGTTATCCTACGGATGGATCGTTCACCTCCGGTTGCTCTCCACGCCACCTCATGGCGACGCAGTTACCTTCAGTTACGAGCTGGAAAGCGTTTGGCTCGGAAAGGACTTGCACCTTTCAATTCATGCGCGCCCACAGGCGCGCCGCCCCGGCGTTCGCCGAAAACGTCCATCATCTGTTGTGGAAGGTCACGATTCTCACTATCGGCATCGCAAGCTTCGGAATGCTTACCGGATCTGCGATTGCGGCGACCACGGACACGCTTCGCAAGATGCTCCTCGCCTTCACGGCGGCTAAGCTCGCACTCTACTCGGGTTGGATGCTCGCCCACGACGAGTTTATCTACGTGATCGCGGATACCGGCATCGCGATGGCCCTGGTCGCGGCGCTGCACGGATGGTCAGCGATGCGCGGGCGGGATTGCGCGTCCCTGTGGATGCTTGGCGCGGTGGGCGCATCGGCACTCGCAGCCGGTGGGCAAGCGAGCGGCTTCGCTCTGCACCGGCATTTCAACCACAACGACATGTATCACGTCATCCAGATCGGCGCGATGGCGCTGTTTTACATCGGAGCCGGGCGGTTGCACGACCGCTCGGAGCAAGAGGAGACGGAACGAACGGCGAGCAGCGGATTGTGCCCAGCCATTCGCTCAACCGGACGCGCGGCAACAGCAACGGCGCGCCGACTGGCTTCGCCCGTTGGGCCGCTTGGAGACGCTATGCGAGTACGACGTAAGTGGTTAATGGCTCTGCTGACCGCCCTTGTTATCCAACCATCGGTCGCAGCAAATACCGAATCGTGGGACTTGCGCTGGCTTTTGGAACGTCGCGTGCGCATACAGTCACCGGCTCTCGGGCGGGGATGGCATCAGGGACTCTTCAATCGTCAGCGCCGGGAGCCGCCCTGCTATGTCGTCATTACTTGGAAGCCGCGATCCTCAGCGCAATCTCCACTCCGGGTGGCGAGTATCATTCAGATCGGAGATGTGTCCCAGCTCCAGGCATACTCGGGACCGAGCATCCCCGTGCACACATGGGCAGGCCGTCAGTCCACGGAGGTGACTGATGATTTGCTCTGGCAGCCGGTGTCGCCCGGCGTGCTCGAGGCAAACAGGACTTGTTCTGCGCTGCCTTCGCCTGCCAGGGCCAACGAATGGCGCGTCTCGACTGCTGGCCTCGGCCCCGCACGCGTCGGGATGACGCTGGCCGAAGCCTCCCGAGCCCTTCGCGTGGATCTGGTCCCCGACGGCGCGATCGATTCCCCCAAATGCTCTTACGTCACGCCTCAGCCAGAGATCAAGGGTTTGACGATTATGGTGTCCCGTGGACGCGTTGTGCGTTTCGACGTCAACGCGCCCGGGCTAAAGACACTCGGCGGGATCAGTGTGGGTGACACGGAAAGCCGGATCATGGAGGTTTATGGTTCATCCGTCGAGATCACCCCACACAAGTACCTCGCTCCAGACGGCAACTACCTCACGATCTGGTCGTCGGATCGGCGGTCTGCGGTACGCTTCGAGACGCACCTCGGCAAAGTCACCTCCTTCTATGCTGGGCGGGTTCCCGAGGTGAGGTATGTGGAGGGTTGTTCATAGTCCGACGCCCAACTGCGCTGGAGCCCACAGCCGCTCCGCCTCTCGTGGCGGAGCGGCGCGGGAGTTCCCTGAGCGCGTCGTGTCGGCGAGCATCCCCGTCGCGCGGCTGTCGCTCAGCTTTGGGGGCAAGTTGTGGGCAGCCCTTAAAAAACAAATCAAATATGCAAACTTGTCTTCGATCGCTCTTGGAATCGCCGTAGCTTGATGCACGCCGCCACGTCAGTCTTCAGGCCGATCCTCGCGGCTGGCTGCAAGCGATATTTGATATTTAAGGGCTCCCCCTAATCGCTCCCCTAATCGCTCCCCTGGGGTGAGTGGGATCCCATTGCCGGAACGGCGCTGGCGACGCGCCGTTTCTGGATGGAATTCTGGAAGCCCAAACGTGAAAAGAGATGTGGTGGTCGAGATAGCGATCCTCTGTTGGCCATCGACCTGGTATGCGATGGGTGAGGATGCGATTTTGGATCCTGTTTGATAGTGCCACAATTCCGCTCCAGTCCGGGCATCCAGAGCAATCAAATGCCCTTCGTCGGAGGCGGCAAACAAAACTCCGCCGGCCGTACTTAATACGCCAGCCGCGTAGGAGCCTACTTCGAGATCAAAATTCCATACGACTTTGCCGGTAAGCGGGTTCAAAGCACGAATAAACCCGGGGGACCCGATTTTCGGATCCGTTTGCTGGCCTCCGCCGGGATAAGGTTGGCCTGGAATGGGGGGCTTCGTCTCTCTCGTATACACGGCGCAGGCTTCAACCCCGGCGACATAAAACAGGCCTGTGACCGGATCGTAGGATGGAGACTGCCAGTTGGTGTTTCCGCCGGCATCAGGACAGACATACGACCCTTCCGGTGAGGGATCGGTGCCAGGCTTGACAATCGGCCGGCCCTTTTGATCGAGCCCTGCCGCCCAGGTCTGATTACCAAAGGCTTTACCGAGCAGAAATTCACGCGTCAGCCGATCCAACACATAGTAAAAACCGTTGCGATTAGCCTGAATCAGCAGCTTGCGTGGCCGGCCCTGGAATTCGGCGTTGATCAATACTGGAGTTTCGTTGGCATCCCAGTCGTGAGTATCGTGAGGTGTAAACTGGAAGTACCATTTCAGAGACCCATTGTGAGGATCAAGGGCCAGCACACTACAGCTGTAAAGGTTGTCACCGGCACGCACAGTACCGTCATAGTCGGGTCCAGGGTTGCCGGTTGTCCAGTAGAGAGTATCCGTCTCACGATCATAAACGCCCGTCGTCCGGGTCGGGCTGCCCCCAAAATCTGCTGAATCGCCTGCCCAGGTTGCCCGTGCTGGATCTCCTTTTTGCGGAACTGCCCAGAATCTCCAGAGCCTGGCTCCGGTTGCTGCGTCAAAGGCATCAAGAAATCCGACCACAGCACACTCACCGGCAGTAACGCCGACGATGATCTTCCCATCGATTGCCAGCGGAGCGTGAGTGATGGAGTAGCCTTTCTCGTAGTCGTCGACGGGTACATCCCAAATGACGTTGCCGGTCTTGGCGTCCAAAGCTATCAGGTGAGCGTCCAGCGTGGCCTGATACAAGCGATCGCCCAGAATGGCAAAACCCCGGTTGGTCATGACCGTGCACTGCCGGTGAATCCCCTCGGGCAATCGACGTTGGTAGCGCCAGATGGTTCTCCCGGTGCGGGCATCGAGAGCCGCTGCATCATTGAGAGGACCTGTCACAAACATCACCCCATCCACCACGATCGGGGTTGTCTCGATAGGATTCCTGGCCCCAAAGTCAAAAGTCCACTGGCTCCTTATGGACCTCACGTTGGACGGCCGGGTTCCACACAACAGAATCTTTCCCGGAATCTGTCAGGGCCCCCTTCAACAGGAAAGCGACTACATCGTCAATTTCTGAAGCCTTCAGTTTTGCAGATGGCATGAGAGACTGCCGAGTCTTCGTGACCCCCTTCAAATCCTTCTTCAAGAGCAGGTGAAGTCTTTCCTTCTCGTCCATCATTTGAAGTGAAAAAGTGTCTTGGTTCTTTGCGACGCCGCGCAAGACTGATCCGTCTTTGAATTTCACTTCTACGGTCTCAAAACTGTTTCGCAGACTGCTGTCGGGTTCGGCGATCGCTTTGCGCAATTCCCCGGCTTTCTTTTCATCCTTGACTGCCGTCAGATCCGGACCCAACCGGCCCCCTCTTCCGCCAACCCTGTGGCAGCGGCTGCATTGAGCGGACCCGAAGAACAGTTGACGTCCGTTCTCAGTATTTCCCGTCAGGGAGGCCTGGTCGGCAGGGCTTTGAATCGACCGGAGAAAGTTCACGATGGAGCGGGCCTCCTCTTCAGGCATTGGAAAGGGGGGCATCTGGGTTCCCGGTATGCCCTGCAGAATGTTGCGCACAATGTCGCCGTCTGCTGCCCCCCACTTCCATCGACCCGAGGTGAGGTCCGATCCACGTCCTCCCTTGGCATTTTCGCCGTGACATCCGCCACAAGACCGCTTGAACAGCCCACGACCTTTTTCGACTTCGACTGCTGGCGCGTGGGTTACTTGAGGTTCCGCAGACAGGGAGCGGAGTGCCATGAAAAACAGGAGACTCACCAAGGACATGGTGCTTCTCCTCAAAACTTCACCGCAGCATGGCGGCTTCGATTTCAGGCAAGCGTGGCTCTCGGCTGCTTTCGGCTCTTCCATACCGTTTGACCTCTTTATGTGCTCTCGATGATGATGAGATCAAGAATGCCTGAGATTCCCCAGCCTCCTCGAGATGGACCTTCGCGATGTCGCGAAACCAGTCAATCCAGAGAGGCTTCATACCGCACAGAAACGTGCCGGTCGTGAAGACCTCCACCTTGGCGGAGCCCGGCTGTGGGGCACATCCACTTTTCAACGCGGCACTCGGCTTTCCAAAAGCCAGACATCCGACAAACGCACGCTGTCTTCTACCGGCGGGGAATTGTGGAACCTCATCGCGACTTGGCATTGATCTCGAGCATCTCCTTGACTTTCAAGTACTGTTGCTCAGACGGAGCCAGTTTGATCGCCTGATTGATGGCAGCGAGAGATTCCTGATACTTCCGCTGATGCCCAAGGGAAAGAGCCAAGCCATAAAACGCCGGCGCATTTTGAGGATCGACCTCAGTCAGTTTTTGATAGTGCAAGGTAGCCTTCGGAAAGTCGCGATCATTCAGGGCCTTTTGACCCAGTTCGAGCAGGAGGTCACGCTGCATCTCTTTCTTCTTCTCCTGGTACTTTCGATCCGGGGCGAGGCGGATGGCCATGTCGATCGCAGCCGAGGCCTTCTCTTCATCTTTCAGGCCTTCCTGAACGATTGCCATGTTGTAATGCAAAGACGCATTCTCCGGAAACAACTTCAACAGCTGTTGCAACCGTTCGGCTCCCTTGGTGTATTCTCTCTTTTCCACGGCTTGGGCAACTTCCTTGTTAGCCTTATCCACGAACTTCTGGTTAAACATCACCCTTTCCAACACGACCTCTCCCGTCAGATCGATCTCCTCCTTAATGGGGAAGAAGCTCTTGAGTTGGGCAACGAGTTCGTACCGGCCATCCGTGAGACCGGCGACTTCGATCTCTCCTTGCCTGTTGGACGATTCGTGTTCGAAGCGCTTCGTGACCAGGTGAGTGATCCGAGTCTCCACTCTTTCCAAAATCTTCCCTTCAGGATCAACGAACTTGATCTTGAGGTTGGCCGTGAAGGCCGGTTCAACCCAAAGCGTGCCCGCCAAGAGCAACGCCGAAAGGCCTGCAAGGGACAGACTTCTCGCTTTCCGAGTAAAGGAGATTCTGCTGGGGAAGTTGGAGAGGTTCAACTTTTGCAGGTAATGTGCAGACACGAGCACGCCCTGGAGTTGTGGAAAAATCGAATCAGGGTGAGCCCGACGCATCACGGTTTTGAACCCACAGCCGAAAACGCCCACAGCCGAAAACGCGCGCGGAGCGCGCGTTCCACCTGGGTGGAGCGGGCGCTCCTGCGCACGCTTCGTGCTGGAAGGAGCCGATTTCAATTTTATTACACCTTCTCTCTGTTAGGGGGATTGCGGCCTGCTGACGCAATTCTTCCACAGGACCCTGTTTTGGAGTGATTTCATTGTGGCGGTCCACCGTTGAACCGCCGTCTGCGTCAAAACTGTCAGGGCTGTTCGTGAGACACGATCTTGCTTCGCTCTCGTTCTATTTTCTCTTGTCTTAACCTGGTGGACTTCGCCAGAGCCCCTTGAGCCTTCTCCTTCTGGTTTAGCTTGGAGTAGGCTCGGAAAAGCTGATAGTGCAATTCGCCGCCGAAATCGGCGGTGACAGCTTGTTCCAGCTCTCTGGCCGCATTTTCCCATTGATTCATCTGCAAAAATGCCTTTCCCAGTTCCCCGTGTGCTTTCAGCATTTGTGGGTCAAGTTCCAAGGCTCTTTGCAGATATGCGACCGCTCTTTCACCCTCTTGGGTGTGCACCATGCCCTCTCCCACAATAAAATTGGCTTCTGCATTGAACGGATCCAATTTGAGACTTTTTCTCAGAGCCTCAAAGGCCTGGGGAAACTCTGCCAGATAGTAGTGAGCTCGCCCCAGTTGATAAAGCAATTCTGCATCCTGTGGTTTTCGTTCCAGAGCCTTTTTGAATTCGTCGATCGCCTGCCGCATGTCTTTGCGGATGAAATGAGCTTCGCCCCTCAACTGGTGGGCCCTGTGGGAATCCGGTGCGATGCGTTCCAGTTCCGCAACCGACTGGACGGCCAGCACCTGGTAGCTTCGGCTCTGCAGATAACGGGCAGCAGCTTCGAAATCAGGCTTCTGGCTCAGCTTGTCGGCTATTCTTGCCGCAGATTCGAGCTTGCCTGTCTCAAAATAGGCGTGCGCCAGCATTAGTTGCTGCGAAGGATTTTCGGGCTTCACTCTTGATTTGTTCGCGAGCCTCGCAATCACTGCTTCATATCGCTTTTCGCGAAACAAGACGATGGCTGACTTCTGTAGATCCTTATCGCTTTCAGCCAGCTTCTTCCTGTAGGCGCTCAATCCGTCACAGAAGTTATTCGGTTTGCCCAGGTGAGCGGCGAGAAACTGTTGTGCCAGGGGAGAACTGCCGCGCTCAATCGCGTTTGCCATGTCGTCGGCTGGAACCAGTAAGAGAAGAGATGGCAAAGGACAAAAAAACTCCGGTCGTATGGTGATCGCACGTTCCAGATCCTCACTGAAATCGCCATATTTTCCGGAAGCAAGACTTATCTGGGCCAGAGCATAGTGCGCCTGAAAGCTCCATGGATCGATCGCGAGTTCCTCCTGAAACAGTTGTTTGGCCGATGCCAGTTCTCCGCGTTGCAAGTGCACCCGTCCCAGTTCATAGCGTAGGAGTGGTGCATCGGGATGAGACTGGATGATCTTTGGGATCTCGATATCCACGAGTGAACGCCACTGCTCACCGCCTTCAAGGGCCTGAATCAGCATGAGTCCATAATAAACACCGCGGGACGAGTTCAACAGTTCCCCAAGAGACCGCTCCATTCTCTCGTTGTAGATTTTGCCGATGGAGTACAAGGCATCCACCTCTCGCGGGTCCTGTTTCAAAATCTCGGAATACTGACGAATGGCCTGATCGTATTCCTTAAGACCAACGTAGGCCGCGCCCAGTTGGTAGCGGGGCTCCTTCATCAAAGGGTTGGCATCGACGGCCGCCTGCAAACGAGCTGCAGCCTCTTTGTATCGATTTGTCTTGAACAACTGAATTCCCAGGAAGAAATTGGGTACGAAAAGCTTGGGATTGGATCGCAGCGCCAAGCGAAACTCTTTCTCGGCCAGCTCGAACTTATCCTGCATGTGAAGCGCGAGTCCCAGGTTGCTTCGAATCTCTGCCAGTTGCGGAGCTATCGCCAAAATAGCGCGATACTCTTGCTCGGCTGCTACAAAGTCGTTTCGCTGCATCGCCGTACTAGCGCGCTCTGCCTGCTGTTGCAGTTGCTCGTTCCCCTGTACTGAAAGGATCCAAAGCAGAGGAAGAATCGCAGACTTGCAGTTTTGAAATCTCCGCTCTACCGGAAGTGACATTGACATGGATTCATGATCATGGAGGGAAGCTTGGAAAGTCAACTCTTGAAGAAGACTCTGATTGGTCATTTCGACGGATTCTGAGAGCGATGAATAGGGACCCATAACCCGAGTGCATTTGGCCCGTAGCTCGCCTCGCGAACTCTGCCAAAATACGCTTCATCTTGTTAACAAGACTTTGAGATATCTCGTAGCCGCGACACGCCGACACACCGGAAAAATTCTCTTGACATTATGTGACACATTAAGTAACCACCTAAATTTTTTCCCTGTAGAAAGGCAAACCACCAGGATTCCAGTTGATCCGCAAGGTCAGTAAAATTGGCCAGGTGAACTCTTCGCCGCTGGTAAAGGACATCTACGAAAGCCTCCTGCAGGAGATTATGAATCGTGAAATTCCGCCCCGGTGAGTATCATGCTTCTGGATTCCATCAAATCCGGTAGTTCGGCGGAGGCGGAACAGGTCCCCCGGATTCGTTCGTGCTCTGAACGCATTGACCGGTGAGATTGCATGGGATTTTAGCCTTGAGGTTGGCTCTTACTCAGCGGGCGTGTTGAGTACCTTTTCCTGAGAATACACCGTTCAGTGAGACACGCTTCTTGCCGGGTGAGTTACTGGCCTTCGACGATCTGGATCGTGGTTTTTGTGGCCGGCTTCGTCATGGTTTGGCGCTCACCGGAGGGCCACTGCACTTCGATTCGGTCGATTTGTTCGTTATCTCCTAAACCGAAGTAAAGTGGCAAAACACTCTGAGACAGATAGCCGGACTTGCCATCCTGAACCTGGGTAATGCTCATCTCTTTCGCAAAGACGGTGACGTTGGCGCCAATGCCATTGCGATTTGACTTGCTTCCGACCAGATTGACCTTCGCGAACTGAACGGTCTTTTTCTGAGTCAGATTGCTGATGAAGACCTGAGGTTCGGAGTTGAATTCGTTGGTCACGATGTCGAGATCGCCATCATCATCCAGATCAAAGATAACCGAAGATCGTGAACTCAGAGATCCCATGACTGTGAGCTTTTCCGCCCGTCCTTCACAATCCCTGTGATTCTCTTCCTCGGAACAGTCGACATCAAACCAGGGTTTGATAGTTCTTTCCTCTCTTCTCGGTTCAACACCGAGGATGAATTCGTTGTCTAAGAAAGACCGTCCCAGGTTGTTCAAGAGGACCGAATTGACTCCGTAACGGTAGTGGTAGCTCATGCCGGAGGTGATGAAGATGTCCGCAAAACCGTCAGCATTGAGGTCGCCGACGCTTACCCCCCACGGCCAATAGTTTTCAACTCCGATCTTGTCGGAAATCTCTGCAAACTTGCCCTCGCCCATATTTTTGTAAAAGGCATTCCCCAGATCGACTTCTCGTGTCCCTTCAAGACATCATTGCTCCATTGCATTTCGGACTTCTTTTTCTCCTCCTCCTGTGTTACGTATCCGAGGTCGTAGCTCATATCGGAGTGCATGTCCGTCACGAGTAAGTCAATCAAGCCATCATTATCATAATCAAAGAACTTGATTCCCATGCTTCCCCACGGGGTCTTGGGAAAGTAAACGTCTGTCTTGTCGACGAAAGACTTGCCCTTGACATTTTCAAAGTAGTGATCGTTCCCCTGCATGTTTAGAACATAGAGATCCGGAAACGAGTCGCGGTTTAGGTCGGCAAAACTGGCATCGCCGCTCCAGCCAAACTCTCGCAGACCCACCTTCGCGGTGACATTCAAGAAGCGCTTATTGCCTTGGTTTCTGTACAAGACGCAGCCTTCTGAACGATCCTGGTGAAGGTGGCCACTGAAACCATCGGCCATTCCAATAAAATACCCACCGCGGCCCTTTTGGTCTGTCGTGTAGCGTCCCACGTTGGTCAAAAACAAATCTAACAAGCCATCTTGATCGTAGTCCGAGAAAACTGCTCCAGAGGAATGCCCGGAATATGCCAGCCCGGCATTTTGGGTGATGTCAGCGAACCGTCCGTTTCCTATGTTTTCAAACAGAACATTTCCAGTTCTGACCGTAGTCACAAACAAGTCCTGGTCCCCATCATTGTCAATATCTGCAAAGGACGCGGTAACACTGATCCGATTCGCCAGCCCAACGCCGGCCAACTCCGTGATGTTCTCAAACTGACCCTTCCCGAGATTTCGCCAAAGTTCATTCGATCCAAGCTGGTTGACAAAGTAAAGATCAACCCGACTGTCGGCGTCCACATCGGCAGCCGCCAAGCCATTTCCATGATCATAGTGGATTGCTTTGTACTGTTTGGCAGCGTCATCTACGATTCCATGTTTAAAGGTGATTCGACTCTCTGGGCATCGGTCGGAAAATTGGAAGTCGTGGAAGACCGAAAATTTGTCGAGAGTTTTGATTTGAGCCTGTTTTCGAGCCTGTAACCAGCGCATTTCCTTGTCATGAGAAGGCCCTTCCAAAATGGTCCCTCGATATATCAAGCCAACGCCGGTTCCTGCGGCTTGAACCGCTTCGTGAGCTCGATGGCTATGAACCGTAAACCAGGTGATAGCGGCGATGACTAGAATCTTCAGTCCTGAGCAACGGATCTGCAGCCACGTATCAACGAGGATGACTAAACATAGCGGCATAAGTAATTTCTCATTGTGAATTTTTCTATTGGGACGGCGCATGCTTACGAAGTCTGGAGAGTTGCTCTTCAGCTTTCGTTCGGATCAGCTCCGGACCCAATTTGGAGGAGCGCTCCAAGGCAACTTGCGCCTCCAGAGGCTTTCCATGATACAGGTAGGCTACCCCCAACCTGAAAAAGACCGGACCGCCCGCCTCAGGATTCAGGCGAATCGATTTTTCCAACTCTGCAACACTTTCAGCACAGCGTCCCCGCTTAAAAGCAATGAAACCTAGCGCCTCCTGGGCAGACGATCTCATCCGACCCGTTAGTCTGCGCCACCTGTCCAGGGTAACCCCTCGCGTCGCCTTGAGCTCATCAATCTCTTCGAGAGCTTGTCGAGCATATCCTTCTGCTTTATCTAACAAGGCTGTGGATTCAGCCGACAAGTCAGTGACCCCCTTTGGAATCGTGTTCGCCAAGGTCAAAAGCGCATCTATCATACGTCGTGGGAATTTAGTTCCAGGGCCTTTTGACCAGCAGCCACCGTCCTGTGGGCATCGTCTAATGCGCCATGAGCATGCATTTCCATCCTGTACACGTGGCCCAGAAACTCTGAGGTTCGAAACTGTTTTCGAAACTCGGCACACAACGAGACAATCTTTTTGGGATCTGTGGTCTGAACGGTGTCTAACTAACACAGCGTCGAACTCTTCGCGCGACTTGGCCTGAGGGGATCTCTTTTCAAAGACCACCATATCAAACTGAGCCTGTAGCCTGGGTATCTGCAGCGTCCAAAAAGTCAGGATTACGAGGATAGGTTGGTACCGCGATTTCAATGCTCTCGAGTTCACGAATGCCTTTCCCCTGAATTCGCTGTAGCGTGCCTCTGTGAGACCGGTCTGGATCGCCCCACCTTGGCCACAGCATTGTTGCTGTCCGGGTGTTCGGCAAGCTCAGAGGACGACTATCCGCCTCAATCCTCGCCGTAAGCTTTCTTCACTTCCTCGAACTGGGCTTGGGCCCATTTGGCCTCCGCAGGCATTTTCAGCTTTAGATAGGTTCTAAAAAGTAAGTGATAGGGCGCAGCATCCGTTGGGTCCAAATCGACTGCTTGTTTTAGAGCAGCTACGCCTTTAGCAAGGTCACCCGTCGTCAGATACAGCTTACCCAACAGCCGATGATTAGTCGCCAGTTTGGGCTCCAACTGAATCGCCTGCTGCACGTACTCGAGCGCTTTGTCCCCGTTGTTTTCCTGCAGATATAGGCGGGCTACACCTTGCAGTGGCAAACTGTAAGTGGCTTGTTGAGCTGCTGCAGCAGCAACGGCCGTCTGGTATTCCTCCATGGCTCTTTTCCGGTCGCCTTTCAGCTCCAAAGCATATCCCAGGAGGTACCTGGATCGAATGTCTTGAGGGTTTCGTTGGAGAGCCTGTCTGAAATACTCCATGCCTTTGTCCACCTGATCCAAATCTTTCGAGTAGTATTGACCAAGATAAAAGTAGGGCAACGATTCATTGGGGGCATGCTCGGTGAGCCATAACATCTCCTGCTTGAAGAGTTCGAACTGCTTCATGATGGCGTAACACATTCCTAAGATAAGGCGTGCCATAGGAATCCGGGGACTCAGATCGACGGCCGCCTGGAAATGGCGCAGTGCCGAGATAAATTTCTCTTGTTTCAGATGGAGAATGCCTAGCCAATAGCGAGCGACCTCAGACCGCCGAGGGCGATGGCGAATAAAACGCGAAGAAACTTTGACTGATTTGTGAACTTGACCATTAGCAAGTGAACGTAGTGGCCTATGCCATTCCGCGACAGCTCTGTAACCAGTTTCTCCGCCAGTTGACGGGCCTCGTCCAATTTACCGCCATTGAGGCTCACAGGGATATTGAGGCATGTCCGAACAGCATCTGGATTTGAAACCAGTCCGAAGGCGGAACAGGCTTCCTTCACCGTAACTTCTCCCGCCCTGAACGAGACCGTCGACTGAACTGGCAGTGGAGTTACAGGAAGGCTCTGTCCGTCTGCACTCCGAGCGAGAAGCTTGAATAAGAGTGCTGCGGTCACAAGGGTAATGCGAACTGTGCACGCGGTGGAGGTCTTCGGTTGCCAATCCATTTGTCACCGTGTCACTCTCGAACAGCAAAAGATCGAGAGTCAGCTCCGAACCAAGGAAGTCTTGCGACGGCAGACAGGGAGAGCCTGCCGCACGCGTAACCACTTCTCATGCCGTTATACTACCTTGCGTCGGCATCCACCTCCAGGTGCTTTTCCAATTCCCTAAAAGTTGATCTTCATGCCGAACTGGATCTGTCTGGGCATGTTGGCCTGATTGAACGATCGGCCAAAGTTAATCGGATCGTTGGTATTCGTGTTTGGATTGCCGAAAATCACACGATTGAACAGGTTAAAGAACTCGGCGCGAAACTCAACATTCGCAGATTCAGTGATGTAAGTGCGCTTGATGAGTGAGAAATCTTCGCTCATCAACGGGAAGCCACGCAGATTCGGTTCTGTCCTTGAACCATTTCCGAGTGTAAAAGGCGCAGGTTGAGACCAGGCATTGATGTTCAGATAGGGAGTTCCTCCGGCCGCCGCTCCTCCGGGTTTGAATTCTCCCCGGCTGACGCTGGTGCGCTGGTCTGCTCCAGGTACACGGTTTGGCCTGTTGCCACCGGCAAACAGCGGAATGGGGCCGCCGCCGCCAATGCTCAGAGGAAGGCCGCTATAGTACTTGGCAACCGCGGATGCCGACCAGCCCCCCAAGACCTTACCGGCGGTTCCTTTAAGGTTGCTTCCTGGAAGGTCATAAACAAAGCTAGCGACGAGAAGATGGGTCCGATCCAGATTACCGATGCTTTTTTCCAGGCCCCGCCTAGCAGTGTCTCGGGCGCCCGCATTGAACGTGGCGTAGGCCTCATTGGAAGTATCCGTAATTGTCTTCTGGAGGGTATAGCTCACGAGATAAGAGAGTCCCTTGGAGAAACGCTTCTGATATTTCATCTGCAGAGAGTGATACGTGGCAAAGCCAATGGGCTGAAACAGGTCGTTAATGCCCGTATACTGCGGGAAGGGGCGCAGCGACTGAGCCACCGATCCGCTAAAGCCAGCGTACGGCACCCTTATGCCGGCTGCGATTGCGTCAGGTGAGTTGTAAGGTTGATTGAGCAGGGCCCCTAAGCTGAGGAAACTGAAGGGCACCTGGTTGAGGCCATTTTCCAGGGCCGAAGGCAAGCGCTTGGAGGCGTTGCCAACATAAGCGACATCCATGAAGCTCTGGAAGGGAAGCTCTCGCTGGAGGCTGAGCTGCCAGCTCTGCACGTAGGACTGTTTCCTGCCCGAAGGGGCGTAATAATCTGCTACACCGCCTACTTGAATTCCTGCATTCTGGTTGGGCAGGGTTCCCGTGAAGGCAGGATAGCCATTGTCGAGCAAAAAGACCGGCTGAACGCCGCTGGTGGTATTGACGAGGGTCTGGAAACCGCTAAAACCAGCTTGAAAACCATTCCCCAACTGGAAGTTCCCTTGCGCGAGCGCATTCGTCTGGGCATAGATAATGCCATAGCCAGCCCGAATCACGGTCTGATTGTTGAGTTGATAGGCCAAGCTGAGCCGTGGACCAAATTCCTTCTTGTAGGGACTTGGGACGAGCGCAGCATTGCCGAAGACGTAGGCGCCGGGGCGGCCACCCGCTACCGGATTGGGCAGGGTAAGACTGATCGCTGAGAGACGATTCTCATCCGTGAACCGACCCGGGAAGGGAAGGTCGTAACGTAGCCCGGCGGAGAGCGTTAACTTGGGAGTGAGCTGGATGGTGTCGTTGAAATGGAAGGCTAGATAGGGGAAGCGGTGCTCCCGTGAGCAGGGTTCTTCCGACGGACCACATAGGAATCGCTGGGATGAATCGACCTGGCCCAGAAAGAAGCTGGCAAATCCATCTCCAGCAGATCCGTAGGTTGGTGAGGCAGGATTGTCCGTTTCCAGGTTGCTGAACTGCGCGGTGCCTGCGATACCACCGTTGGGCAGAGTACTGATATCCCGGAAGGTTTGGAACCAGACTTCGCCACCAAACTTCATCTGGTGCTTTCCCTTGGTCCAACTCACCGTATCGAGGAAAGTGCGGGTTTGATCCCAACGAGCATCCCCGGCCTGTTGAGCATTTCCGAATTCGGTATACCCTCCAATGACCATGGCGGGAATGCACGGCACATCTGTAGGAATTCCCGGGACCTGAAGCTGCTGGTTCCCCTGCGTCTCGCAGATACCTCGCCCATGTCCGCTGGTTCCCGACCACCCAAACCCGAAATGGTTCAAAACAGTTGGGCTGACGATCCAATCATAATTGGCTCGCATCCCAAAGTATGTCCCACCTCCGGGGAATCCATTATCCAGCGGATGGTCTGCTCCATAGTCTCCTATGGCTTGGCCACCTGGGTGAAAGGAGTGCCAGTGACTATAACTGACCTTGTGGTTGGCATTGAAGTTATGGTCGATCTTCGCCGACCAGCGGTTATCCCTCTGCGGCCCTCCTCTTCGACTGAGAAAGTTCCCCCTAATATTGTTGTTATCGGGTGCCGGCATCAGATCGATGTATCTTTTGGCCACAGCACTGACACGACCCTCCGGGATGATATTTGCCGGGAACGGGTCTCTGATGAATCCCCCACTCCCATCCGGACGCGTGGTCTGGGGATCGTAAAGCTGAATGAGATTTCCACCGGCGTCCCTCAGCCGGGAAAAGTCTCCACGACGGAAATCTGTAGGCGGCAAAGTGAGCAACTGTGTTCCGGCTCCGGCTGTCTTCAGTCGGAAACCGCTATAAGACCCAAAGAAAAAGGTCTTGTCTTTGATGATCGGCCCACCAATGGTTCCACCAAACTCATTTTGGGTTGTCTGGCTTTTTTGGGCTTGGAAGAACCCCCGAGCATCCAAATTGTCTTCCCGGATAAACCAGAACCCATTGCCATGAAACCGATTGGTTCCCGATTTGAGCGTATAGTTGGTCACTCCAAAGGCACGCCCGACCTCTGGTGGGTGCAGGGTGCTGGCGACCTTGAACTCTTGCACTGCCTCAAACGGGGGAGTGCCCTCAAAAAAGCGACCCGGAACCTCCCCGTTCGTCCAGGCAATACCATCCACCATGGCCATATTGGAAAGGTTGGTGCTGCCGTTAAAGGTCTTGGTAAAAAAGTCCCCGGTCACCCCTGGCGACAAGAAGATAAAATTTTCGATTTGGCGCCGTCCTGAGGTACCCGAACTCACTTGCAGGGGCAGGTCCATCACGACGCGATTTTCTACGACGGTGGCCGTCTCTGCGTTGTCAGTCTGAATCAATGGGAGAACGCTTTCCGTCACGCTTACGGTGTCAGTCACTTCGCCCACCTCGAAGGTAATGTTCAGCGTGGTGGTTGAGGCAGTTGCGATGACCACGGGTTCCTGGACGTACTGCTTGAATCCGGTGCGCTGAGCGATCACTCTGTATTCGCCGATAGGCAAACCGGTCAGCACGTAGATTCCCGCTGCAGTGAGCAAAGACCGGATATCCTGCATGCGTTTTTGAGGTGCTGCTGACTCGGGCGGCTATCCAGCCCCCACGCTCGACCAGGATCTCCCGCTCGAGCTTGGCTTCCTTCTGTTGGACGGCAGGCTGCTCGACGACCACGCGGCCGTCGAGGACGATCTCCAGTCGATCGAAGGGCAAGCGGGAGATAGCGCTGGCATTGACTTGGAGAGGTCCCGTCATCTTGAGGATCGCGCCAGGCCCCCGGCCATTGACCGTGAGCTCTAATAAAGGCCCACTGGAGACCTCCTACGATTCATGTGAAATTCTTCCCCAAAAACAAGCGGCCGCTAGGCAGAACGGCTTCAAGTTCCGGCCTTGGACCTAATGAAGGTGGCGCGCCGCAACGGATGTGTTCTGTTTGTATGCTAACGAGCATCGGTTTCTTCCGCTATCGGCCGGCGCGAAGCCGCTCTGCTTCTCGTTTTTCACGCTCTGCCTGAGAAGGCTTCCCTAGTAGGGCATAGACATCAGTCCGCCTGAGGCGGACGGTGACATCCTCAGGGCGTAGCCGCACGGCTTGGTCAAGATAATCCAGACACTCCCTATACCGCTTCTTTGCATAGCTCTCTTGGGCAAGAATCATCGTTGCTTTGAACAATAGGCTCGACGTGTCCGGGTCTTGAGGATTGAGTTGATGCGCATGACCCAGCACTTGGTATGCCGCCTCATCCTCCTTCAACGTGTAAAGTGCGGCGCCCAACAGCGCGTTGGACCCAAAGTAATCAGGACGAAGTGCCACAGCCATTTCCAACGGTCGCCGCGCTTCCGCATAGCGCTTAAGACGAAAGTATGTCAGGCCCAAGTTGTGCTGGGTCTCAAAGGATTCCGGGTCCAGCCGTGCTGCTTGCTCAAATGGCTCAAGCGCCTCGACGTGAAACTCGTGCTTACCGTAAATCATCCCCAGGGTGACGAGTTTGTCGGGATCACTGGGATCGTGAAGCTCTTGACAGACAGCGCGGGCTTCCTCCAGCGGTTGTGTCTTCAGAGCCTGGATGCAGTCGATCCCGTTCCGGGCTGCATCGTCGTATTGCTTCCGAAGCGATGCAGAGAGCGCAAACTGCTGTTCCGCTTCTTGCCTCCGCCCAGCTTTCATATAAACCCGAGCTAGGCGATCCGGAATCCGAAAATCACGAGACGTCAGCTCCCCTGCTTTCTTGAGCCATCGCTCCGCCTTTTCGAGTCCTCCTTTCTTAAGATAAGCTGCGCCAAGATAGTAAACCGCATCTGGAAAGGGAGGCGCAGAAGCGATCTTGTGGAGCTGAGCGACCGCTGAATCGAAGTCCTCATCGAGCAAGTCCAGGCGGGCAAGATAATAGAGGACGCTGGGGTCCTCCGAGGTTTCTTGGCGTAAACGCTCAAACTCTTCCCTCGCTTCCCGGTATTGCTGCAGAGCGAAGTAGCACACTCCCAACTGGTAGCGCACGCGCACCAGGGCAGGATTTTGCGCCAGTACGGCTCGGAATTCCTGAGCCGCATGCTGGAATTGGGTGTTCTGGACGTATTCGTAGCCCCTTCCGATGTGGGCCTCGACACTGTCCGCCATTGGGGGTGCCGAGCCTGCCGGGAGCACAAGAGGAACCATGAAAAGGGAAAGATACAAGGTGGTGAGACTGAGCAACAGGCGCGCGATCTGAGTCTGAAAACACAAAGCTCTCATTCTTCCGACCAGGTTTGATCTGTGTTCATCCAGTTTGATCTGAGTTCGCTTGGGACTTGTGATAAATGCCTGCCACCTGCTGAGCACAGATTTCCAGTTCTACAAAGTTGACTGTGAACATCGGCGCCACTCCCGCTATCAGATGCAGCACGCGGACTTGTCATTCGGCCCGACTGGATCAGAAACCCCAGGCCTCCAAAAGCGTAAGCCAGCTTGAGGACACCCCGGACCTTGACCACCCTCTTACCGGAGGAGCTTGCTCAACCTGGACACTCATCGCCCAACCCAACCACTCCGCGATGACATGCAAGAAGTCCCGCCGTCTCAACCCGTCGCAGCATTCGACACTCTTTCTGGTGTGCAGTTGAAACATCATTCACCTTTCACCTACGGATTCATCGTACCTTCGCTGGATCAGTTCGAGGGAGGATTCAAGTCGGGCCGATATCCCAGACCCTCAAAGCGCTCGAAAAGCTCCTGGATGTGATTTGACGATGAGTGTCATGCCTCCTAGGCTCCGCAGTTGATCCAGTGAAGCGCATTTACTGAACGATTCTCTTCAGCCAAGCTCGTAAATAATGGTGAAACGCCCAGTCTAGCTAGCTGTTGTCTAGTTATTAACAGAACGATCATCTAGTGGTCCGCCGAGGGACTTCCCCAGTCTAAAGGTAGTCTAGAGGCCTCAGCGACATCCCTTAAGATCTATCTGGCCGCACTCAAACTTTGAAATCGATGCCGAGTACTTCGAGAAACCACTTCGGCCTCTAGAAGAAGAATTTCAATGCGAACTGCATCGAGCGCGGGTCAGTTTGAATATTGGTGATGCGCCCGAACTCACAACCGTTCCGCCGAACGCGATCTACTTCGCCGTTTGGCCCCGGTGGTAGGCACCAACGCGTATTGGGAAGCCCAAGGTTTTGATGATTGAGAGCGTTGAAGGCCTCCCAGCGGAATTCAAGATATTTGTTCTCTTTGATAACGAAGCGCTTGGATAAGGCGGTATCTATGTTCCAGAAGCCGGGCGAACGAATGCCCGGGAGGCGCGCTCCGGCAGTCCCAAATCTATAGGCTCGATTGTCATTAGGGTCGTAGTTGCTCCAGAAAGACTTGTCGCTGCCAAAAGCAGGCTCGAAAGCGGCTGGATTCATCCACTGCTGAATCCGCTCCTGCTTGGTACGGCTTCCCTGAAACTTCGGGTCACCGATCAAATTGCACCGCGTGGTGAGTTCATTGCCCGGACAGCGAATACCTAGCGGTACACCGCTCTGGGTATTGAAATTGCTCGCGAGCTTCCAACCTCCGAACACAGCATTCCAAAAACCTTTGCGGTTGAGAAAGGTCTTGCCATTGCCGAAAGGCAACTCGTAGGAGGCCGCCACATTGAGCATCTGGGGAATATCATCATAGGCAATGATCCGATCCCGCTTATTGTCGGGGTCTTGGTAATCCCCACCGTAAGCTAACCCTACTGACCCTGCTCTCCCGCCCACCCCTCCAGGGCGAGTCACAGAAATCGAGTTGTAGATCTGTTGGGATAGGATCACGGTACTCGCATTTGTAATCTTCTTGGAAGCAGTATACGCAGCAATGAAACTGAACCCATGAGAAAGTCGCTTTTGAACCCTGAGATTCATCCCGTGGTAGATGCTAGTCCCGTCATAGGCTGTGCTGAGAAGATACCCTAGTGCGTAGAAAGGGTAATCCCTCAGGAGAATACTACGCGGGAGCGTTGAACTTCCGTAGACCTCTTCGAGTTTGGCGGCAGTCTGACCTGAATAAACGTCAGTGATCGGGATATTGGCGTCAATGGCCGTCTTGTACTTAATCCGGTCTTGAGTGTGAACATAGTTTTGGTTTCGGAACGATTCGCCGAAGAGATGCGTGCCACGATTGCCAACATAGCCCACGCTGATCATCATGTTGCTGGGCAATTCGCGCTCGACCTCCAGACCCCACATTTGAACTATGGGTGCCCGGGATGGTTTGACCATAAAGCCAACTGAGGAGTTAAATAGAGGTTCACGAAGCTGAGCAGGAACGGTCCCAGTTAAGGGAGGGGTAGCCAAGCTTGCCTTGTCTGTCGTGGTATCGCTCAATGGGAAGGCGACACACTGACCTGAGAAAGCTGCACACTCGTCTGGGAAAAAACTTCCGCCCCAGTTGGTTCCAAATTGCCATCCTGGTACTTGGTAGTGGTTGGGGGAATTGAGTCCGTTAGTGGCATTGCTGGTGAAAATGTTATAGCCACCTCGGATGATGGTCTTCTGGTCAGCAAAGGGCGCCCAAGAGAAATTGAACCGGGGTCCAAAGTTCTTTTTGTCGGCAGGAAAGAGGTCAGGACCAGGGAACTCCGGATCCCCCTTGTAAACCACCTTGCCCTTTAGTCCTGTGAGCGGATTGAGGCAGTCCAAACAGAAATTGGACTCATCATCTCGTCGAGTCTTTACCCACCCATAAAGGTCCCAACGGATGCCAACATTTAGACTAAAGCGGGGCGTAATGCGAATATCATCCTGCAGATACGCTGCCCAGTAGCGCCAGCGCTGGTACGGTCCGTGATAAAAGCCAGTGAAGGACCCTGAATCGACCGCGCCTAACATGAACTGGGCCAAACCGCCGCCTCCCCCGAGGCCGGTAAGCGGGTCTGTAACCACCCCACCGTTGAAGCCCATTCCATTTCCAAAGGGCGCAGACCAGGTAGCGTGCTCGAGACGATAAACTAGGCCGGCCTTCAAAGTATGCTTGCCGGCAATCTTCGTGACATTCTCCTGGAAGGTATGAGCTTCCGACATTTCGGTTAGGTTCTCGAATCCAGGCAGCCCAAACCTAAGACTACTTCCCCCGGGAGCCGAGATCGTGAAATGGGTGTCGTTGGGAGGCAAGCGAAGAGGTGCCAGGATTCTTTCTACCTCTGACTGGGCGGCAAATTCGTCGAGGTAAGCCCTTGTACCCCCCTCTCTAGACGTGAGAAATTGCCGGCTAAAGCTGTAGCGAAATTCATTAATCAGTGTAGGGTTGACCGTGTAGGTGTTGCCAAGCCCAAAGACTTGGTTACGAACATTCAGTGGCACATGGGCGCCATAACCGACCTGGCTAGCGGGATAGGTCGGCCCGGTCCAGGGTACACGATAGTTGCGATAGGTGGTAGGGTTGAAAAGCCATTCGAAGAAATACTTGCTCTTTTGGCTCCACTGATGGTCGAACTTGATCGACATATTGTGAGGTTTCTGCTCGCCCCCCACAGCGCCCAGGAAGTTATCGCAGATCTTGAATCCATCAAGCCCCAGCGGACATCCACTCCGAGGATCGTTGAAATTAGGTGAAGGGTAGGAGTTCATGAAAAATTGCGCTACCGGATCAAAGCGATCTGTTGGAATGCTGGTAGCGAAGTTGCAGGTCTGGAAGCCGCCATTGCGACCGGCTTCAACTGCAGAGGCCAAGCAGCCGTTGGCTCCAAATGGGTTCCCGGACACAGGCGCGCCGAAAGCCCGGCGCTGAAACAACCCCTTCACGTCTGGCCCTGCCGTACTGAACGGATCCCAGATCCCATGCGCAACCTGCGGATCCTCGCTGAAGTCTCCCCGACGCATCCGAGCAGTGGGAACCGTAAACACCTGCTGTCCCAGCAGACGCAAGATACTGGTATCCCAAGAGAAGAAAAAGTGCGTTTTGTCTTTG
The DNA here is from genome assembly GCA_022616615.1 of Acidobacteriota bacterium. Lineage (GTDB taxonomy): Bacteria > Acidobacteriota > Terriglobia > Versatilivoradales > Versatilivoraceae > VFZK01. The sequence goes on from JAKEER010000781.1 coordinate 22,753, forward strand.
CCGTTGTACAGCCCAGGCAAAATAACCGGACCACCAAGTGTACCCCCAAAATTATTGAAACGGAGCTGACGTTCCTTGATCAGATTGCCCTTCGAGTCGACCGAGCGGAAGGGATTTCGGGCATTGGTCGCATCATTCCGATGGAACTCATAGATGTTACCGCGAAAGCGGTTGGTGCCGGACTTCAGCACCACATTGAACACGGCCCCGCCCGTGCGGCTGTATTCCGCGGCAAAGGCATTGCTGATGACTTGAAATTCTGACACTGCATCGGGTGAAGGGTTGACTGCAATGTTCTCTGCGATGCTAGAAAGATTGAGATTGCCATCCAAGTACCAAGCGTTGGCTCCGCCCTGCCCTCCATTCACGGAAAGGTTAGAACCGAACACGTTCGTGGGGTCCGGGAAGGTGCCGAATTGGCTGTTAAAGCCGAAATTACTGCCGGGCGGCCCGCTCACATTGGTAACACCTGGAATCAGAAAAGCCAGTTGCTGGAGGTCGCGGCCCGCCAGCGGAATCTCCTCGATAGTTTTAGTCTCCAGAGTCGTACTAAAGTTCGAGGCGGCCGTTTCAATGAGTGGCGCCTCCGAAGAAACCTCAATGACCTTGGTGGTTTCCCCAATCTTCAATTGGCTATCCAGCCGAGTGACCTTGCCTGCAGGTATTTCGATGTCGGTTATTTCCAAAGAAGAGAATCCCGAAACCTGGAACCGAGCTCTGTACTTTCCAGGCACTAGGTCCACGACCCTGTAATAACCTGCATCATTGGTTTTGGTGGACACAGCTACATTTGTATCTAAGGAGGTAATCGTGAGGTCGACCTTGGGCACCACGGCGCCCTGAGGGTCGGTCACAATCCCTTCAATTACACCACGATTGATCTGACCTCTAAGAACCAGGCTCCAGGAAAGAATTAAGAGCAATGACAAAAACACCCGATGTTGGCATTGCATAGGCTCCTCCTCGCTGTTTGCGCAGAGATTGTTTAAAGCTGATAGCAGTTAGAGAAAAGAAAGTTCTAACACCCGCGCCTTATCTGGGCATTCCAAAGTATGTCACTCGGATGCCCTCGGGAGTTCCAAGACCCAACTAACTAAGGGCTGACGCCCTTGATATCCCTACGCACGACTCTTGAAAGCCCGAAGCGCCAGCCAGGTTAACCACGACCGGCCCTCGCTCGCGCTTCGGGCTTTCACACCTCGCCCGAAACGAGAACAGAATTCTCGTTGTAACCCGCATGACCAGCTAAGACACGGGCAGTAATACACAGCCCGGAACTGCAAACCGTCAAGCGGGTCGGCGGGGTCCGTATTAGATCGTTTTGTTCACACTCGACAAAGCTTCTACGGCGGTTATTAGACGATGATCTCTTTCAGAACTTGGCCATGCACGTCTGTAAGCCGCATGTCCCGCCCACTGAACGGAAACGTGAGTCGCTTGTGGTCGATCCCTAGTAGGTGAAGAGCGGTCGCATGCAGGTCGTGCACGGTGACTTTGTTCTCGACGGCGAAGTACCCGTATTCATCGGTGGCGCCATAACGAGTCCCACCTTTGATCCCACCGCCGGCCAACCACATCGTGAAACCGAACTGATTGTGGTCCCGGCCCGGTTTGTCCAAATTCCCCTCCACCATAGGAGTCCTGCCAAACTCACCGCCCCAAATGACAAGAGTTTCATCCAAGAGGCCGTGGGACTTTAGATCCTTTAGTAACCCAGCAATGGGCTGGTCCGTGGCGAAGGCATTGATGCGGTGCTGTTCGGGAAGGCTGCCGTGCTGATCCCAACGGTCAATCATGCCGCCAGTGGGAGTCACCGTCTTTGGAGTAACGAGCTCGACGAATCGCACACCTCGTTGAACCAGGCGGCGCGCCATCAAGCACTGCCTACCAAACTCATCGGTCTGCTTCTGGCCGATTCCGTAAAGATTCAAGGTTGCTCTCGATTCAGTGCTCAGGTCCAAGAGATCGGGCACCGCCGCCTGCATGCGAAAGGCCAATTCATAATTAGCAATTACCGCATCCAGTTCCGGCGCTGAGCCTAAGCGACCGAGAACAGCCTGATTCAAACGTTGTATCAAGCTGATCTTTTCTTGTTGGATAGTTGTCTCCATTTCGCGTGGTTGGATGTCGGCAAGGGGATGTTTTCCTCGTCGGAACAAGGTCCCCTGATAGCAGGCGGGCAAAAACCCGCTGCCAAAGTTGTCGTTCCCCCCCTTTGGGATCACTCCGCTGTCCAGGATGACAAATCCGGGCAAGTCGTGGCATTCGGTTCCCAGACCGTAGGTGATCCACGATCCCATGCTGGGCCGTCCCTGTCTCGGAAAACCGGTATGCACGAAATAGCATCCGGCTGTATGCTCGGCATGTTCCGAAACCATTGAATGAATGAACGCAATCTCATCGACGCAGGTAGCAGTGTGAGGGAAAATTTCGCTGACCCAAGCGCCACACTGGCCGTACTGCCGGAACTTGAACGGGGATTGGAGAAGAGTTTTGCCAATGTTCCCAGCTGTCACTGGGATGTCCATCTTGATCGGTTGTCCGTGCTCCTTTTCCAAACGCGGCTTGTAATCGAAGGTATCAACTTGGCTAGGCCCACCGTCCATGAAGAGAAAAATGACGCTCTTGGCCCTGGGAAGGAAATGTGGCGGCTTTGGAACGAAAGGATTGGCGGGCTGGGCGCTAAC
>JAKEER010000782.1 GCA_022616615.1 Acidobacteriota bacterium
ATCACGCAGCAACCGCTGGGCGGCAAGGCGCAATTCGGCGGCCAGCGGTTTGGAGAAATGGAAGTATGGGCGCTGGAGGCCTATGGGGCAGCCCACATCCTGCAGGAACTCCTAACTGCCAAAGCCGACGATGTCTATGGACGCGCCAAGATCTACGAAGCGATTGTGAAAGGCGAAGCAGCCATCGAACCTGGGCTGCCAGAATCATTCAATGTGTTGATCCGCGAGCTGCAAAGCCTTTGTCTCGATGTGGAGCTCATTAAGGGGCCCACGGAGAACTGAGAGGCAAATTGAGGATATAGGATAGAGGATACAGGATTGGGAGCGCCATCTTCTATCCTCCATCCTCGTTCCCCAAGAGGAGGTTTTACTTTGTTTCGACAAAATCCCTACGATCGAGGCAACGTCACTGCTGATTTTGACAGCATCAAGATCAGCTTGGCTTCGCCCGAAAAGATTCGTTCCTGGTCCAAGGGCGAAGTTACCAAGCCTGAAACCATCAACTACCGCACCTTCAAGCCGGAACGAGATGGCCTGTTTTGCGCCAAGATTTTCGGCCCCGTGACGGACTGGGAGTGCCTTTGCGGCAAGTACAAGCGGATGAAGCACCGCGGCGTCATCTGCGACAAGTGTGGCGTCGAAGTCACATTGTCGAAAGTGCGGCGCGAGCGCCTCGGCCATATCGAGCTGGCGAGTCCTTGCTCGCATGTCTGGTTTTTCAAAGGACTGCCCAGCCGCATCGGCCATCTCCTCGACATCAGCCTGCGCGAACTGGAGCGCATCCTGTACTTTGAGGCCTACGTGGTCATTGACCCGGGAGACGCTCCGCTCAAAGACAAGGAGGTTCTCAACGAGGAGAAGTACCGGCAGTTGATGGAAGAACATGCCGGCAAATTCACCGCGATGATGGGTGCTGAGGCCATCAAGCAGTTGCTGAAGCAGCTCGACATCGAAGAACTTTCCATCGAGCTGCGCCACAAGATGAAGACGGAAACCTCTCAGCAAAAGAAGCTGAAGTTCTCGAAACGGCTGAAAGTGGTTGAAGCCTTCCGCAAGTCAGGCAATAAGCCCGAGTGGATGATCCTGGATGCTATTCCGGTCATTCCGCCTGAATTGCGGCCTCTGGTTCCGCTGGATGGCGGACGCTTTGCGACTTCCGATTTGAACGATCTCTACCGCCGGGTGATCAACCGCAACAACCGGCTGAAGAAGCTCATTGAGCTGCACGCGCCGGACGTCATCGTGCGCAATGAAAAGCGCATGCTCCAAGAAGCAGTCGACGCGCTGTTTGACAACGGCCGCCGCGGCCGCGTCCTGCGCGGGGCCAACAACCGTCCTCTCAAGTCCTTGTCCGACACATTGAAAGGCAAGCAGGGGCGTTTTCGCCAGAATCTTCTCGGAAAGCGCGTCGACTATTCCGGACGTTCCGTGATTGTGGTCGGACCCGATCTGAAACTGCACCAGTGTGGTCTTCCCAAGCGGATGGCGCTTGAACTGTTCAAGCCGTTTATCTATAACCGGCTCGAGCAGGCTGGACACTGCACGACAATCAAAGCCGCCAAAGAGATGGTGGAGCAGCAAGACCCGCTGGTATGGGACATTCTTGAAGAGGTGATCCGCGAACACCCCGTTCTTCTCAATCGCGCTCCCACCCTGCACCGGCTGGGCATCCAGGCCTTCGAGCCCACGCTGGTCGAAGGCAAGGCCATCCAGATTCACCCCCTGGTCTGTACCGCGTTCAACGCAGATTTCGATGGCGACCAGATGGCAGTGCATATCCCACTGTCCCCTGAGGCGCAGATTGAAGCTTCGGTGCTGATGCTGGCGTCGAACAACATTCTCTCGCCGTCAAACGGCATGCCCATCGCAGTTCCTACTCAGGACGTGGTTCTCGGTTGCTACTACCTCACCATGTCCAAGCCGGGAACAAAAGGTGAAGGCCGCGCTTTCGGCAGCACGGAGGAAGTGTTGCTGGCGCTGGAAGCGGGAGAGCTCGAAACGCTGACGCCGATCCGGTACCGTTACACAGGCGACGTGATTGATTTGACGACCGCCTATGACGACCAGAGTGTGCTGCACACTGAAGTGATCCACCTGGAGAAAGATTTTCTCAAGACCACGGTCGGACGTGTCATTCTGAACGACCATCTTCCCAAGGAAATGCCGTACATCAACGGCTTGCTCAAGAAAAAAGGACTGGGACAACTGGTGCAGTACTGTTATCTCAGACTTGGTCTCGAGAAGACGGTTCGAATGCTCGACGAAGTCAAGGCACTGGGTTTCCAGTATGCCACGCGGGCTGGTATCTCCATCGGCATCGAGGACTTGTTGATTCCGGGAGAAAAAGGAAAGCTCGTGGAATCGGCCGAGCGCGAAGTGCTGAAGGTGGAAGGGCAGTACCAGGAAGGGGCGATCACTAAAGGCGAACGTTACAACAAGGTGATTGAAATCTGGTCGAACGTTACCGAGAAAGTAGCCGACGAGATGATCCGGGGTATCGAGAAGCAGAACAAGGAAGGTCTCGAGTTCAATCCAATCTACATTATGGCCGACTCGGGCGCGCGCGGTTCGAAGCAGCAGATTCGCCAGTTGGCTGGCATGCGCGGCTTGATGGCCAAACCTTCTGGAGAAATCATCGAAACGCCGATCAAGGCTAATTTCCGCGAGGGGCTGACCGTGCTGCAGTACTTCATCTCAACGCACGGCGCCCGCAAGGGCTTGGCCGACACGGCGCTGAAGACTGCCGACTCCGGCTACCTCACCCGCCGCCTGGTGGACGTGGCCCAGGATGTCATTATCTCGGAACCGGATTGCGGCACGATGAATGGCATCTACGTCGGGTCCATTGTGGAAAGCGGTGAGATCATCGAGCCTCTGCGCGACCGCATCGTAGGCCGCGTCTCGCTGGATGAGATCAAGGACTACGAGGGCAATGTGATCGTGGATGTCAACGAGGAGATCACCGAAAATCTGGCCAGCGAAATTCAAGCGGCGGGCGTCGAGCGGGTGAAGATCCGCTCGGTGCTCACCTGCGAATCACGGCGCGGCGTCTGCGTCAAGTGTTACGGGCGTAACTTGGGCACCGGCGCCATGGTGGAGCTGGGCGAGGCCGTGGGAGTCATTGCTGCGCAGTCCATCGGTGAGCCTGGCACGCAGTTAACCATGCGAACCTTCCACATCGGCGGCACGGCCAGCCGGGTGTCTGAGCAGTCGACCCTGGACGCCAAGAACGACGGCGCTCTGAAGTTCATCAACCTGACCACGGTTCAGAACAAAGAAGGCGATCTCGTCGTGATGAACCGCAATGGCTTGATTGCGGTTGTCGATGAAAAGGGGCGCGAGAAAGAGAAGTACTCGGTGGTCTATGGCGCCAAGATTAAGTTCCGGGAAGGCGACGACGTCAAGGTCGGCGACAGCCTGGTGGAGTGGGATCCGTACACCTACGCGATCTTGACCGAAGTTGGGGGCACGGTTCAATTCAAGGACTTGGTCGATGGTGTCACCATGACCGAAGAAGTCGACGAGGTCACCAGCATGTCGCGCTGGGTCGTCACGGAATCTCAAGACGAGAAACGTCAGCCGCAAGTCGTCATTAAGAGTTCCGACAAGCACAAGACCGTTAAGAAGTACCTGATGCCCTCGCGGGCGCACCTCATGGTGGCGGATGGCGATGAGCTGAATCCGGGTGATATTCTGGCCAAGATCCCCCGCGAGACCACCAAGACGAAAGATATTACCGGAGGTTTGCCGCGAGTCGTCGAGCTGTTTGAGGCCCGCAAACCGCGCGAGACGGCGGTAATTACTCACATCGACGGCGTCGTCAAGTATGGCGACATTGCCAAGGGCACCCGCAAGATCCTGGTAACGAACGACAACGGCATGGAACGCGAGTACTCGCTGCCGCGGGGTGTGCACGTCAACGTTCAGGAAGGAGAGACCGTGCGCGCGGGCGAGCCGTTGATGGACGGTCCGCTGAATCCGCACGACATTCTGGAGGTGCTGGGTGAAAAGGAACTGCAAGCTTACCTGGTGAATGAAATCCAGGAGGTCTATCGTTTGCAGGGTGTGAACATCAACGACAAGCACATTGAAGTCATCGTTCGCCAGATGATGCGGTGGATTCGCGTCGAAGATGTGGGCGACACCGATTTCCTTCTAGAGGAGCAGGTCGACAAGTTCCGTTTCAAGGAGGAAAACGATCGCGTCATCGCCGACGACGGCCGGCCTGCCCGCGGAGAGCCGCTGCTGCTGGGCATCACCAAGGCTTCTCTCTCTACCGACTCCTTTATTTCCGCCGCTTCGTTCCAGGAGACCACCCGCGTGCTCACGGAGGCCTCCATCAGCGGCAAGGTGGATTATCTGCGCGGCCTAAAGGAGAACGTCATCATGGGCCGCCTCATTCCCGCCGGTACGGGAATGGAGCATTACCGGAACGTGAAGCTGAAATCTGACGAACCGGCGCGTTTGGAGGAAGCTGGCGAGGAGGCTTTCGACGCCAGCGTCGACTTCACGGAAGAAGAAGGAATGGACGAAATGGCCACGTCGAATTAGGTGGACTCCGGTGTCCTGCTCTCTGCCAAGGGCCTCTGCGGTCAAAACCGCAGGGGCTCTTTTCGTTTAGCTGTCTAGGGTCGTTCGGCTTTTGAACGCAGCATGACGTCAGCATCCCAAAGCTCCCCCGACCCGCGAATTTGCGCGTCGATTCTCGATTAGAATTCCAGCGAGGTGCAATGGATTGGGAAAAGGTCCTGATGCTGCTTAGGGCTCTGCACGATCACGAGGTCGAATATGTGTTGGTGGGGGCCGTTGCCCTGAACATTCAGGGGGTTGTGAGGGCGAGCCGGGATGTTGATATCTTCGTTCGTCCGGAACAACAGAACGTGGTTTGTCTGCGAGAAGCCTTAAGCCAAGTCTTTCCCGAGGACTCGACCATTCAAGAGATTACGGCTGAGGACCTGGCTGGCGAGTATCCGGCAATTCTGTACACGTCACCCGACGGCTCTTTAACTCTTGACATTCTGTCCCGGCTGGGAGAGGCGTTCTCGTACGAAGACATTCTGTTCGAAGAAAAAGTCTTTGAAGGAATTCCTGTTCGCGTGGCAACGCCCAGGATGCTCTACAATATGAAAAAAGGCACACTTCGGTTGCAGGATCGCGCCGACGCCGAGGTTTTGAAACAGGAATTTGGGTTGGAGGACTAAGGAATGGGGGTCCAGAAATTTCGCTCGATTGAAGAATCGCGGAACGCCTTGCGCGTTCAGGCGGGCAGTAGGGATCACGTTCGTGCGGTGCGGTCGGTGTTCGGCCTCGCGTCCCTGTTGGCCCCGGCCTCAAGAATCCCCCCGGGAGTTTACAAATGCCGTTCCATTGAAGAGGCACAAGTCCTTCGGCGCCTGTGGAGGCAAGCTGGACGACAGCAGGTGCGCAAATAACTCGGTGCTGAAATCATTGGAACTGGGGCAAACCACAGAAGCCAGGAACCGTTTGCGCTTCAAAGTAGTAAGCAATTATCACGGTATAACCTGATTGGCAGTGCGGATTGGTTCGTTCCGATTAGTTCTGCCGCTTCCAAGAGTAGTGTGCCGCTGGACGCGAAACTTTCAAGAGTTGCGGAACATCCGGAATCTTTATCGGCGCAGCGCCTAAATGGAACAGATTTGCGTTCGAATCACTCTCAAGGGTTAGCAGCGGGCAATGGCCGGCAATCTCCCGGCAAAGCAACTCTGTTTTGCTGCCAGGCGCCGCGTGGAGGACAAGAATTTTGTCAGCCAGCCCGGCAACCAGGCGATTTCGCGATTCGGCTAGCTTGGCAGTAGCACGCTTCTCACCCTGAAAGGCAGAGACCAGCAGAAGCCGACCGCTTTCGATTCCTTTCTTCCATTCAGCCGGGATTCTCATGGCCTCAAGGCTTCGGGCCGGGCAGATCACGACCGGCTGGCTGCCACGCAATAGAATTCGCAAGCATTCCTGCTCCATTGACGAATGGAAGCCGCTGATCGTTGGGACTCCCGACTCCCGCAGTTGCTGCGCAAGATTGTAAGTCTGTAGGATCACGTCTCCCGGGCACTTGGTGGAAGCGAAGAATCCAATCGCCTTGGTGGACAGCACTTTCTGGTTTCCCAAGGTTGCCAGCATGCCAAACGTCCCGTTGAAAGAACTGCTTTGGAGCCCATTTGGGTAGAAGGCATCATTGGGCGCTAGGTACTCGATCACCATGGTGCAGCTCAACACGAAATAGACAGTATTTTGATTCTGGAAAAGATCGTCTTGCCGGCACCTGATGAGAGTGGCGTAAACGACTCAGCGGTTACTACAATCCGCCGCTTGCCTCGTAGAACACTTGCTGAGATTCCGAGATTGAGAGCGCCCATGCAGTTCCCAAGCTGGCGTCTTTTATAGGCGGCTATTCAGACTATTAGCTCCTAAGAGAAGCAAGCACAGCACTCGCAGTTCTCCAGAGTTGCTCCGAAAAAATCCCCTCTCGGGAGGGGTGGCTGGCGCAGCGACACGGTCGCGCAGCCAGACGGGGTGGGTCGTCGCTGCGAAGCCACAACCCACCCCAGGGCCTGACGGCCCTTGCCCCTCCCGAGAGGGGAGTGGTCGCCTTTTCATCTGTCGTGGCGTCGCAACGCGGCATTGAGCCTCTCCTCGGAGGGGTGGCGGCGCAGCCGACGGGGTGGGGCCGTCTCCGCTGGCCGCAGAACCCACCGGGCCATTCGTTACTGAAGCTTTCAACCAGCAAGTGTTCCTCGTCGCCCCCGGGGCCTTAAAGTGCAACGACCAAACTGCCTTTGCCCTTCCATTGCCTGATGGCGTTGGCCAGTGATCGGGCGAAGCCTGCCCGGCCAAGGAGATCCTCTTGGTCTAGGGATCTGCTGAGAAGGCGTGTCTCTCGGGATGGGCCTCGGGCGCGGGATCAGTCATTTTCAGCTTCCTCCGTGTCCTGGCCTACGCGGTACTTGATGTCGTAGTTGATGATGAAGTCGAGTTCTTCGTCGGTGAAGCCGTAGTGACGGGCGAACACCGCATCGATCTGGTCAATGACGAGCTTGGAAGACTTTGGATAAAACTCTTGGTACGTGATGGACCCTCGCTTAGTCGATATGGTCTTGTTACTGGAATTCTCCCTCAACGACTTCATGAGATCCCTGTGCAATCTGACCAAGTCTGCCCGAAGGGAAGAATTCATGTCCTCTCTGAATGGGACTAGATAAACGTCGCCATAGCCACAATGGAATCCGTCTCCGTGAGTGCGCCAAAACCAGTAGAACAGCGTGCTGTTCAACAGACAGAGAATAGGGATAGAGTCCTTCTGCCGAAACCTGAATTCTTTGTAGTCCTCGGACCTGCGCTTTGTGCCGTCGGTGTCGATGAACAAGGGAATGAAATCGAAGGCCTTGATGAAGTATCGACAAATTCTGTGTACATAGATGGATTGAGATGTGCGGTCCACGTACCTCGACAACTCAGAGCCGTGGACCTTCTCTAGAATCCTCCCTTCGGTCACGCTGGCGATCTTCGCGATGACCTTGCTATCACTTGGGCTGACCTCCGTGAATTGAGTTCCTTTCATCAGCGAGGGCCTTTCCTCCGATCCCCAGCGCCGGTATCCTCCAGTTAGAGTCATTTTGGTCGCTTGGTTCCTCGTTGTCACAAAGATGCTGAGTCGCTGCGCCACTCCTTCGAATAGAGAACTCGGCCTCATATCGAAGCCGGAAATCCACTTTCGATACGGATTCATGAACTTTCTCAGCGATTCAGTTCGAGAGGTGCACAGCAGGCTCAGTGGAATGATGAAAGAGAAATAGCCAGTCTGGCACAGAAGCGCGAATGCCCGCTCTACCAAAAAAGTGTAGATGTTGCCGCATTCTTCCGTTTCATAATTCCGAACTTGGTAACTCTTCCTTAACTTTGTGTATTCCACATATGGTGGATTACCAATGATCACATCAAAACCGCCCTTCATGATTCCGTAGAACTCCACGAACCAGTGGAACGGCTGATGGCTGGTGCGCCAATCCGTGAAGGCGGTGTCCCATTCCTTGGTGTTCTTGAACCTTGGTCGATCGATTCCGTAATCTGCGGCCAAGTAACGATCCAACTCTTCTGCCAGTGCCTTCAGCCGCCGCCTCAGTTGCTTCTTAGCCTCCAGAAACTGATCGGCGGCCATCTCATGCTTGGTCTGCATTTCACGGAATCTCTGGTAGGCTCGGTCAGCAATTTCCGCCGTTTCATCGATTCTCGCGATGAGCGCGGTCTCTTCGACCGAGAGCATGCGTTGCTGGCCATGGCCTGCCTCACTAAAGTGCCGCTTGAGAGA
>JAKEER010000783.1 GCA_022616615.1 Acidobacteriota bacterium
ATTTACTTGGGCTACTTCGCCTTGGCCGCTCAGCAACAGGACGTTTCAAAGGCCTTCGAGGTATTGGAGCGCGTGCGCGGGCGCACCGCAGCGGACATTCTCCGAAGCCGTCCCCCCACTAGGGAGGGGCAACCCCAAACCCCAAGCCCGATTGAAACGCACATCTCTCGGTTGCAAGTTCAACTCATGCGCGCCAAGTCCCCCAAAGAGCGGAAAGAGTTGCTCGATGCATTATTCGAGGCGGAACAACGGCTCGCACCAGTCGTAAATGCGCGTGAAAACTGGCAACGGGGATTCCTCGGGAAGCCGGTGGGACTCAAGGAATTACAGTCAAATCTACGCCCAGACGAGGCTCTCCTTGAATACGTGCTCACAGAGTCAGCAGCCTTTTGCTTGGCTCTCACCCGCGAGGAGGCTAAGCTGATTACGTTGCCGATGTCGGGCAAGAGTATTGAAGCTTTCGTAGAGGCCTATCTGAATGAGATAAAGTCCAAGCGGTTAGGCCAAGAGGCAGCCAGAAACCTCTACTCGGCCCTCCTGGGCCCGCTTCCTGAAGACTTGCGCAAATTTCGCCTGCTCGTTGTGCCTGATGGGAAGCTCCATTTGTTGCCCTTCGATTCTCTCACCGGTCCCGACCGCCAGTATCTTGTCTATTCTCACCTTGTGACTTATGCTCCCTCAGCAACTGTCCTCTACCTGTTGCGGACATCTGGCTCAGCGACGCAAGCCAGCCTGCCATTCCTGGGTGTGGGAGATGTTGCCTACGACGAGGAGCAAACCTTGCTCACCCAGAACCAAGGCAATCCCCTTGTCAGGAGCTCTCGCGGACTCTATGACTTGACGGGCACCCAATTTCCGCGTCTTCCAGCAACTCGCCAAGAAGTAGTCAGCAGCGGCGCAATGTTTGGAGAGGACAGCGCAGTGCTCTTGGGCAGCGAAGCCACTGAAGCCGCATTCAAATCTCAGCCATTGGAAAAATTCAGAATCCTGCACTTGGCTGTCCACGGTGTTTCCAGTTCTGAATTCCCCCAACGGGCAGCCCTGGTATTGGGCACTGACACCCAAGCCAACGAAGATGGGCTATTGCAAGCACGAGAAATCAGCGCTCTCTCTTTGAATGCAGACTTGGTAATCCTTTCTGCCTGCGACACTGGCGCGGGCCGTTTGCAAGGAGCCGAGGGCATAGCTAATCTCGTGCGGTCGTTCCTCTTTGCCGGTGCTAGGTCTGTACTCGCCAGCTTGTGGAGCGCAGACGATATAGCCACAGCAGCGCTCGTAAAGCAGTTCTATGCGCATCTGGGAGAAGAGCACGACAAGGCATCGGCGTTGCGCCAGGCGAAAATCGACTTGTTTAAAAAGTATGGCGACCAAGCCCTCCCCTACTATTGGGCGGGTTTCACCTTGCAGGGCGAAGGTGCCTCTACGGTTCCTGTTTCTCAATGATTAGAGTTGGTTTAAGGTGAATCACATGAACGACTACTACGTGTACGTCTACATCGATCCGCGAAACCGCGAGGAGTTCTACTACGGCAAGGGCGTGGGCTCGCGCAAGGATACCTAGATGAAACGTATTCCTCGAGAGATCGTTATTTCTCTGGTGCTTCAATCCATGTCAGAACTCCTCACGGGTGAGGCTTTCGATTACGATCCAGACTCCCCAACCTGGTCTCTTTCCCTAGAGTTAAAAGCAAGGCCCTCTTCCTCTGACAAACCGCACAAGGGGAGCGGGGAAAATCTAGACATAGTCCCGCTGTTCGAATGGGTCGAAGACACCTTCGACAAAGAACTAAACGCAGTAGATTCGAACCTCAGAGAATTGAAGGCTAAGGGGGAGACATCCCCGTCAGAGTGGCGTATCGGAAACCCGGACGGCGAAGGATGGAATGGCTGGTGCGCGGCGAAGTTTATGAGAGAACTAGGGGTGGAACTGCCTCCCCAAGTGGTTCAAGAACTTGAGGAGAAGTGGGCGCAGGCCAAGTGCGATTACCGAAACTTTCTCACTCGATGCTTTCTTGCTATCGGGAGCAAGGATAGAGAACGGCTGATGCAGCTTCCAGTTCGGCGGGAACGCCTCGCGGAGAACCGTTTTGCTGAGGATGAGGGAGATCTCCTTCGAGAGTTTGGGCAAGATGCGATATCAGATGCTGTGGTCTGTTATTACGCCCGGATTCTTGGGAAAAGGTTCCCTCGAATGGTCAAGAGGGCGGAGGAGCTCCGAGTTCTTCCCGCCGTCCGAAAAGTGCCAGAAGCGGTGAACGAGTATCTAAGAGAGGCAACACGGTGCTTTGTCTTTGGGCAATTTGTCGCCTCCCTGGTTCTATGTCGCACTGCCATCGAGATCGCACTGACTGATTTCTTGGATAAGCACGGGAAAGGGAGAGAGCTCCAACAGTTGAGAGACAACCGCGCTGACACACTCCGGGCAGTGATTGATTTGGCTAGGTCGTGCGCGCCAAGGCGAATGTTGGCGAGCCTTGATGACGCCGACGAGGTGAGGCGCAAAGCAAACGTGGCAACGCATGAGAAGCCACTGGAACCAGAGCAATGCAAAGACTTGTTTGTAAGGACTAGAGGCATCTTGCAGGAGCTCTATCGGTAAAGGGCACTAGATGGTGATAGATGCTCACTACCTTATGACCACGCGCTCGGTTCGGTTCGGAGTGGGTGACCCGGCGGGAGCCAGATCCTCGGAATGGTTAGTGTTGTGGTCGTCCAGTACCAGTGATGTCTACATAGCGGCCCGAACGCTGGGTGGATTGCTTAAGGCGAGCCTTCATGAGAGCGGAAGGTGCCATATCAGAGCCCCGGATCCACGAAAGTGGCTATCACCGGGACATCCTCCAAGGTTTCTCGACACTTGGAGCATCGACCCGCAGAATCGGTATGAGTTTCCCTTTGGTGTGATCATTCCTGCGTCAGAGCTGAGGCCGGGTCCGTGGTCGCAGCACAAGAACAAAGCGACTCTATGGCTGCCCGCCAAGCCAAGTGCAGCGGTCGAGATCGCAGTTTTCTTGACGAGAATTCATCCCCTACCGGTCAACCAACTCACTTCTGCGGGATGGCATACAACGATCGTCGCCGAGCGGCTACGGGACGGAAGGGACCTTTTGGTAATGGCCGGGGATGCGAAACTGCCCCATGACAAGCGAAGGGAGCTGGATGAGGTGAAAGCGCAGGCTAGGCGCGTAGCTTCTGAACTAAATACAAAACAAAGCAACCTCCGCCTGCTCCTTTTCGCCAGTAACGAACAGGGCACACGGCGGTTCGTGGAAGCGGCACTATAGCCATGGCCTAAGGACTACATGGGCGTGCACTCTAGTCTCAACCGCAACGACCGGGAAGCCATTTTCAAGAAGGTGTGCCGCCTCGTCGAAACCAGGCACTTCAACCCGAAGCTGAATGGCGTGGACTGGGACGCTGTAGTCGAAGCCCGGAGAGACCGGATTCTACAGATCGACAGCGCGGAGGAATTTGAGAAGGAGATGCATGAGCTCGTCTCGCAACTGAAGACAAGCCATACAGGGTTCTTCCATCGGAGCGCCCGCAGGATTCCGGCCCGCTTTGCCATCAACGCCACCTTCCAGCGTTGTCAGACAAACGACGGCGAGAGATGGATGTTCCTCGACGTTCACGAAGGCGGTCCGGCTCATGCCGCAGGCATCGAACCAGGCGACCTGCTCATGGCACTCAATGGCCAAGAGATTACGCCTCCCATGCAACCAATGTTTCGCATGGGTGAGGCAATCAAGATTGGGGTTCAACGGCGGGACGGGACCCAATTCCCCGGAACGCTCCCCATCCCCAGCCCGAAATCCAAACACCGCCCGATGGCTATACCCCGCGCGATCTCGTTTTCAAAGCTCTCAGATGGCATTGGCTTGCTCAAGGCCACCATGTTCCCCGGCGCAGTCGGAATTGACGTTGCCCACGACATCACCCATGCGATTCGCGAGCTCGCCGACTGCGCGCGGCTCATCATCGACCTGCGAGGGAACACCGGCGGGGGAATTGGCGGCTTGCGCCTAATGAGTTACCTCACACCCGACAAACTCCCAGTAGGATATAGCCTCACCAAGCGGCGCGCTGGAAAAGGCTACGACAAGGAAAAGCTACCTCGCTTCACAAAAATACCTTCCCACAAGAGCGCCCTACTCTGGCTCACCCTGCGTTACGCTCTCATTGACAAGTCAATCGTCGTTGTCACCGAAGGGCTGGGCCCACAGAAATTCCACGGCCGCATTGTTCTGCTCGTGAACCAGCACACCACAAGCGCCGGCGAGATGATCGCTGCCTTCGCCCAGGAAAACAATCTGGCCACAATCGTGGGAACCACGACCGCCGGACGCCTACTCAGCGGCAGCGTCTTCAAGGTCGGCCACGGCTACATTCTGGGTTTGCCAGTTGCCGGCTACCTGACTTGGCAGGGGGTCCTGCTGGAAGGAAAGGGAGTGTTGCCAGATGTCAATTTGGAGCTATCTTGCGAAGCCCTAAGAGAAAGCCGCGATACGCAGATGGACAAAGCCATTGAGGTGATGAGAAGCTTATAGAAAGTGCCAACCAGTCGATACGGTCTGATAGTCTTCCTCTTCGACATGTCCTCTTATTTCAATAAGAAGTGGTTTTTCATCGAAATCATGCAGTAGTCCTGCGCCGTCTACCCCTGTGAAGTTGAAGTTTTTGCTTGACACCCCACTGCCGTAAGGAGTATCAATCCAGGTGCTTCTGGTGCAAGCCGAAGCTTAATAGGGAAGCCGGTGAAAGTCCGGCGCGGCCCCGCCACTGTGATCGTGGAGGGCTAGCCAATAGGCCACTGACCGGAAAGGTCGGGAAGGCGGCTAGCTCGAAGAAGCGAGAGTCAGGAGACCTGCCAGAAGCCGGATGAACGGAGCCTTCGCGGGAAGGCAAAATGAGCAAGCGGCTTCAGCACCACCTCCCTCCTGAACGATCTTCACAGATGCTTTTTGGCGTTGTTTGCTCCCGGAAGGCTCCTCTTCCGCGCGAAGATACTCTCCCTTACGTGGGCTGTGAGGAGCCATAAGTCTTGTGCCTGTTTAGGTAGAAAGGAGGAGCAAGCCATGCTGAAAGCGAAAACGCTTTTCTCCAATTTTCTCGTCGCAGAATCTGCCGGGTCCAACAGAATACCAGCGAGAAGCAAAATGCTGGCCTTGTTGCTCATGTTGGTTGTCACCCTTGTCCCATTTACAGGTCTGCCGGTCCACGCCCAGGGGCAGTTCCCTGTAATCGCGACCATCGACGTAGCGGTAAACCCATTCGGGGCCACCGTCGCGCCTGACGGTGGCACGGTTTGGGTTGCGAATTCCGGTACCGTTACAATCAACGGCAACACCGTCACCGTGATAGATGCGAATACTTTCGCTATCCAATCGACAATCACCGTAGGTTTTTTCCCCGAAGACATAGCGTTCGCCCGGGCTGGCACTCAGGCGTTTGTTACGAATTCCACCAGTGCGACTGTTTCGGTCATCGATACGGCCGCAAGGGTCGTTACGCAAACAGTTGACCTCGCGGCTGTGCCAATGCAATTTCCGTTCGGAGTGATCGCCAGCAAGAACGACACAAAGGTTTTCGTGACAAGTGCAGGAGGTCAACGTGACACCTCATTGCGCAATATCGGGATTCTTGACAACACCAATCCGGCCAATGTGGTGGTGAATGGCGCAATCACGGTTCAGGGGTTTACTGGTCGGCCAGCGCTTACGCCTGATGGCTCGCTACTAATTGTCCCGCGATCGAGAGGAGACTTCGGACCTCCTGAGGTGCTGCTCATAGATCCCGCAACGAATCAGATCGTCGATACCATCTTCCAAGACCCACGCGTCGGAGCGGTGTTAGATGTGGCTGTCACACCCGACGGGCGATTCGCCTACGCTGGCATATTCGGAGGGTTCGGCGGAGTGTGGGTCATTGATTTGGTGACTCGCTCGACGGTCACGGTCATTCCAACGCTTGATAGCCGAATCCACGGAGTCGGGATTACTCCCGACGGGCGATTCGTTTTTGTGACTAATTTCATCTTGGGGAGCGTATCAGTCATCAGCACCGCGACGAATCAGATTGTGGAGACTGTGCCCGTGGGAAACCTGCCCAACGAAGTCACCGTAACGCCGGACAGCACCAAAGCTTTCGTCACCAACCAAGGCGCAACAACGGTCTCCGTAATCTCGATTCCAGCGCCCTAACAGCGGTGAGGAAGAGCAAATTGCAAATATAAGGCGCGCCAATCAAAGATCGGCCTTCTAACATCCTCAAGTATAGAAAGGGCAGCTTTGCCGGCGAGCGCGAGGGATATTTATTAGACATGTTTGGGGGGAAAGGCGTTTGACGGCAATGCTTCTCCTTTGCGCACCCAAATAACACTTGACTTTTATACAGTTGAGGAGGTACAAGAGAGTCGAAGTTGCTTCTGGTGCAGTTACTAGCTTAATAGGGAAGCCGGTGGAAATCCGGCACGGCCCCGCCACTGTGATCGTGGAGGGCTAGCCAGAACGCCACTGACCATCAAAGGTTGGGAAGGCGGCTAGCCCGAAGAAGCGAGAGTCAGGAGACCTGCCAGAAGCCGGATGAGCAGAGCCTTCGCGGGAAGGCAAACAATGACCAACCGGCTTCAGGACCTAGTCAATCCCCAAACCCTTCGCGAGATCCTGGTCAGGTTGTTTGCCCCAGCTAGGCTCCTCGTCCGCATCTCGATAGTCTCCCCTGCGCGGGATAGGAGGAGCCATGGTGCGGTTATTTCTCCCTTGTCTGTTGGTTAGCTTGGTCGGACTCTTGCCCGTATCTCTCGACGCTCAGGCTTCGTCTGGGATTCTCACCGGGATCGTCCTGGACTCCACCAGGGCAGCACTGCCACGGGTGACAGTACGCCTAATCGACCCGGCAGGTACGGAGGTCGCGCGGACCTTAACGGATACTCGGGGCCGTTTCCGCTTCGAGGGTCTAGGTGACGTCAGCTACAAGGTCCAAGCTGCCCTGACGGGTTTCGAGACCACAACGGCGACGGGGACGCCGGGCGCGGAGCTGGAAATAGTGCTGCCCGTGGCGCCGGTGCGGGAGCAAGTGGTGGTGACCGCCACGCGCACCGATGCACCCTCGGGCCAACTCGGTGCCAGCACCACCGTCATCTCGGGCGAAGAGCTCGAGAACCGCTTGCTGCTGCCGGTGAGTGATGCCTTACGGCCGATTGCCGGCTCCACCGTCGTCCGCTCCGGAGGAGTAGGGGCGATCACTTCGCTCTTCGTGCGCGGCGGCGAAAGCGACTTCAACAAAGTGTTGCTCGACGGCATCGTGCTGAACGAGCCTGGCGGCACCTTCTTCCTCGACAACCTGATGGCGGAAAACTTGGAGCGGGTGGAAGTGGTCCGCGGACCGCAGTCGGCCCTGTTCGGCTCCGACGCCATGACCAGCGTGGTTCAACTATTTACCCGCCAAGGAAAGGCGGAAACCGCCCGGCCGCGCTTCTCCCTGAGTGCGGAGGGCGGCAACAACGACACTTGGCGCCTCCACGGGGGAGTGACCGGCCAGGCCGGATTCTTCGATTATTCGTACCGGTGGGCGCGCCTCTCCACCGACAACCGCGAGCCCAACAACACTTTCCACAATACCACCTTCTCGGGGAACTTCGGTCTGAACTTTAACGAGCGCACCTCGCTGCGGCTCATCTTGCGGGGCGACCTAGGGCGCGTGGGCACGCCCGGACAGACGGCTTTCGGACGGCCCGACCGGGACGCTTTCTTCCGACGGCGCGACGGTGACGTGGGGATCACCCTGCGCAACCAGACCACTCACTTCTGGGAGCAACGGCTGACCTACAGCTTCGCCAAGTCCCGCCAGGTATCGCGCAACCTGATCGCCGACCCACCGTTTGTTCCTCAGTTCGAGGGACAGCAGGCCCCCTTCCCTAGTTTTGATTTCCCCTTCGATTTCCTGAACGACAACCGGCGCCATCATCTGAGCTATCAGAGCGACTGGCACGCCGGACAGGCGGGCCGCCCGGCGGGCCAGCACGTGTTCACTTTCGCCTTCGAGTGGGACCGTGAACTCGGAGCGTTCGGCGACCGGCTCTTCGGGGGGCTACCGGTTCAAGCCGATCGGGATAACTTCGGCTACGTTTTCCAGCACCAGGTTTTCTGGAGGCGGTTGTTTTTCACCAATGGGTTTCGAGTGGAAGACAACGACAGCTTCGGGACTTCCGTGGTACCGCGCAGCTCGGTGGCCTACCTCCTGCGCCAGGGCGCCAGCCTGTTGGGAGCTACCAAGTTGAAGTTCAACTTCGGTCTGGGCATCAAAGAGCCCACCCTGCTTGAATCCTTCAGCCCCTCGCCGTTCTTCCTCGGCAATCCCAGCCTGGCCCCGGAGCGCACCCGCAGCTTCGACGCCGGCGTCGAGCAGCGCTTCTGGTCCGACCGGGGGAAGCTCGAAGTGAACTGGTTCGACAACCGCTTCCGCGACCTGATCGCCTTCCAGTTCGATTTGCTCACTTTCACCGGCACCTTTGAGAATATCGGCCGCTCGAAGGCCAAGGGAGCGGAAGTGATTCTCGAGCTGGCACCCGGCTGGGGTCTGCGCGGCGTAGGGACTTACACCTTCCTCGACTCGCAGATCACTCGGAGTGCCCAGCCCTTCAGCGCGGTGTTCCGCGAAGGCCAGCCGCTCTTCCGGCGGCCCCGGCAGTCCGGCTCCCTGCGGGTGTTCTGGGACTGGAAGCGGCTGACCATCACCTCTTCCACTGTGTTCGTAGGCAAGCGGGTTGACAGCGACTTCGCCGGGATCGGGCTGACCTCCAATGACGGCTATACCAAGTGGGACCTAGCCGGGCATTACCGCTCGGCCCACCAGTTGACCTACTTCGCCGGAATCGAGAACCTGTTGAACCAGAACTATATGGAGGCGCTGGGATTCCCAGCCCTGAAGCTCACCTTCCGCGCCGGGGCCCGCGTGGATTTCTGAAGGAGGAAGAAACTCGATGCGCATCGTCTCGCTATTGCCCAGCGCCACCGAAATTCTGTGCGCGCTCGGCTTGGCGGACAGCCTAGTAGGCATTTCGCATGATTGCGATTATCCACCGGAGATTGATGACCGTCCGCGAGTAACCCGCAGTCGGCTGACCCCTGAACTGCCGAGTGAGGAGATTCACGAGCGGGTGCACCGTAGTGCGGCTCGGGGTGAAAGCCTCTATACGATTGACGCGGAGCGCTTGGCGGCGCTGGAGCCAGAGCTAGTAGTGACCCAGCGGCAATGCAGCGTCTGCGCGGTGGGCGAAGCCGATGCTGCCCGTGTGCTGGCACAAACTGGCAGCCGGGCGCG
>JAKEER010000784.1 GCA_022616615.1 Acidobacteriota bacterium
CCTCAGCCGAGGAGGGGAGCCAAAATGTCCAATCTCCAGATGCCGCTGCGCGGCGCCTCCTTCTGATCTCAGGCGGGGACTTCGACAAAACGTCCAATCCTCCGGCCCTTGTCCCGTTGGGGCGAGGGATTCGACTTTTTGAATTCTTCACAGTTCTTCCACCGGAAGGTAAAGCCTATGAAAACTATCTTATACGATCCTGCGATATCTCAAAGAGAACGATTAGAGGCCGTTTGGCCCGAGGAAGATACAGGCGGCTTGCTGGAATACTGGCGAATTCTTCGGCGCCAGCGGGGCTTCGTCTTCTTGGGCGCTTTACTTGGAGCGCTGGCCGGACTGCTGTTTAGTCTTCCTCAGGTTTCGATTTACCAGGCCCGCAGCAGGGTCGAAATTCAAGGCTCTAACCAAGATCTTTTGAACACGCGGGAACTCAATCCTCTCGCATCCTCGAGTGATTCGCCCCTGGCGGATATTCAAACCCAAATCAAGATGTTCCAAAGCGAGTCGTTGATTAGTTGGGTGATGGAGAAGTTGAATCAGCACTCCACCGGGAAGCCAGACTCACCGGAGATGAGATCACGCGAGCGGGCCGTCGGGATGGCAGCAGGCACTCTTGAGGTAGAGGCGCTGGGCCAGAGTCGTCTCCTGGAGATTCGCTCCGACTCGACAGATCCCGCCATAGCCGCCCAATTCGTCAACACGCTGACCCGGGAATTCACGGAGAAAACCTTGGTAGGCCTCTGGAAGTCAGCCCAGCACACCGGAGAACTCCTAGGCAAACAGTTAGGGGAACTCAAGAGCAACCTGGAGAAGTCAGAAGGCGAACTCCAGAAATATGCTGTCGCGAGCGATTTGATGTTCACTGATGAGAAGGATAATGTCGCTGAAGAGAAACTGCGTCAGCTTCAGGAAGAGCTTTCCAAAAGCCAGGGTGAGCGGGTCGCTCGGCAGTCCCGCTTTGAAACTGCGACTGCCAGACCCACAGAAACGCTTCCCGAGGTGCTCGACGATCCCGCAATACAGAGCTATCAATTGCGGCTTGCCGAGTTACGCCGTCAACTTGCCGAACTCAACACGGCGCTAACCCCGGCCCACTATAAGATTCAACGCATTCAGGCCCAGATCTCGGAGGTCCAAGAGGGAATTAAACGGGAAAGCGCCAACATCGTGAAACGGCTCCGGAATGAATATGACGCGGCCGTGCGTCGCGAAAGACTCTTGGCCGGGGCCTATTTTTCGCAAACTAAGCTGGTCTCCGATCAATCGGCCAAGGGCATTCGTTACAATATTCTGAGGCGCGAAGTTGATGCTAATCGGCAGCTTTATCATTCCATTCTGCAGAAGGTGAAGGAGTACGGCATCGCCAATGCTCTTCGCGCCAGTAACGTTCGCGTGGTCGATCCAGCTGTTCCCCCCAGTGCTCCTTACAAGCCAAATCTTCTTTCTAACTCAACGTTAGGAATGCTGGCCGGCGGATGCCTGGGACTGTTGTTTGTTTTCGTCAAGGAGCGCACGGATCGAAGCATTAGGTCTCCGGGAGAGTCCTCCCTTTACCTTAATCTTCGGGAACTGGGTGTCATTCCCTCCTCGAACCTGGACGCAGACAAACCGCGCCTTCGCCAGTCCGAATGGCTCTTCTGGGTCGGAGAAAAGCTAGGAGCCGGCAAGTATCTATCTCAGCTAACAACAGGGAACGATTCAGAAGAAAAAGGTCGCGAGAACAACCCTGTCGAGCTTGCGACCTGGCAGCGTCAACCCACGATGCTGGCCGAATCCTTTCGGACCGTCCTAACGTCTATCCTCTTCGCCGGACAGAATGGAGGAGATCAGCCACGCGTCATCGTATTCACAAGCTCCAGCCCACTAGAAGGAAAGACGACTGTCGTAACCAATCTCGCCATTGCGCTTGCGGAAATCAATCGGCGAGTCCTTGTCATCGACTGCGATTTGCGAAGACCTCGACAGCACAAAGTGTTCAATCTGGCCAATAGCTGGGGATTGACTGATTTGCTTCGCGAGTTCAAGCCGGTTGCGGACTATCCAAGAGGAGCTCTCTGCAAAGAAACCCGAATCCCCAATTTGTGGGTGCTCCCAAGCGGCCCAGGCCCAATCAGCATTTCCAGCTTGCTCCATTCTCCGCGAATGGCAGATCTGCTGGATCGGTTTCGTGCTGAGTTCGACATGGTGTTGATCGACACGCCTCCGATGCTGCAACTTTCGGACGCGCGCATTTTAGGCAGGCTGGCAGATGGAGTCATCCTCGTGTTCCGTGCTGGGCAAACGTTGCTGGACAACTCCGTACTGTCTGCCCGGCGATTTGAAGAAGACGGCACTCCGGTGCTAGGCGCCATTCTGAATGACTGGGATCCCAACAAGCATGGCGGTTATGGGTATGATGACCGCTACTACGACTATATCCATGGGAAAGCGTCTCTAAGCCAATCATGAGTGCAGCCACTTCGGCTTCTTCAAGTAAGTCTGCTGTTTCGACTCCTGTTCTCCGCATTCAACCCTCACAGGGCTTTGTATCGTTCGGCCTTCGGGAAATATGGAGTTATCGTGAATTGCTTTACTTCCTCATCTGGCGTGACATCAAGGTTCGCTATAAGCAGACCCTCTTGGGAGCGGCCTGGGCCATTATTCAACCGTTCGCAACCATGCTGGTGTTTAGCCTCTTCTTCGGGAAGCTGGCGAAAATGCCGTCTGACGGCATCCCTTATCCAATCTTTGTGTATGCTGCGCTGGTTCCCTGGAGCTTCTTCGCCCAAGGCCTCACGCAATCCTCAAACAGTTTAGTCACCAGCGCCAACCTCATCAAAAAAGTCTACTTTCCGCGGCTGACGATCCCAGTCGCCACAGTTCTTTCGGGAGTCGTGGATTTTATCTTGGCTTTCGTAGTCCTGCTGGGGATGATGGCTTACTATAGAATGGTCCCGACTCTGAACGCCCTGTGGCTGCCGTTCCTGTTGCTGCTGGCCCTGACGACGGCGCTGGGCATTGGACTCTGGCTGGCAGCGCTTAACGTGCAGTTCCGCGATGTTCACTACGTCGTTCCGTTCATCACTCAATTCTGGATGTTTGCCACCCCTGTCGCATATCCGAGCAGTCTGCTTTCGGAACCCTGGCGCACACTCTATGGCTTAAACCCGATGGTAGGAGTTGTGGAAGGCTTTCGCTGGGCGTTGTTGGGAGCCGGTTCAGCTCCTAAGCCCATCATCCTTGCTTCCTCCCTGGCGGCATTGCTTCTTGTCATTGGCGGAGCCTTCTATTTTCGGCGGACGGAAAAGACCTTTGCGGATGTTGTGTAACCATGAGTGATATAGCTATCAGAGTGGATCGCCTAAGCAAGCAATACAGGATGTGCGATACACGTGACTCACACAGGACGTTGCGCGACACACTAACGCATATGGCTTGGGGACCTATTAGAGCTCTTCGATCGGTTGCGGGAAATAAGAGTGTCTCGACTAACGGGCATAAGAGCTTTTGGGCTCTTAAAGACGTCTCTTTTCAAGTAAGGCGTGGTGAAGTCGTTGGCGTCATTGGGCCTAACGGCGCAGGCAAGAGCACGTTGCTCAAGATTCTGTCTCGCATCACCGAGCCGAGCCAGGGTTATGTCGACATTGCTGGACGGGTAGGCTCGTTGCTAGAAGTAGGCACCGGCTTTCACCCAGAGTTGACGGGACGAGAGAATACTTACCTTAACGGCGCCATCCTGGGAATGAAGCGAGCAGAGATCGACTCCAAGTTCGATGAGATCGTGGCTTTTGCGGAGATTGAGCCGTTTATCGACACGCCAGTGAAGCACTATTCCAGCGGCATGTACCTCCGGCTGGCTTTCGCTGTGGCTGCCCACTTAGAACCAGAGATATTGATCGTGGACGAAGTGTTAGCAGTTGGCGATGCCGCCTTCCAGAAGAAGTGTTTGGGAAAGATGGGAGAAGTGGCTGGCCAAGGAAGGACGGTTCTGTTCGTAAGCCATAACATGGGAGTGATCAGCAACTTATGCCGGACCTGTGTTTGTCTGGAAAGAGGGCGCGTGGTGGACTCGGGCTCAACGGCAGATGTTATTGCCGGCTATTTGGCACGCACGAGCGCGGAAATCCCGAACGATGGGTTTGCCGACCTTCGTGATTTCCCGCGTTCGAAAACCTTGGCTGATCGTCACGCCCAGTTCGACTGGGTTCGCACATTGAATGCGAGGGGCGAGCAGACCGGTACCTTCCTTGAGCGAGAACCCGTCAGGGTGGAGCTCGGTTTGTCTCTGACAAAGCCTGTTCCTGTCTTGCAAATGGCATGCGGGGTGACAACTACCGACATTCAAGCGGATTTGATCATGGAGCCGTCACCAGAATTGCACGGGAGCTTTCAGCCGGGTTCCTACAAGATTCAGTTCATCATGGATCCAATTTACTTGCGCGGTGGCTACTACCGCTTAACAGTAAAACTGTTCGCGAACGGCACGCGGCAAGATACGGCGCCCGAAGCCTTGGAAATCTGCGTCGTGTCACGGCTCGCCCCTACCGATCTTTCAACCTACAATCAGCGCTGGATCAATGGAAAATTCCGGTTCGATTACACCTGGGGATATCTGGTGCCCGAGAGCGCCGGGTCTTCGCAACAACGGCCGGAGCGACAGTGCAACAGTACCAGCGACGCTCATGTATAGACAAAACTGGGCCTACTTCAGATGGCGATACATTCACAATCTGAAGCCCTGGCTGACCTACAAACTCAGTCGAAAGTTGCTGTCAGAGGAAGCGGCTCGGATGCTTTCCGATCTCAACCAAAAAGGAATCACGATCAGCACGGAAGAAAAACTTCTTGGGAACGGTTTTTTTGACTTGCTCGAGCGGGAAGTAAATCGTCTAGAGAGGGAAATGGCTTCGCAAATCGAAGCGGCACGACACTCAGCGTCAGAAATCGTGAGCCGGGAAAAAAAATATGCCTTCTTTCTTTTGGGAACGCCCCAACTCAATCTGGAATCTGTCTTCGTGCGCTTTGCGCTGCAAGATACTATCCTCGATGTCGCAAACGCGTATTTTGGGATGTATACCAAGCTGCGTTACTACAACGTCTGGCATACCTTTGCCACCCAGGCTCCGCCGAGTGAGTCCCAGCTGTGGCATTCCGATGCTGACGATAGGCATGCCTTCAAATGCTTTGTCTATTTGTCGGAGGTTGACGACGGCGCTGGACCTTTTACCTATGCGCCGGAAACCCACCCGAAAGGAAGGATCAAAGCGAGGCCAGCCAAAATTCC
Source organism: Acidobacteriota bacterium (assembly GCA_022616615.1). Classification (GTDB taxonomy): domain Bacteria; phylum Acidobacteriota; class Terriglobia; order Versatilivoradales; family Versatilivoraceae; genus VFZK01. The sequence continues at coordinate 5,264 of JAKEER010000784.1, forward strand.
TGGCTCGGGTGGACGGAGCACTGACGAACAAATGGCGGAAGTTGTGCCACACACTGCCTGGGTGAGAGCAACCGGAAAAAAAGGAACTGTGATTTTGGCGGACACGAAGGGCTATCACAAAGGTGGTTTGGCCCGTGGTCGTGATCGTATTATGTACGATTGCCTGTTCACCTCTCAGGCTGCTCGGAGACCGGAACTGTTTGAGCGTCCCGAGTTGCTGCGCCTGCCTTCGGATAAGAAAGCACTCTTCGCCTTAACGCCCAGCGACCCAAAGTTCACCGCAGAATACAGAATGAGGGACACAACTCAGCGCTGACATCTCGGGTTCTCTTGAGTGCTGTCGCCATATCTCTCAGGTCGAGGCCAACGTCGACGCCGGGCCGACCAGACAAGCGAGCCAGCTGAGCAACCTGACAGAAAGCCAAATTGCTCCGAACCTCTTACACCCTGATTCCCGAGTAGGGTGCGTTGCGGTTTTCAACGCACCAAGAGGACCGTTTCTGATCGGTGCGTCGAAAGCGCGACGCACTTTACTTCCAACCTGGAACGGCCCCGCCGCGTTGGAAATTGGGTGAAACGTGCCGTTTCGGCGCGCATAACGCCTAACCCACCGAATTGAACCTCACAGCATAGATCTCCACCTCGCAATGGCGTCAGCTAACTCGCCGGAAGTACTCGCTCTGATTCCAGCCCGGAGCGGATCGAAGTCAATTCCGGATAAGAATGTCCGCATTATCGGCGGGAAGCCCCTCATCGCTCACTCGATTGGCCATGCCCTGGCGGCCCGATCAGTGGGCCGGACTATCGTCAGTACCGACAGCGAGTCTTATGCCGAGCTGGCTCGCAAATTCGGTGCTGAAACACCGTTTCTCAGGCCTGCGGCCATTTCTGAAGACAGGGCAACGGACTTGCAGGTCTTTGAACACGCTCTGGAATGGCTTAGGAAGGACCAGAAATACCAGCCTGATGTGTGTGTTCATCTCCGCCCCACCCATCCGGTTCGAGACCCAGCCGATATTGACCGGATGGTGGAGTTGCTAGTGAACAATCCTGAGCTCGACGCTGTGCGTTCGATCGTGCCGGCTCCTGAAACTCCCTTCAAAATGTGGTTTCGGGGTGGCGATGGGTTGCTGACCCCTGTCGTTCAAACCGGAATCGATGAACCTTACAACAAACCCCGCCAGTGCTTGCCTCAGACCTATCTTCAGAACGCCTCCATCGACGTCGTCAGAACTACCGTCATCACCGAGCGGCACTCCATGACGGGCCAGAAAATCTTCGGCTATCTAATGAACTACTGTTGTGACATAGACAACGAAGATCAATTTGCTCGAGCTCAGGCTTTGCTAGGAAGCCAAGCGATTCAGAATTCTGGGACGCCGGACCCTCGGTGCAACAAGACGTTTGTGTTTGATATCGACGGAATTGTAGCCACTGCTGTGCCAACGCTTCAATACGACAAAGCTGGGCCTAACCCCGAGGTGATTCGAGTGATCAATTTTCTCTACCAGCAGGGCCATCGCATCATCTTGTTTACCGCACGGGGCTCGCTCACAGGCCAGGATTGGGCCACGTTGACTCGACAACAAATGGCCGCTTGGGGCGTTCAGTATCACGAGTTGCGCTTCGGTAAACCCGCTGCCGACTACTACCTTGACGACAAACTGCTTTCCATCACTGATCTGAAGGCTCTGGCTTCGGACTGGGGCCTTGATTCCTTTAG
>JAKEER010000127.1 GCA_022616615.1 Acidobacteriota bacterium
CAGGCTACTCTCCCGCGCCCCTCCAGGGCGCCTGGGGCAAGCCCCCGCTTCGTTGCAACCCTTGGGCGCATGACGCACGAAATATTGATTTGCTCTCTTGGTGGGCTGAAACCCGCATCTGCAGGCTTCGAGCACACCGGCGAACGTCCAATCTCCAGTGCCAAAGGCTATGTAACGCCCGAACAGGTCGAGCAGGCGCTAGCCATCCAGTCCAAGCTGAAACCTCACCAGCGCGGGTGTCCCGCCCGCCTCGGCGTGCCGGCAGGCGCGCCGGATGCGGACGGGGACGTCCGCGCTCCCAGGGCCGCCGTGAAAGAGGATGGCTGAAGGCCGGTTGAGGATGCGATGGAAGTAACGACGCTCTGCATAGATCGTTTGCATCGCGTGGCCACGCAGCCATGCTATCATTGACGTAAACCCAGTGAAAGGGAGCGACCATGATGCCGATTTCCCGTCGCGGAGTCATTCACGGACTCGCCAGCGCGGCCCTGTGCAGCGCCACGAGGACGCTTGCCAGCCCTCTTCTCATCGGCCGTGACGAGGCGGAAGTCACTCCTGGCCTCATGAAGTTTCGACCTGAGATCGAGCCCCTTGTCGCCCTGGTCGAACGCACGCCCCGCGACCGGTGCGCCGACATGGTAGTCGACCAGCTCCGGCAGGGTGTTTCCTATCGCCAGTTTCTGGCTGCGCTCTTTCTGGCTGGAATTCGCAACGTCAATCCCCGCCCGCCGGGATTTGCGCTGCATTGCGTTTTTGTCATTCATTCGGCGCACATCATCAGCCTTGAGGCGCCTGCCGACTCGCGCCTGTTGCCTCTTTTCTATGCGCTGGATAATTTCAAGGCCGCCCAGGAGCGTGACGCCCGGCAGCCGTCCGGTGACTACACCATGCGACCGCTTGGAGGATCTCTTCCCGCGCTTGAGCGGGCCGCAGCTGAATTCACCGCAGCCATGGAGGCCTGGGATCCCGAACGGGCCGAGCGCGCCGCCGTTTCCCTCGCCCGCCATCGCAGTGCCGGCGAGGTCTTCGAGATGTTGTGGCGCTACGGAGCGCGCGACTACCGCAACATCGGACATAAGGCGATTTTCGTCGCCAACGCCCACCGTACTGTCAATGCCATCGGCTGGCAGCACGCCGAGCCCGTGCTCCGCTCCCTTGTTCTTGGCCTGCTCGACTTTGGCAAGCAGCAACACGTCAATGGGTATGCGTTCGACGACCAGTGTTATGGCGGCAACCTCAGGCGCCTAAAAGAGACCTTTGCGCGTTTGGACGACTCGTGGATCGCCGAGCAGGGAGACCCACTCGCCACGCGTAGCATTCTGGGAGCCATCCGCGAAGCAACCGCTGAAGAAGCCTGCGCCGAAGTCGCTGGCCGCTTCACCAAAGGTAAGACCAGCGCCGGATCTGTCTGGGATGCCGTTCACCTGGCCGCGGCCGAACTCAGAATGCGCGCCCGTTCTGGCGCTGCTATCGTCGGAGTCCACGCGGTTACCGCAGTCAACGCCTTGCATCACGCCTACCTCGTCATCTCGGAACCTCAAGACCGGTTGCTTTTCCTGTTGCAGGCCGTGGGTTGGATGGGCCAGTTTCGGAAATGGGCTGAAACACGCGAGGAAAACCTTAGGCGATTTCCGATCACCGATATGGAGCCCAGCGCCGACACGGCGCAACTCGCCGAAACCTTCGCCGGAATTCCATCGAACCTGGACGCCTCCGCTGCCCGGGTTCTCCGTCTGGCCAGAGATCTTCCTGCCCGACAAGCCTTCCTGGCCACCGCTCTGCGCCTCACTTTAGCCAAAGCCGACGAGGTCCACTACTACAAGTACCTGGCTGCCTTGATCGAAGATGTCCCTCTGCTGAGCCCCGACTGGCAGCCTTACTTCCTCGCCGCAACGGTCTACTACGTGAAGGGGTCGAACGATCCGGAACCCACCCCGATGAAACGCGCGCGCGAGGCTTTGCGAACCCTGGCGGTGTGAAACGTTCTAACAAAGTTCCTTCGGCTCTTTCCTGATCCCCTTCGACCCGCCGCAAACAACCCGCCGTCAATTAATGCAATCGAAGTAGATGTCCCAATCTGGAACAAGCCGCTTCACAAACGTCCAATCTTCGGAGCTTACAGCACGTTTCGGGAAGAGAATCCTTGAGGGTCCCTGAAAGACGCACCTCTTGTGTGAACGAATGACTAATGACGAAGCTCTAATGACGAAACAACGACGAAGGCCGAATGTCTAGGGCCAGCTTTTCGTCATTCGGGTTTTGGATTTCTTTCGTCATTCGTGCTTGGTCATTAGTCATTCCGTCTGCGCCCTTCCAGGGCGTTCAGGAGAAGCAGCGGCCTCCTCCGCTGCGCTTCTGGAAAAACGTCCATTGGCTTTGCCTGAGGCGATGTTAAGACGACGCATGGAACTCAGACTGTCGCGGCAAACGCCTTACCAGACTGCCGCCTGGAAAGTTGCTTTGCTTTTGGCTGTGTGCGTTGGCTTCCAGGCTCGTGTCAATGGCCAGCCTTCTTTCATTCAGAGCGTCACAGTCAGCGGCACCGAACGACCCTTGCAGCTCGAGACGAAAGCAGGAGAACTGCTTGAGAGCAGCCGGGTTGCCCGTGATGTAAAACGGCTTTGGGCGACTGGATGGTTTGATGACATCCGAGTTGAGAGAGAGTCAGCTCCAGAAGGAGCGATGGTGCGGTTTGTATTGACCGAAAGGCCGCGCTACCTGCTTCGCCGGGTGCGCTTCGAACCTCGGCACTTTGAGCTCCCCACCCCAGTCCATTCAGGAACTCTCGTCGATCGGGCGGGTGTGGCACGCTTGGCCAAGACCTTCGAGGAAAGGCTGAAGGACTCGGGCTATCGCGAGGCGACCGTACACTTCGAACTCATTCCAGCCAGCATCCGCCAAGCGGACATCCTGTTCCGCGTGAATCAAGGAAGGCGCTACCTTGTCGACACAGTGGGCGTCTCCGGCATGAGTCCCGAAGACTCCCGCCAGGTAGCGAGGATCCTCCGCGGCATCCGACCCCGGCGGCTGTTGCCTGGCATTCCACGTGTGTGGAAGGGTTGGAAGTTGCGTCCCCAATTGAACCAGGAAGCTTTGAATCTCGCTCTGCAGAACCTGCGGTCCCACTACATTTCCCGAAATTATCTGGATGCTACCGCGACCGTGGAAGCGGTGGAATTCAAAGAAGACCTTGCCTTAGTTTCCGTCCGCGTCCTGCCTGGCACTGCCTACCGCGTGGAGAGTCTTCAGATCTCGGACAGTCTCACGCCAGCACGACTGGATACACTTCCCAGCCAGCTTCCACTGAAGGAGTTGTGCCACTGTCTCATGCAGAAGCGCTCTCAGGCTGAACGCAGCGGGATTTCCGATTTTGAAGCTCACCTGCTTGTCCGCCCAGCCTATCAAACCGGAGAGCCTTGGACTCAACCGCGAGTCTCACTCTCCGCTCGGACCCAGGCGGGTCCTGCCTGTCGCGTGCGGACTATTGAGTTTCGGGGTAATCATCACGTCAGTGACCTGACGCTGAGGAAAGTGCTTCTACTTTCAGAGGGCGAGTGGTTTGACCGAGGTCTTTTGCGCCGAAGTCTCACGCGCTTGAATCTGACCGGGCTCATCCATCCTGTTAGTGAGTTCGACGTGGAAGTCCAGCGAGATTCGGCCCAACATATGGTTGATCTTGTGATTTCAGTCCGCGAGAGGGACAGAGGACGCTGGTTTCTGGGCGCACCGGCATGGGGTGGGCTCTCTCGGGCTGGGTTCTCGATTGGCTCGCGGCTTCCGAACTGGGGGCCGTCATGTCTCGAGCTTCCTACTTACTTCGTCACCTTTAATCTCATGAGCCCATTGCTAGGGCTTCCCGTTGTGTCTTTCAACCAGGCACACTTTTCAATCAGCTTGACACGTCCCAATCTTCCGGGGCAGAGCTGGCGATCGGGCTTTCAGGTTTCTCCTCAAGTCTCATGGCCCCGGATGTTACTGGCTGCGGGCATACATCAAGTCAAGCCACGCCTGGCGGAATGGTCTCAACCAACGCCCTCCTTGCTGGTCTTTGTTCAATGGGATACAGCATCGCCAGACCAGCCTCGCGGCCTCACTTCGGGCGCCTTGGTTTGTGAGTCTCCGCGCAAACTCCAAGATCGCCTGCTGAACTACCTGCGCCTCGCCACAGAATGGCTTCTTCCTGCCGGTTTCTGAACCTCAAAACCGACGATTCAGCCCTGGAATGTCACGCTTGCCACGTTCGTGCAGTTCTCACAGCCCGGCGGTTCCTTCCGAGCCCCGTCTGCGGGGCGTTTTTCATTCCCTATCAGGATCTGTTCCAGCCGTTGTTCCAGGGACTGACCCAGCTTGCCATAGTCTAGTTTCACTTGCTGGCGACCAAGTTCACAAATCAGTCAAATTTCTTCTTCTTCTTTTGTTCGCCACCCTCGGCGGTTTGAGGCCGCTCGCTACGATGGCTTGCTGACGAAAAAGCGCACAGAACGGTCAAGTTCGAGACGATCATGGACGCTCTTGGAATACCACGGAAAACACGGAAGACACGGAAAGGAATCTGCTGGCTCTTTCCGTGTCTTCCGTGGTCAAGATCTGAATTAGATCAGAGTCTTGAGAAAGAGCCTTTGTTCCTGGCTTTCTCCGGTATTGCTCGCTACATATAGCTTGCGAATCGTTTTTCAATCAGACTATCAACTAATACAACGTCTTTAGTTTGTGGTGCCTGGGGCGGGAATCGAACCCGCATGAACCTTTCGGTTCGACGGATTTTAAGTCCGTTGCGTCTGCCAATTTCGCCACCCAGGCATGCAGGAAAGACGCAGCATCGAGAGGCTGTGAAGATATAACACTTGAGCTGAAACAGTGTCAACGACGAGGCACGGCCTCGCCCTTGCTCGCGTCTGGACGCGTCCCTTCCCAAAATCGCGTTGCTCCCCGCCCCCGTTGCCGGTAGACTATCGCCTCCATTCCCCAGTTCTCGAAAGCCCCGTTCTTCGTTGCAGCAAGAGGGAGATCGCCTGAAAAGGAGCGTTTCATGAGGTTTTGCAGGCAAGGACTGCTTGTTGTGTTTGCTTTGGTTGCGCTGGCCTGTTCAGGAAGCCGGGAACCACAAACTCAAGGGCCGGGTTCAGCCGAGCGCCCCCGCTTTGTCTTTATCACCAACAGCAACTCTCCCTTCTGGGACGCGGCACGCAAAGGCTTGGACGCCGCCGCCAAAGAATTCGGCGCGGATGTTGAGCTGATCCGCAACGATAGCTCACCCGCCGGCCAAATTCGCCGCCTAGAGCAGGTGGCTGCCCAACGTGATGTCAAAGGTGTGATGGTCTCCGTTGTGGAGCCTGGCGCGAGCGGCATTATTGACCAGATGAAAGCTTTGCGGGCTAAGGGCATCCCGGTTCTGGCTATCGATTCCGACGGCCAGAAGCAAACGCGCGACGCTTACATTGGCACCAACAACATCGAAGCCGGGCGCGTATTGGGACAAGCCGCCGCGCAGCTTCTACCAGGTGGGGGCAAGGCCGTGGCTTTTGTAGGCGTCCGGTCAGCCCAAAATGCGCAGGAGCGCGTCAACGGCTTCAAGGAAGGCGCCGGAGCCAGGATTCAAGTCGTCGATGTCATGGAAGATTCCGGCGACGTCAACAAGGCCCGGCGCAACGTTGCCGCCGCTCTCCAGAACCATCCGGATCTCAAAATGCTGGTCGGCATCTGGTCTTACAATGCGCCCGCCATCGTGGACGAAGTGAAAGCTGCCGGCAAGCGCGCGAGCTTGAAGCTCGTGACGTTTGACGCTGAACCGAACACCCTGCTGGCGCTGAAAGACGGGATGCTGGACGCCACGGCAGTTCAGAATCCTTATCTCATGGGCTACCTGGGCGTGAAGGTCTTGAAGGCGCTGCTCAGCAAGGACGCCGCTGCGGTGAAAGAGGTAGTCGGGGAGATGGGAATCAAGGACACAGGCATTCGGCTGGTGGCGCCGGACGACTCGAAGATCACCAGCGATGCCTTGGTTCGCTTTTCTGATTTCAAGAAGGATCTCGATGCCAAGGGACTCACCTCGTCATGAGCTTCCTTGGAAAGGCCGGAGGCGCGCCTGACTGGAAGTCCATACTGGCCAGCCAGGAGTTCGGTCTGATTCTGGCAAACCTCACAGCTTGGCTGGCCATCCTCCTGCTAGATCCGCAGCACAACTTTGCTTCCCTCGACAGCGCCCGGCTGCTGCTGCGCGAAGGCGTTCTGCTGGGCATCTACGCCATCGGCGCAGCCATTGTCATCGTCGCTGGGGGGATTGATCTGTCGGTTGGATCGGTCATTGCCTTCAGCGGCGTGATTTGCGCCATGCTGCTGCAAAGACTCGGCGGTGAAAGCCTGGCAGCCCATCAGGCGCTGCCACTGTGGGTGATCGCGGCGGCCATTCTGTTAACGCTGGCCGCAGGCCTGCTGATTGGTCTCTTTCACACACTGCTGATCCAGAAGCTGGATCTGCCACCATTCATCACCACGCTCGGCACTCTAGCCGGCTTGCGCAGCCTGGCCAAGGTTCTTTCCAACGACGAAAAGATCGCCGCTAACAATGACGCCTTTCGCGCGCTCTATACGATCTGGTGGGTTCCCGCGCTCATTTTTCTGCTGATCGCGATTGGCGCCGCTGTGCTCATGCGCCGAACTGCCGCCGGACGTCATCTGTATGCTCTGGGAGGCAACGAGGAAGCGGCCCGGCTCAGCGGCCTCAGCATTGGACGCCTCAAGGCCAAGGCTTACGCGCTGGCAGCATTGCTTTCCGCCGTGGCCGGCATTTTGTACGCCGCCCGGCAGGGGCAGGGCGATGCTGAGAGCGCCGTGGGCTACGAACTGGGCGCCATCGCAGCCGCTGTGGTTGGAGGCTGCAACCTGCGCGGAGGAGAGGGAACCATTACGGGAACCATCCTGGGAGTGACCTTCCTCACCATCGTCGTCAACGGTATCGCCAACGTCATCAAAGTGGACTCCACGCAATGGGAAGGATTGGTGATGGGGATCGTCTTGATTCTGGCGGTGGCGGTCAACCGGCTGAGGGGTGATACGTGAAACGTGATGCGTGAAACGTGATGCGTGACTCGGAAGCTCGATCATCAGGGATTACGTTTCACGCATCACGTTTCACGCTTGTATCACGTTCCATCACATCCACTTCCGGCTCTTGAACCACCACCACATCGTTACTGGCACAGTAACGATTGAGAGCAGCAAAGCGCCGAACGCCAGTGGACTGTCGAAGGGCATGTGCTTGAAGTTCACGCCTCCGAGCCCTGTCAGTACTGTAAGGGGCATGAAGATCGTCGCGATCAGCGTCAGCCGCTTCATCACCTCGTTCAGCCGAGTCGACGTGGCCGAGTAGTAGGCATCTAGCGCGTTCCCCAGCAATTCGCGGTGCGTTTCTATCATCTCGTAGATCCGCACGATATGGTCATAGATGTCCTGAAAGTAGACACCGAGCCGCCGGTCAATGAGATCGTAGTGCCGCGTGGATAGAGCATAAAACACTTCCCGTTGCGGTCCGGTCGCCTTCCGCAAGTGAATGAGTTGCTGTTTCAGCGCGAAGATCGAGCGCATCACGGCCCTGTCCGGGTCGGTCCCGATCTGTTCTTCCAAATCATCAATCTCTCCTTCGATTCCGTCCAGCAGCGGGAAATAGGAGTCCACCAGCTCATCGCCAATCAGGTAGAGAAAGAAATCGGGGCCCTTCTTGTAAGCCTCGGTTTCGCGCTCGTAGCGCTCGCGAGCACGCGAAAGCGCCGGCAGTGGCGCCCGGTGCACCGTCACCAGGTAGTTGCTGCCCAGGAACACATGAAGTTCATCCGCGAGGATCTCCTGTTTCGCCTTGTTAAAACGGTGGGCATAAAGCGTGATGAAAAGGTAGCCGTCGTAGGCATCAACCTTGGAGCGCTGGTGGAAATGGCTGCTGTCTTCGATGCTGAGGGGATGAAACTCGAAGGTTTGCTGCAGGCGGTTCAGCTCGGCCTCGGTGGGAGCAATCAAATCGACCCAGTAAAGGCCCCTCTTCTGGGCCACCAGCCGTTCCGCATCACGGTTGGCCGCTTCCTGCACCGGCGCCGATTCCAACTGAATTCTCGTTGTGGGCATGACACCCCCCCAAAAACTCATCCACGAAGAACACGAAGGAACACGAAGAGTCTATTGTTTAGGGCCGGTTGGATTGGGACCTCGCGCGAATCGCCCCATCGAGGCCACGCAATTGCCGTCAGATGAGACCCATTGGCTATTGGTCATTTTCTATTTTCTATTTGAGCAAGTGCCGCCAGACCCTCAAACAGAAAATAATCAATAGCCACTCATCAATCGCAAACGCTTTTCCCGATCTGGCCCAAAAAATCTCTTTCTTCCTCTCCTTCGTGATCCTTCGTGTCCTTCGCGGACAATTCTTCAAAACTCAATATCGCTCTTACCGGCCTTCATCAGCGCCACGTTGACCCGCGCCACCAGCTCGCGCGGGGCAAAGGGCTTGACCATGTAGTCATCGGCGCCGCAGCCGAGCCCTTCAAGCACGTCGGCCTCCTGCCCTCGCGCGGTGAGCAGAATGATGATGGGCGCTGCTTCTCCCATTTCTTGCTTGATTCGAGTGCAGGCTGAGAGCCCGTCGAGTTTAGGCATCATCACGTCCATGATGATGAGATCGGGTTTATCAGTGACCGCCCGCTCGACAGCTTCCTGTCCGTTGGTTGCCGTCACCACGTCGAACCCCGCCTTTTGCAGCTTGGTCTGCACCAGTCCCAAGACATCGGGCTCGTCATCCACAGCAAGTACACGAAAGCCCATGAGCGCTTCCTCTCTTGAGGGTCAAAGTAGACAAGGCCGCCAACAGCGGAGTTAGACAACGAAGCGAACCGGCGTGCCGGAGAACCGGGGTGTCGGTGCCGCATTCTCTGATACGCCGACACACCGACACGCCGGCTCGGTAGGCTAAGCCCGGCTGATCCAGGCCGGCCCTGGCCGCTAGCGCTTCTCCGTCACATCTTCCATAAACCGCTCGATCTCCACCACCAGCGCCTCAACGTCCAGCGGCTTGCGAACCAGATCGTTGCCGCCGACAGCCAGCACATTACTTACCGCTTCGTTCGCGCTGTCAGTCATGGCGATCACCGGGATGTCCACGGTCTCCGGCCGCCGGTTGAGCCGGCGCAATACTTCATAGCCGTCCATATCGGGCGGTTGCAGGTCCATCAAAATGAGGTCAGGCTGCTCCTTGCGGGCATGGACCAGGAGATCGAGTCCATCCTGGGCGAAGATCAAGTGGTAACCGCGATGGGACAGCACTTCCTCCAGAAGCTGGCGTGTCTCAGCGTCCGAAGCATAGATCAAAATCCTCTGTCCTTCCCAGAGAATCCGCTCGACCGCCTGCAGAAAGCCGTCTTCGTCAATCGGCTTGTCCAGAATAGCAGCCACTCCCAGTTTGCTCAACTGCTCTTCCTCCTGAACGACCGAGACCACCACGATCGGAATGTCTGTGGTCTGCGGATTGTCACGCAGAATCTCAATGGCTTTGAAGCCGTTCATGCCGGGCATCTGGATGTCCATGCTGATGAGATCGGGCCGATGCTTGAGCGCTTGCGCGATGGCATCCTCGCCACTATGGGCAAGCAGCACCCGATACCCGGCGCGTTCCAACTGCCGCCGGATCATGCGGGCCGTGTCCTTTTCGTCGTCGACAACCAGGATCTTCTTCGTGCTGTGCCGCAAGGCCGTTCTGGGCCTCCGAACCACCGGAAGCGGCTCCACCAGCGGCAAGGTGAAATGAAATGCAGACCCCTTGCCGGGCCGGCTTTCCACCCAGATTTCTCCTTCATGTTTCTCGATGATCGACTTGCTAATGGCCAGCCCCAGTCCGGTGCCAGCGGTTTCGCTAGTGGCTGGGTTCTTGGCACGGAAGAACTTAGTGAACAGCTTCTTTAGGTCAGCTCGCGAAAGGCCCACACCGGTGTCGCTGACCGTGACCTCCAGAAACTCGCCATCAGGGATCGCGGAAATGGCGATGCTGCCGCTCGGCGTGTACTTGCAGGCATTGCTCACCAGGTTATTCAACACCTGCGTGATCCTTGCCCGGTCAGCCTTCACCCAGGGCAAGCGCGGCGGCAGCGACAACGACAGACTCAAACCACGACTCTCAATCTGCTTGCGATGAACCGCAACCACCTCCCGTACTAACTCTTCCACCGCCACCGGCTTGACATCGAGATCGATTTTTCCGGCTTCGATGCGCGAAATGTCGAGCAGGTCGTTGACCAGCGCCACCAGCCGATCGGTGTTGATTTCGACAATCTTCAGGTACGCGCTTTGCTCATCGGTGAGCTCGCCTGCGTCGCCCTCAAGGATCAGATCAATGTATCCCTTGATCGGGGTCAACGGAGTGCGCAGCTCGTGCGACACCACCGAAATGAACTCGCTTTTCATGCCTTCGATGGCAGCCTGCTCGGTGATGTCGCGGAAGAGACTCACGACTCCAAAAGGCTGGCCGTTTTCATCACGAATCTGGTTGATAAGAATGCTGAGAACCTTGTTCCGGTACTTCTTGACCAGCGGTGGTGATGGCGTCGCGTCGGAAGCTGCCTGCAGAATCTGTTCCAGCTCGGCCTTCTTAACGGGCATAGTCAAGTCGCAATCCTTGCCGATGGCCTCGTGGTGGTGAATATCCAGCATGGTTTCGGCCGCGGTATTCACCAGAAGGATGCGGTGATCGAGATCGGTCACAATCACGCCTTCACCCATGCTGGCCAGGATAGTCTCCAGCCGGTTCTTTTCATAACTAAGCGCGTTCATTTGGCGCGCCAGTTGCAATCGGCTTTCGTGGAGCCGCTCGGCCATCTCGTTGGCATCTTCCGTCAAGTCACCGAGTTCTTCCTTCAATGCTTCATACAGCTTGGCATTCTCGATGGCAATGGCGCCCAAATTAGCGATAGCGCTGACAAAGCCAATCTCCTCCGCGCCGAATTGCCGCACTTCTTCCGTGTACAGCCGCATCACCCCGATTGGGTTTTCGCGCAGCATCAGCGGGATGACTAGGATGGAGCGAATGGACTCCGATTTCGCTTGCTCGGGATACTGAAAGCGCGGGTCGTTGGTTGCATCGGGGATGATGCCGGTTTTGCCGAGCAAGGCTGCCTGGTCGATCCGACTCTTCTCCACTTCCACATTGCCTTTGCGTAAGTACCCCTGGCTCAAACCGTAGGCGCCGCCCATAACCAACAACGTCTTGTCCGAATTGAGAAGACGCAGCGAGCAAGCCTTCGACTGCGTTGCCTTGGCAGTGCTCTTGGCCAGCAGGTCGAGCACCTGTGACAGGTCGAGACTGGAGTTGATCGACCGCGCCACGTCATAGAGCGCGGAAGAATAGTAGGCCTTTGATTTCATCTTGAAGGTTGGGCTCTGGAATCGGGTCAGACGAACATGACGGAAGACAATGCAGACGGCAGTAAGCGTCCCACGCGCCGGATAGCCAGCCGCCAGGCAGTATACTATCGCGCCGAAAACAGGGCAAGGCGGGGCAGGATTTGCAGCTATTGCAGCCCCCGACCCTCTCGCCAAAAAGGCTCCCGTCGTTGATCCGCTCGCGCCTCTTCGCCTATACTCGATTTGTCATGACCGAAACACTGAGAAAGGAAGGCGCTCATGCTCATTCATTGGATCGTACTCACGTTGGCTCTCTTGATTGTTTCTCATCTCTATTCGGGGATTCGGGTAGCCAATCTTCCGTCGGCCCTGATTGCGGCGGCCGTCCTCGGAGTGCTCAATGCTTTGGTTCGTCCCATACTGCAGTTCTTTGCGCTGCCCATCACGTTCCTCACACTAGGGTTGTTCTACTTCGTCGTTAATGGCCTCATGCTCTACTGGACAGCCTCGCTGGTGGAGGGCTTCGCCGTCCGCAGCTTCGGGGCTGCGATCCTCGGTTCTATTTTTGTCAGCCTGCTGAGTTTGATTCTCAACTTCTTTCTGACGCCCGCCCGCTAGGAGGTTTCATGCTGTCTTTAGCCCGCAGTTTCATCTTATTACTGCTCCTCAGCGTTCCCTGCGTGCTGCAGGCCCAAACCCGCTCCATTGGCTTTAACACCAAAATGATCGAAGACATCATCGGTGTGAAGGGCACAGCGAACACCGAGGAACGTGTATTCAAAGTCTCGTTCCCACGCACCGATGTTCCGGTGACGGTGGATGGCTGGGTCATGAAGCCTTTCATGGGCCTCACTTCGTGGGCCGCCTTCCGCAAGGGTGTGGAAAAGGAATCGATGGTTATGGGTGATCTCGTGTTGTTTGAGGATGAGGTAAACCCCGTGATGAGTGTGGCCCTGGAAAACGGCCTTAACGTCACGGCGCTGCACAACCACTTTTTCTACGATAATCCCAAGGTTTATTTCATGCATATCGGAGGAGATGGCGGCTTCCAGACCTTCGCCACAGCAGTGAAGAAGACTCAGGACAAGATCAAAGAGATCCGCGCCGTTCATCCGCAGCCAATGAAGGGGTTTCCGGGCGCGCCGCTTCCTGCCGGGAGTTCCATCGACGGGCGGGAGATTGAGAAGACCCTCGGCTACAGCGGTCAGGCCAACAGCGGAATGTTTAAAGTGGTAATCGGCAGAAGAGCCACCATGCCCTGCGGCTGCGACGCCGCCAAGGAGATGGGCGTGAATTCCTGGGCCGCCTTTGCGGGCAGCCGGGAGAATGCCTTTGTCGACGGCGACTTCTCGGTTCTGGAAAGCGAGCTCCAGGACGTCCTGAAGACTCTTCGCTCCGGCGGAATCAACATTGTGGCAATTCACCATCACATGACGGATGAGAAGCCACGCTATCTGTTTTTGCATTATTGGGGAAAGGGCCCGGTGAGCCAGTTGGTGAAGGTCCTTCGCAGTGCTCTCGACAAAACCAAGCATGAGTAGGAACACGGAGAACCCGAAGGGAGTGGGACGCACTCCCTGTAGTCCCCCTGGAGCTGTGAAAAAATTGAATCAGGACAATCCTGATCCCTCTCGGTTCTGAATCCACAGCCGAAACGCGCGCGGAGCGCAGGTTCCACCTGGGTGGAGCGGGCGCTCCTGCGCACGCTTCGTGCCGGGAGGAGCCGATTCTCAACTTTTTCACATCCCCCCTGCCAAGGGGGACGAACCTCTGGCCTTCGGCCAGGCCAGACCTTTGGTCTGGCTTCTAAAGATTGGACATTTTGCCCCGGACGGGGCGTGGAATCAGCGTCCAGCCGGCATTCCGGCGCCCCTGCCGGGGCGCAACCGAATTGGATAAGACGGCAACCTGGGGCGTCGCTGACGCTCTGCCCCAGGCTACTCTCCCGCGCCCTTCCAGGGCGCCTGGAGCAGGCCCCGCTTCGTTGCAACCCTTGGGCACATGACGCCGAAATATTGATTTGCCGTCTTGGTGGGCTCAAATCCGCATTCTGCAGGCCTCAAACACACCGGAGAACGTCCAATCGCCAGCGTCAGCCTTTCAGGCTGACCGTGCGTGCGGGACGCCCGCGCTCCTAGGGCGGCTTTGCCGTTCCAAAAAATGTCCAATCGCCAGAGCGGTTGCGCAGAAACCGCGCAGAGGGTTGTCGTATCTCCGGTTTACAAACCTGCCAGGACAACCTCCAAGGCCTGCGGCCTTTGCCCCCTTTGTTAAGGGGGAATGCCGCTGCCCACGCGCTGACTCCTGACTTTGACGATGCCGTGGCAAGCCCGCAACAGTCGTTGCAGAAAGCGTTGCGAGGCTGTTAAGCTTGAGCGTCAGGGGTTTTGAAACGTTGCTTCTTAGGAGATCGCTCGATGGAAGATCGGAAAACGGCGGAGACAGAGAGGAGTGCGGGGCAGGATGGCGGCCAGGCCAATGAGGAATTGATTCCGCAGGCAGCGGGCGATGCGACGAACTCCTACTCGTTGCTGGAACCCCGGATGAAGAAGATCTATGGGATGTTCTACAAGGAGCTCTACTATACTCCCGAGCGGCGCATCTTGGACCCCAAAGTTCAGGAGTTGATTTCGATTGCTGCATCGCTGGTGGCCAAGTGCGAAGGCTGCACCGATGGCCACATCAAGAAAGCGCTGGCGCTCGGTGCCACGAAAGAGGAAATCAGCGAAACCATCTGTATAGCGGTTGCCATTAACGCCGCTGCTGTTGTGGATTTCAGCGACCAGTCTGCTTCCCGCCTGGGTCTGAATTACTTTCCAACCAAGTCATCCGCCCGGTAGCGATGAGGGAGAGCGGTGAACTGGAACACACTATTAGTCCGAGCGCTAGTTAGAAGACACCACTCTTGCGTGTCTGCTCCCCTCGCCCCGCTTGGGGAGAGGGGAGCTGTGAAAAAATTCGGTTGGGCGTATAAACCTGATCCGGTAGGGACGCGGTGCTCCGCGTCCGTGTTGGGTTTACGCTCGCGGACGCGCAGCAGCGCGTCCCTACCATTTAATTTTTTCACAGCTTCAGGGGGCCGGGGATGAGGGGCGCTGATTCAGCCCTTCGCGGTGTCTCCTTACTTCTACACTAATATGTCTGATTCAGTATCCCAATCCAATAACGTGACCCAGCTTCTGGTGAACTGGAGCCAGGGCGATCCGCAGGCGCTCGAAGCACTAACGCCGCTGGTCTACGACGAGCTCCGCAAGCTGGCTGGGCGCTATTTACGCCGGGAACGCCCCGACCACACGCTGCAAAGCACCGCGCTGGTTCACGAAGCCTATTTGCGAATGGTTGATCAGAAGCAGGTGCGCTGGCAGAACCGCGCGCATTTCTTCGGGGTAGCCGCCCAGATCATTCGGCGTATCCTGGTGGATCATGCGCGCGGGCACAAGGCCGAAAAGCGCGGCGCAGACGCCGTGAAGCTTTCGCTGGATGAGGCGCTGGCCGTTCCTGAGGAGGGCCATGTGGACTTGGTCGCACTGGATGACGCGTTGAACTCTCTTGCCAGTTTCGATGTCCAGCAGGGCCGCATCGTTGAGTTGCGGTTCTTTGGCGGGCTGTCCATCGAGGAGACTGCCGAAGTCCTCGGAGTTTTCTCCCGGAACGGTCAAACGTGATTGGGCGATAGCCAGGGCCTGGCTTTACCGCGATATGACCAGCCGGCCGGGACAGACCAGTCTGTGAGAAATCCTTAAGTCTAGTGGCTCTGCGAACCACTTGAGGGAAATCGCAACACCCTCACGTTCGCTCATTAGGCCTTTTCGGCAGGTGTTATAATTCTCGCCCGCAGCAGCAAACCAGGGAGACTCATGGTGAGTACGATCTTACCTTCCAAGTCCGACCCGGTTATCCAAGCCTACAAGAAACACGTGGACCGAACACTTCTTCGGGAAAACCTTCGGCTTACCGTCCAGCAGCGCTTTGAGAACCTGATGCAGCTGCAGCGATTTGCTCGCGAACTGCAGAACGCCGGCCAGTCGATGAAAAGACCGAGATGACCGATTTTGCCCAACTGGTCCCTTTGCTGGTGAAGGGCGGGGTTCGTTTCATTCTGGTGGGGGGAGCTGCGGCCACGGCTCACGGATCCGCTCGGCTCACTCAGGATCTCGACATTGTTTACCAGCGCACACGCGAGAATGTGGCTCACCTGACTCACGTGCTGGGTCCCTTGAATCCCTACCTGCGAGGGGCACCCCCCGGACTCCCGTTCCTGTGGTCCGAAGCTACCCTGTGGGCTGGGCTCAATTTCACCCTCGTTACGTCGCTGGGATCCCTGGACCTGCTGGGCGAGATCACAGGCGGTGGCGGCTACGACGAGTTGCTGTCGGACACCATCACGTTGGGGCTGTTTGGAGTCGAGTGTCTCTGCCTGAACCTCCCCAAGCTGATCCATGTCAAGCGGGCAGCAGGTCGCCCCAAGGATCTCGAATCCATCGCCGAGCTGGAAGCACTGTTGGAGGAGCAGAGGTAGTTCCCAGCGTCGCGATCACCCTTGAGTCCCTATCAGGAATTCACCCTCAAGCGACCGCCTCTCTTCCTCACACGAGTTTCTACACCCATGAGGCGGAATGCGCGCGTCTATGCGGGCTTTCATTACCGCTTCGCGACCGGCCAGGGTGCCATTCAAGGCAGGAAATTAGGGCACTGGATCTTCAAGAACTTCCTTGGACCCAGGCGCTAGTGGCGGGAATAGGGGTATTCAGATGACGGTCCGTCGCAGCGACGGGAGTAGCCACAATGACCGTAAACCACGCGGTCATCGTGGCTACCCGTGCCGTGGTCTATCGGCAGACCGGCTCACCGCTTGCCGCTGAGGTTTTTGGCCTGTTCCATGGCGATTTCATTGATCGTCGAGAGCGCGCGGGCATTGGAGGCGCCTTCAATGGCTTTCACTGCAATTTCTTCCACTTTGGCGTTGGCTTCGTCGAGTTTCTTGGTCAACGCTTCGATTTGAGCCGCCTGTTTCGCAACCACTTCTTCCAGCGCGCCAGCCTTCATCTGGGCCACCCGCCTATCGCCCTCCACTTCTTTGGCCAGCAACTGCGCCTCGAGTTTGTTCCGGCTCTCTGCTTTGGCGGTGGCCTCCTTTTCGGCGCGTTCAACAGAAGCTGCCAGCTCGGATGGAAAGCTCGAGACCTTGGCCCGCAGGTCAGCAAGCTCGGCTTCCTGCGCTTTGATAGCCGCTTCGCGAGCACCCAGCTCCTGCTCTTGTTTGGCCCGCTCCTCCTCAAGGGCTTTCATCTGAGTGGCTTTCGCCGCTTCGTAAGCATCTTTCTCCTTCTTTCGCGCCAGAGCCAAGTTGTACTCGTATTCTTCCCTTTCCCGCTCCCGCTCCTTTTTTAACCGGGCCTCGCTTTCCTTGAGCGCGGCGAAATAAGCCTCTTGCTCCTTCTTCCAGTCGGCGCGCTTCTCTGCCATTTGAAAACTAAACTCGCTTTCCTCAGACTCTTTTTCCGCTG
Organism: Acidobacteriota bacterium; assembly: GCA_022616615.1. Classification (GTDB taxonomy): domain Bacteria; phylum Acidobacteriota; class Terriglobia; order Versatilivoradales; family Versatilivoraceae; genus VFZK01. Next base: position 16,884 of record JAKEER010000127.1, read on the forward strand.
CGAAAGCCGCCTTCTTTTCGGCATGGTCCTTGATTAAGAGAGCCAGGGTGTCCGCCGCCAGCTGGATGTCATGCAACTCTTCCAGATGCCCGGTCTCGAGTGCGATGGCCTCGCGGATCTCTGCGAGTTTCTCCGCCTCGGACGTTAGTTCGCGGGACAGGTCATTGAGTGACTTCCCTACATAAATGTTGAGCTCAGCGAGACCCTTGATGATGGACTCCACTGTGTACTTTGACGCTTTCTCCACAACCGTCGCGTCAGCCGTCTTTTTGGCCTCCGCCTGGCGCTCGGACACCGTTGCCGACTTTTCCTGGTATCGGCTCACCAGATCGTTGTAAGCCTTGAGCATCTCTTCTTTGGTGCTTTTTGTTGACAAACGCGGAACGGCCTTTTCCATAACTTTTCCCCCTCGGTGAATGTAAGTGACTCAGGATGGCAAACTGGCTGGATTATATGCAAATCAGAAACGGCGGAGGTAGAGAATCCAGGGCGCCGTCAAAGTCGTCGCTTTGAGATAGGAGAGCGAATCAATATTTCGTGCGTCATGCGCCCAAGGGTTACAACGAAGCGGGTGCCTGCTCCAGGCGCCCAGGAAGGGCGCGGGAGAGTAGCCTGGGGTTAAGCGTCAGCGACGCCCCAGGGTGGCGTCCATCCAATTCGGTTGCGCCCCGGCAGGGGCGCCGGAATGCCCGCTGGAGGCTGATCCCGCGCCCCTGCCGGGGCGGGAGGTTCACGATGGCCCTGATCCCTGGGGCGTCGCTTCGCTCTGCCCCAGGCTACCGTCCATTGCCCCGTCCGGGGCAAAAATGTCCAATCACCAGGCAGGCCTGCTACTCCAGGCGATAGTTCGGCGCTTCTTTCGTGATGATGACGTCGTGGACATGGCTTTCCTTCAGCCCGGCGGCAGTGATACGGATGAACTTCGACTTTGTCTTGAGCGCCTGAATATTGCCGCAACCGGAGTAGCCCATTCCGGCCTTAAGGCCGCCGACCAGCTGCGTCACCATGGCGGCCAGCGAGCCCTTGTAGGGCACGCGGCCTTCAATGCCTTCCGGCACCAGCTTCTGTTCGTTGGTCTCCGCTTCCATCTGGTAACGGTCGCGACTGCCGCCCTGCATCGCGCCCAAAGAACCCATGCCGCGATAGGACTTGAAACTGCGCCCCTGAAAAAGCACGATCTCTCCAGGGCTTTCGTCGGTTCCCGCAAACAAACTGCCGATCATCACTGTATCCGCGCCGGCAGCGATCGCCTTGGTGATGTCACCAGAGTATTTGACGCCACCATCGGCAATCAGCGGCACGCCCGCTTCCTTGGCGGCGCGGGCGCAGTCGGCAATGGCTGTGATTTGTGGAACTCCGGCGCCTGAGATCACACGTGTTGTGCAGATGGAGCCCGGGCCAATGCCAATCTTGATGCCATCGGCCCCGCTGCGGATGAGATCGGTTGTCCCCTCGGCTGTGGCTACGTTTCCTGCGACCACTTCAACCTCTGGAAATCTCTTCTTAACCAGCTTCACGGTTTCGATGACTCGTTTGGAATGCCCGTGAGCGGTATCGACGGCCAAGACATCCACCTTGGCTTTGATGAGCGCTTCGGCACGTTCGAGGTAGTCACCCGTGACGCCGATGGCGGCGCCGACGAGAAGACGGCCATGGCTGTCTTTGGCGGAGTCTGGGTACTGAATCTTTTTCTGAATGTCCTTGACTGTGATGAGCCCCTTCAACATGTAGTCTTTGTCGACCACGAGCAGTTTTTCCACCTTGTGCCGGTGCAGCATCTCATGCGCGTCTCCGAGGGTGGTTCCCACGGGAACAGTGATCAGATTCTCTTTGGTCATCACTTCGGAAATCGGAAGGTCGAGGCGCGTTTCAAAGCGCAAATCACGGTTGGTCAGGATGCCCACCAGGCGGCCGTTCTTCGTGATCGGCACGCCTGAGATTTTGTAATGCTTCATCATTTCCAGCGCTTCATAAATCCGATTCTCCGGCGACATGGTGATGGGATCGACGATCATTCCGCTCTCGGACCGCTTCACCTTGTCCACTTCCGAAGCCTGTTTTTCCGGAGGCAAATTGCGATGAATGAACCCGATGCCGCCCTGCTGCGCCATGGCGATGGCCAGCCGCGAATCGGTCACCGTGTCCATCGCCGCGCTGACGATCGGAATATTCAATCGGATGTTCCGAGTCAAAAAGGTTTCGGTCGAGACTTCGGCCGGCAGCACGTCGGATTGCTGTGGCACCAGCATCACATCGTCAAAAGTCAGTCCTTCCGGCACACGCTCGTTCGTCATAGTGTCTCCCAAAACAAAAAAAGGCGGCTTGGCAGCCGCCCCTCTATGTCCCCTTCAGTTCGCAACACTTCTTGTATTTTTTTCCGCTGCCGCAGGGACAAGGGTCGTTCCGTCCCACCTTCGGCCCCCTGATTACCGGCCGGGCAGCTTCCGGCGCGGCTTCGCCTCCGCTACTGAGCTTCATCTCCTGCTTGCGCAGCTTCCGCTCCAGTTCCCGGACGCGTTCCTGTTCTTCGACCGGCTGCAAGAGGTAGAGATAACGCAGGCTGTCTTCTTCAATCGTGTTCATCATCTCCTGGAAGGTGTTGAAGGATTCCTTCTTGTATTCGACCAACGGATCTCTCTGGCCGTATCCGCGCAGTCCGATGCCTTCCTTCAACTGGTCCATCGCCAGCAGGTGATCCTTCCAGTGCCCGTCCAGCACGTTCAGGAAGATGACTCGCTCGTGCATCCGCATAGCCTCGCCGCCGATCTTCTGCTCCTTATTCTCGTAGCGTTCCTTGGCACAGGCCAGAATCGCCTGTTGCAACTCGTCGCGGTTCAGCTCGGCAGGACGGATCTTCTCATGCACAATGTCGATGCCAAACTGGTGCATGATGCCATGGCGCAGGGCTTCTACGTTCCACTCCTGAGGATTGACCTCGGGGTCGCAATGCTGGTCGATAACATCAGCGATCAAATCCTCGGTCAATTGCAGGAGATAATCTTTTTGATCGGTCTCTCCTAGAAACTTGTTCCGCAAACCGTAGATGGTCTTGCGCTGCTGGTTCATCACGTCGTCGTATTCCAGCAGATGCTTGCGGATCGTAAAGTTGTGGCCCTCCACCTGTTTCTGCGCCGCTTCGATCCGGCGGGAAATGAGGCGCGACTCGATGGGAACACCCTCGTCCATACCCAGCCTCTGCATGATGGAGGAAACCTTCTCGCTGGCGAAGATCCGCATCAGGTCGTCTTCCAGTGACAGGTAAAATCGTGACGACCCGGGATCACCCTGGCGTCCGGAACGCCCGCGCAGTTGGTTGTCGATCCGGCGCGATTCATGGCGCTCGGTCCCGAGGATGTGCAGGCCGCCCAGCGCGATGACTTCTTCATGCTCCCGCTGAACGTCCCCCTGGATGCGGCCATAGACCTCATCCCACTGCTCTCGGGTGGCCAGATCGGGGTTGATGCCTTTCTTGCGAAGCTGTTCCTTGGTTGAAAAATCAGCATTGCCGCCCAGCAGAATGTCAGTTCCGCGTCCGGCCATATTAGTGGCAATCGTTACGGATCCCTTTCGACCGGCTTGCGCTACGATCTCCGCTTCCTTCTCGTGGTATTTCGCATTCAGCACTACGTGCTTTACGCTCGCTTTCTTCAGCATGGCGCTCAGCCGCTCCGACTTCTCAATCGAGATGGTGCCCACCAGCGTTGGCTGCCCGGTTGCATACAGTTCCTTGATCTCTTCCACTACGGCATTGAACTTCTCTCGCTCGGTTCGATAGACGATGTCCGGGAAATCTTTCCGGACCATCTGCCGGTTGGGTGGAACGACAACCACTTCCAGGTTGTAAATCTTGTTGAACTCCACGGCTTCGGTATCCGCTGTGCCAGTCATGCCAGCCAGCTTCTTGTACATGCGGAAATAGTTCTGGAAAGTGATGGTGGCGAGCGTCTGGTTCTCGCGTTCGATCTTGACACGCTCCTTGGCCTCCACGGCTTCATGCAGGCCGTCGCTCCAGCGGCGCCCCGGCATCAAGCGGCCTGTGAATTCATCGACGATGACCACCTTGTTGTCGTTGATGACGTAGTGAACGTCCTTCTCATAAAGCCAAAACGCCTTTACAAGCTGCTGGATCGTGTGGATCCGCTCAGTCACTTCGATGTAGCGCTCTTCGGTGTAATGCGGATCTTCAGGATCGGGAATAATGTAGTCGTCCATCTTCCCTGCAGCCAGAAACTCGCGCCCCTTCTCGGTGATCTCGACGTTGTGCGATTTCTCGTCGATATAGCAATACAGCTCGTTGTCGAATTCGGAGAGCTGTTTGTTAGACATCAACTGCCCTTCGACCTGGTCGATCTTCTTCTTGAGGCTGCCATGCTTCACCAGCAGATCCAAGTACTGGCGATTCTTCGGATCGCCGCGCTTTACCAGCAGCAGCTTCTCCAGCAGTTCGTCGGAGTAGTCGCCATTTTCGCCGATCTTCTCTATGACCTCGCGCATGTATTGGTTCATCTGCCGCGACTGCTGCTCGCGCAGCCGTTCCGCCAGCGGCCGCATGGCGATGTAGTTTTTCTGCTGCGAGCTTTCCACGGGGCCGGAAATAATCAACGGCGTTCGCGCTTCATCGATCAGGATCGAGTCCACTTCGTCGACAATCGCGTAGTGATGCCCTCGCTGCACGCAATCCCTCAGGTCAAACTTCATGTTGTCGCGCAGATAGTCGAAGCCAAACTCGTTGTTGGTGCCGTAAGTCACTTCGCACGCGTAGGCCTGGCGACGCTCCTCATCATCCATGTCATGCTGAATAATACCCACGGAGAGCCCTAAAAACTTGTATAGCTTTCCCATCCACTCGGCATCGCGCCGCGCCAGGTAATCGTTGACGGTGATGACATGCACGCCTTTGCCTTCCAGGCTATTCAGATAAACGGGCAGTGTGGCGACCAGCGTCTTTCCTTCACCGGTCTTCATTTCTGAGATCTTCCCTTGATGAAGCACACGTCCGCCAATCAACTGAACATCGAAGTGTCGCATCTTCAAGACGCGCTTGCCAGCTTCGCGGACGACCGCAAAAGCTTCAGGAAGCAGGTCATCCAGCGTCTCGCCATTCGCCAGCCGCTGCTTGAATTCGGCAGTCTTTGCAGCCAGCTCGGCATCGGACCACTTGGAAATAGAGGCTTCCAAACTAGAGATCTCCTGGACCAGAGGCTGGGCCGCTTTGAGATCCCGCTCATACTTGCTGCCAAAAATTTTCTTAAGGACGGTATCAACAATCAAGGATAGTGAGCTCCAGTGCCCTGCATTAGAAAACCATATTATGAAGGTAAGGAAAGCAAAGTCAAGGAGCGCCGGGTGCGAAGAAGTACGAAGGTCGAAGCGCGAAGTTCGACGTGCGAAGCTCGAAGGGACATTTTCTTCTCTACCTCGCGCCGCGCATCACAGCGGTGTTGGGTGCTCCTAAGAAAATCCCCTCTTGGGAGGGGTGTCTGGCGCAACGACAGCGGTCGCGCAGCGACAGCAGTCGCGCAGCCAGACGGGGTGGGTCGTCGCTTCGAAGCCGTCACCCACCCCAGGGCCTGGAGCTGTGAAAAAATTAAATGGTAGGGACGCGCTGCTGCGCGTCCGCGACCGTAAACCCAACACGGACGCGGAGCACCGCGTCCCTACCGGATCAGGTTTATACGCCCAACCGAATTTTTTCACAGCTCCCCTGACGGCCCTTTCCCCTCCCAAGAGGGGATTGGGCTGCCATTTTCTACCTCGCAGCGCGCATCACCGTGGTCTTGGCTGCTCCGATGAAAATCGTCCTCGTGGTCATCCTCGGGCTCGTCCTCGAAGAAAAGCCGAGGACGAGGACGACGACGAATCGTTCTCATAGTATCCGCCGAGGCAGGAGGAGGAATCGCCTGCGGAGTCGACACAAGACTCCTCGGCTGTGGGCCGGACCCGATCCCGCTTGGTTTCGGAACCACTGGCCAATTTGCTATATTGAAAGCCGATGATTTCGCTTGGAGATCTCGATGAAGAAACTGTCCAACCTGTCCCGTCTGCTGGCTTGCGCGCAAAAATACCGGGTGCGGCTGGGTCTCGGTGTTGTTTGCGTCACTTTGTCCAACCTGGCAGCGACGGTTTCGCCTCTTTTGCTCAAGCACGCCATCGACTCCTTGAGCGCATTCATTTCGGAAGAACGCTTGATCTATTTTGGCGCCCTGATCGTGCTGTTTGCCATTCTCGAAGGAGTGTTTCTGTTTCTCATGCGCCGCATCATGATCGGCGCCTCGCGCCTCATGGAGTATGACCTGCGGAACGATCTCTTTGCCCACCTGCTGGGGCTTTCGCGCCGGTATTACCAGAATCACCGCACGGGAGACATCATGTCCCGTGCCACCAATGACCTGAACGCCGTTCGCATGATGCTCGGGCCGGGCATCATGTATTCGGTGAACACGGTGATCCGCCTGGCGATTGTTTTGTTTCTGATGCTGCGCATCAACATGGCGCTGACTCTGTTCGCGCTCGTCAGCATTCCGGCCGTGGCGCTGGCCGTAAGGTATTTTGGCACCGTGATCCATCAGCGCTTCGAGAAGATCCAGGAGACATTCTCTGAAATCAGCGCTCAGGTTCAAGAGAATCTCTCAGGGGTTCGTGTCATCAAGGCCTTTACGCAGGAAGAGAGTGAGATCGGCGAATTCAAGCGGCTCAACCAGGAATACATTCACAAAAACCTTCAACTTATCCGAGTATGGGGCCTCTTCTATCCGGTGCTGGGCACGCTGCTCGGCCTGGGAGGTGTTTTTGTCTTGTGGTATGGCGGACGTGAGGTGATTGGCGGCCGCTTGACTCTGGGAGACTTTGTGGCCTTCAATGCCTACCTCGGAATGCTCACCTGGCCGATGATCGCGCTGGGGTGGGTGATCAACATCGTCGAACGCGGCTCGGCTTCTGCCGGGAGGATAAACCAGATCTTCGACGCACCACCGGAGATCTTCGATGCGTCGGTAAAGATTGAAGTGCCCGGACAGGAGCTTCCCGTGGAAGCACACGGGTCCAAAGGAGCCAATTATCAGCCAGCGATTCAGGGAGCAATTGATATCCGCAATCTTTCCTTTGCCTACAACAGCCAGATTGTTCTCAAGAATATCAACCTCCAAATTCCGCTCGGAGCAACCTACGCGGTTGTGGGCGAGACGGGTTCGGGCAAGAGCACGCTGGTCAGTCTGCTGGCGCGGGTTCACGAAGTGACGAATGGAGAGATCCTTATCGACGGTTTGAGCCTGCGAGAGTATTCCTTGCATACGTTGCGCTCAAGCATTGGGTACGTCCCCCAGGAAACCTTCCTCTTCAGTGATACGGTTGGCGAAAACATTGCATTCGGCGTGGAAGAGGCCTTGTCTTCAGACATCCGCGAGGCAGCCCGGCTGGCGCACATCCTTCCCGAGGTGGAGGAGTTTCCGAAGCAGTTCGACACCCTGATTGGAGAGCGCGGCATCACGCTTTCCGGCGGCCAGCAGCAGCGCACGGCCATAGCGCGGGCACTGATTCGCAATCCTCGGATCCTGGTTCTCGACGATGCGCTTTCTAGCGTTGACACCGCCACTGAGGAAAGAATTCTGAACCTACTGAAGATTATCATGCGCGACCGGACATCGATCCTGATCAGCCACCGCGTTTCAACGGTGAAGTTTGCGGATCAAATCATTGTTCTGAAAGGCGGTGAAATCGTGGAGCGCGGTACCCACGAAGAACTGGCCAGGCGGGAGGGCTATTACGCCGATCTTTATCAAAAACAGTTGCTGGAGGAGGAACTCACCGAGAGCTAGCGAGCGACCTTAGACCGTGAGAGGCCGTCCGGGCGGCCAAAGTGGCAGCGGTTTCCAGCCGCAGGATGGCAGCGGCAGAATGCCGCTGCCACCTGCGAATTGGACGTTTTTCTGGCTCCCCTCCTGAGACCAGGAGGGGAAGTGCCGCGCGGCGGCACGGGGGTGGTCTGAAGCGTGACCCGAAAATCATCAATCGAGCGTTTCGTGTCGAAGATGCCAGTTTGTGACGCGAAGCGCTCGATTGGAGGTTTCCGCAAAGACCGGTCGCACCACCC
>JAKEER010000785.1 GCA_022616615.1 Acidobacteriota bacterium
AAGCGGAGTTTATTTCCTCTTTACCATTCGAACGTAAGCGAAGCGCGAACTTCGAAGCGCGAAGGCCGAGTTTCACTCATCTTAGCGCCTGTGAAGAAATACAGTGCGCAGAAGTTCCCCTCCTGGGATAAGGAGAGGATGCCGTGGCCGACGGCCACGGCGGGGGTGGTTCGACGTTGCGGCCGCACATGATTCCAGCAGCGAAGCCCACCACCCCGCGCTGGCTGACACCGGCGCTGCCCCTCCTCAGCTGAGGAGGGGATTTTTTTCAGGCAGGTTATTTCTTAACGCTGCCTTAGCGATTCGACATTCGCATGTCGACCTCTCTGTGAAGCGACTCCCTCTCCTGTTTGTGGGGAGAGGGTGGCCAAAGGCCGGGTGAGGGGTCAGAAGCGAACGAAGGCGCAACCCTCGCTGGTCTGAGACGTCTTGCTCGGTTAGGTTCCTTCCGCCCAGGACGCCAGGTAGGCTTCTTGTTCCGATGTGAGCACGTCGATGAAGGCACCCATCGATTGCAGTTTCAGGCGGGCAATCTCCTTATCGATGGCGGTTGGGACGGCATAGACTTTCTTCTCAAGAGTCTTGTGGTTCTTCGCCATGTACTCTGCGGACAGCGCCTGGTTGGCGAAGCTCATGTCCATCACCGAAGCTGGATGCCCCTCGGCACTCGCCAGGTTAATCAGTCTTCCCTCTCCCAACAAGAAGATCTTGCGGCCATCAGCAATCTGATACTCTTCCACAAACTCCCGAGCTTCTGTGTGGCTCTTCGAGAGAGCTTCCAGCGCGGGAATGTCAATCTCCACATTGAAGTGGCCTGAGTTGCACACGACAGCGCCGTCCTTCATCGCTTCGAAGTGTTCCTTGCGAATCACCTTCTTGTTCCCCGTGACGGTGACGAAAATGTCGCCCAACGGCGCCGCTTCGGACATCGGCATCACCTGAAAACCATCCATCACGGCTTCAATAGCTTTGGTCGGATCGATCTCGGTCACAATCACCTTGGCGCCCAAGCCGCGCGCGCGAGCTGCGACGCCGCGTCCGCACCAGCCGTAACCCGCCACGACGACGTTCAGGCCCGCGATAAGAAGATTCGTGGCCCGAATCACGCCATCGAGCGTGGACTGGCCCGTTCCGTAGCGGTTGTCGAACAGGTGCTTGGTATCGGCGTCGTTAACGGAGACGATGGGAAACATCAGCACTCCGTCCTTCGCCATGCTGCGCAGCCGAATGACGCCTGTGGTCGTCTCCTCGGTGCCGCCAACGATATTGGCCAGCAGATCGCGCCGGCTGGAGTGAATTGTTGAAACCAGATCGGCGCCGTCATCCATCGTGATATGCGGCTGATGATCGAGCGCAGCCGTGATATGCGAGTAATAGGTCTTGTTGTCCTCACCCTTGATGGCAAACACAGGAATGCCGAAATCTTGCACCAGCGAGGCAGCTACGTCGTCCTGAGTGCTTAAAGGGTTTGAAGCGCAGATCACGGCGTCGGCGCCGCCATCGCGCAGCGTCGTCATCAAATTTGCCGTCTCCGTGGTGACATGCAGGCAGGCTGAGACTTTCAGCCCCTTTAGGGGCTTTTCCTTCAGAAAGCGCCTGCGGATGAGCTCAAGCACTGGCATCGAACGCGAAGCCCACTCGATTCGCTTTTTGCCCTTGGCCGCGAGGCTAAGATCCTTCACGTCTGCCTTTAGATTTGCTGCGGTCGCCATGATGGATCGACTCCTTGTTGAGTTAGGACGGCTCAAAATGAAGGCCAGACAATAGCATGGAAGATTGGGAGTGTAAAGGAACCGACCAAGGGTGCCGGATAGTGCGTGCAGAGGGTCAACGCAAAATGGTCAAGGGGCAAAGAAGGAATGCCGAATGTCTGAATAACCAAATGAATGGGGCAAGAGCCTCATTTTTGGCGACTCCGTGAAACAGGAGTAAACGCCGAAGTAGCCCAATGGAGTATGATGAAGTCCGCCTCCGCGTCGGCGGCGATAGGACACTGCTAGGCTGAAGCCCAAACGAGAACGATCTCGTTTCGCTGGCTCGTTATTCGGAACTTTCGACATTCGTGATTGCTGGTTCGACCCTTTGCTCTTGATCCTTAACCCTCTAATAAGGCACGGCGCTGAAGAAGGAGCTGGTCTGGCCGATGCCGACGTTGGGAGAGGTCGTTGTGATGGTGGAATAGACGCGCGACACGGCAATGATCGGCTGCGGCGAAGCGTTCTTTGACGTGAGTTCGATGGGACCGACCGTTCCTGTTGCCCCCATGAATTGATGAACGTCTTCCGTATGAAACTGGCCGTAAGCCGCTATCGTCACGTTCTTAACGACTGCGGCGCTTCCGTCTGTCGGCCGGAGCCTCAACTCCACATTGTTGGCGACAAGGCTGTCGTTCACGATCGTCATAGTTGTCAAGAATCCAGCCACCGATGCGGAGGTCAGCGAAAGCAGATGCCCCGAAGTACCACGGCTGCCCTGAATCACGGCCGAGTCAATAGTGGTGTTGTCTATGGGGGTGGCAGCCGCTGTGATCCTCTGGTCAGACTCCAAAATGAGGTAACCCTGCTTGCCGGTAGGTGAGGCTAGATTGAGAACGTCTGCGATGACTCGATTGACCTGTTTCAGTCCGTTGGGATCCACAGTATAAGACTTCGATCCACCAATGGTTCCACCCGCCTCCACAAACTGCACGGTCACGTTCGCCGTGGCTCCTGTTAGGTTGCTCATGATGAGGTTGGCGCGAAAAGCTGTGGTATCGACTATAAAAGGCAGAATGATGGCCGATGAAGTTGGCGCCGGTGTGCTAGTCGACGAACTGTAGGTGAAGCCCCCATTCAAGGTGGCCGACTGGCCGCTCACTGTGACTACCACGTTGACCGTCCCGGGGGTCCCGGCCGCCCCGGTGGTGGCATTGATCTGAGTGGCGCTGGCTACGCTGACGTTGGTTGCAGCCACTCCACCGACTGTTACCGTAGCACCGGATGCGAATCCGGTGCCTGTTATGATAACGGGGGTTCCGCCGTTCACCGGGCCCGAGCTGGGACTGACGCTCGTGATCGTGGGCACGGCGGAAGATCCTGGCGGCTGGCTGGTGGTTTCACGGAAGTGAATGAAGTCACCGGTGTTATTGTTGTCATTGTTGGCGGCATTGCCAGCCACACTGAAGACAACCTCTCCGGCACTGGTCGAAGGCGCGGTCCAGCGCACCTGAAAGCTCACGGGGCCCACAGTGCCGGCGCGCGTCCCTGCTGCGTTGTGGGCAATGTATTGAATGCCTGATAGCGTCTGAAGCTGGCTGAATCCGTCCAAGGACTGCAATGACCCAACCGAGGCGGTGCTGGTCCGGGCCCGGGCCGAGAGTTGGAAACCCCACCGGCGCTGATTGGGCTGGTTGATAGTGACGGTCAAGTCGTACGTCTGTCCAAGGCTGTAGCTGGCCGGAACGCCTGACAGTGTGAGACTACCGCTTGAGGAATTCACAGCCATCCCGGCGTGGCAGCCCGCCTGGGCACAACTCTGCTGATTGAAGATGACGGATCCGGTGGCCCCAGTGGGCGGTCCGCCCGCGAAGGCAAAGACAATTCCAGCAACGCACAGGATGATGATCAAGCTGACTGCAAAATTGATGAGCGGTTTTCGCTTTTGCATGAAAACAGTAGCTCCTGTTAGCAAAGTTGATTGAACCAAATCTGGCTGAGGCAGTGTAAAGTTGCCCCCTCGCGTTCTGCACTGGGGCTGCACCTACAGGAAAGGCTCTCGCTGGCTGAAGCTTCAGGCTTCCATAATTCGGCCCAGGGAGCCTGAGGCTCTCGCGGCGGCCAACGCACGAGTATGGATCTTCGTGTCAAATCGAAAAAACTCCAAAGCCTTGGGATGACCCGTCCCGATCTTCGCGGCACTTTCAGGCAGTGTGCCAAGAGAATCGAAGCAAGACCTGAAGTCAAACTGTGAATCGTCCGATTTCGCGCCTCACCGGTTTGCTGCAAGCCAGCTTCACGGCGCGCTGGCCACAAACGCCCCATCACCGCTGCGTTGATTGGGTTGGCCGCCGTCATTGACCACGGCGTAAGTGATGAAGGGGTTCGACCCTGAGGTTCGAGTGACCCGCGCGTATCCTTGCGTGACTCCTGGAGCATTCGTCAGGATTGTTCCGATCTGCTTCCATGCGCGGGCATTCAACGTTTCTGTCAGTGTGGTGACCTTCGCTCCGGTATTTCCATCGTAGAGATCGATGCTGAACGTATTGGCGGTGTTGCCTTCTTCTCCTGTGTTAACCAGGGCCAGGTTCGTGCGGTTCTCCGTATTCTGCTGCAAGCCGAAGAGCCAGGCACTCCCCGTTGAGGCCGTTGCATAGGGCACCGCGGGATAGAAGAGGCCAAACGCCCCGCCTCCACCCGGCGTCGCGGTTCTCGCCCCCACAAAAATTCCTCCGCCATCTCCTCCATCCACAGTGGCGAACAATGCTCCCACATAGGTTAGCCCGAAAGGCCCGATCCCAGGCGTGTTCAGGCTTCGCAGATACTCCAGGAGGTTGGGAATAATCGTCTGCTGACTAGGATTCAGGTTGATCGAAAAGCTCGCGGTCGCAGCACTTGCCTGTGCCGACTCGACGTAGGTGAAGCGCAAAACCTTCTGTTGCGTGGACCAGTTTGTCAGCACCAGTTCGCTGGTGAATGCCCCTTCCACGATGACGGGCAGAGTCAAACCACTCCTTCCAGTCAGTGCATTCTCAGGAATCGCTGGAATGAACGAACCGTCGGAATTGGCGTTGTCGTTAATGACGCCGTAAGCGTAGTAGGGGGCCGTGCCGCTGATGCGCTCGATCTTGACAAACGCATTGTTGAGGTTGAGCCCGTTTGACTGAAGGATGAGAGTGAGCTGATAAAACTCGCCGCTGCCGAGAGTCTGATCCGGCAGCGTTGTTTGGGACGGAGAGCCCGGGTTGCCGGAAAAGACCGTCAAGCGAAGCGTGATGCTGCCTTGCGCCGCCGTCCCGGCATGCTGCAGGGCCAGATTCGAACGGTCGGTTACATTTTGTCTTAAGCCTGGCACGAACGATGTTCCAGTCAGTGCCAGCATCGTTGAAACTCCTGGATAAGCCAGTCCGGCGCGCCCTGCAGCCACCGCGGTTGCGGTTCTCACTGTCACAGCGCCATCACCAGGCGAAGAAAGTCCCGTAAATCGCACGCGCAACGTGCCCCCTCGATTGCCGCTGGCCGGGATAGGCATGCCCAAGGAAATTAAGTAGCCTATGGCATCAGGCACGATGCGCTGCTGGCCGGCTGGCAGTGTCGTGCTGGCTGTGCCACCGCCGCCACCGAAGGCTTGAACGTAGGTGAACTCCAGAGTCGCAGTCTGCACGCTCCGGTTCGTGAGGGTCAGCTCCGAGGTGTAAAACGAGCCGCCGATGCCCGCAGATGAAATGATCACGGGAACAAACAGCGCGAGCGCGCTGTCGTCTGTAATCTTCGCTACAAACGCATCGCCAGCACCCCGGTACGGCGAAGAGCCTGTCGAGACAGTAAAATTGGTAGAAAGCGTTAACCCGGCAATATAGGCACTACCAGCGGCGTCGAGCGCGATTGCTTTGCCTTCGTCCTCCCCGCTGCCACCGAAATAGGTTGAATAAAGCAACCCAACTCCGCTTGCATTCAAGCGGGTGACGAAAGCATCCTGACCGCCGCCGTAGGCCGACTGCAAGGGTTCGAGCGTTGGAAAGTCGGAAGACAATGTGAAGCCTGTAACCGTTGCATTCCCCATGCTATCGACCGCGATGGCATTCACGCGATCCTCGGCGTTGCCTCCCAGGAAAGTCGAATAAACACGCGCCTTTCCAGACGGCGTCAGCTTTGTCACAAACGCGTCTATGCCTCCACGTTTTGAACCCTGGTAAGGACTAGTGACGGGAAACGTGGCGGACTCGGTGGAGCCCGCCACATACGCGCTGCCGGCGCGATCAACCGCGATGCTGTAGCAGTTTTCGGCAAAACCCGCCCCTAGATAGGTGGAATAGGCAAGCTCCGAACCTGCAGCGTTGAGCTTGGTGACGAAGACATCCGTCCCGCCTTCGTACGTGGCTTGCATGGCGTTCGCTGTGGGAAAGTTGTCCGACTGCGTGATGCCTGTGACGAAAGCGCTTCCCGAAGCATCGACTGCGATGCCATAACCGACGTCGTCGGCGTTGCCGCCAAGATAGGTGGAATAGAGCAACGTCGAGCCTGCCGGGTTGAATTTAGTTACAAAGGCGTCGCGCAACGCACCCAGAGTGGCCTGATAAGGATTCACCGTCGGAAATGAAGTCGACGCTGTCGAACCGGCCACGTAGACGTTGCTCTGGCCGTCGAGAGCAATAGCGAAAGCCAGATCGGAGCCACTGCCACCCAGGTAAGTAGAATAGACTAGAGCGTTCCCAGTGGCATTCAGCCGGGCGACGAATCCGTCTCTCCCACCACTGTTAGTGGCACGGTACGGGCTCGCCGTAGGGAAATTTGTCGAGTCGGTGTAACCGGCTACCAGAGCCTGGCCGGAGCTGTCTACAGCAATTGCCAGTCCTTCATCGTCAGCGTTCCCACCCAAGTAGGTTGAGTACAGCACAGTGGTTCCCTGGGGGTTCAACTTCATGACAAAGGCATTCTTTCGGTTGTCGTTCGGGTAGGGCGCAAACTGGGACTGCAGAGGAAAGTTGATCGATTCCGTTGTCCCAGTAATGTAACTGTTGCCCGCTGCATCGACTGCGATGCCGTAGGCTTGATCGAGCCCCGTCCCTCCCTGGTAACCCGAAAAGCTCAACACGGGATCGATAACTAGCGGCAGGCTGGGGTCGTAGTGTCCCAGTCTGAACCCCGCGCTGCGACGGCCTTTCAGCACATAGGCAGCCTCGACGAAAATCCGCCTGTCTTGCTTGAGCTGATAAGCCACAGGCTTCTTGTGGTAAACGTCACCCGCAGCAGTGCTGAGAACAAGGTTCCCTCCAGCATCCATCCTGAGATCTGCGGCGCCCACGAAGTCAACCGTGATGGCTTGCGGGCTTCGGCCTGGTTCCAGGATGAAATCGTACTCAAAATCGCGCCCGGTGCTGTGATACGCCAGATCGATTCCTGGATAAACATCGCGGTAGAGCACCTTGGCAAATTGCGAAACGGAGGTGTGCCAGTTCCGAGGATCGCTGCCTGTAAAGTAGTTCGAATGCCCCAGCAGCGGCTCCATCCCTTCGAGTTGAGCATGGACGTTTGCCCCAAGTAGCCTCATCCGCAGCACGGCGTCCCGCGACGGTCCGAACTTGAGCACTGCCTCCTCAGAAGTGAGAAAGAGTTGGGCGCCACGACCTCTCGATAGAAACCGCACCTGTGGGTCAGTCTGCCCCACGTTCGCCTCGAAGGCCGCCTTGAGAGGTCCGGCCAACTCCGCCGCCCCAGCCTTTCTAAAGCTGCTGTCCAAGCCAGCGTTTGCCGATGGGCGATCGGAAACTCTTCCAGCCTGCTCCGCCAGGGCCGTAGAAATAGACAAGATGGCAATGGCGCCAAACGGGATCAATCGGTCGCAAAGAATCATCAAGGGTCTCTTCCTCATCAGAGCTTCAACACGCTCTTGAGACGATAGTTGTGTGAAGAAATCATCCATCGTCATTTCCAGCCTCAACGGTTAGAGATTGTGGCACTGCCGAACGCTGTGACGCGGCTCCTTGAGTGGAGCACCCCAAAACACATCTGGCACGGTCCCGAAAGGATACGTCCTGGGAAGCAACGAAGCAACTTGCAAACTTCAAACCAAAGTGAACCAGCTACCGCCTCCCTTTTTACTCGGTGCACTGCTTCAGGCTGGTAAGGCCGCCAGCTCTGCGACTTCACCCTAGTTCGTTCTTTCAGGGCCTCTCCGCAACTAATTCTTGTCTGCCGGGTTTGAACCAAGCAGTTCAATCATTATTGGTAGTTGAGAGGGAGTCAAGCTTGACAGGAGTGTAACGGAAAGTTCACTTATCGACTCTGGCAAGCGTTTAGATTCGCCCAGTGTCGGACGGAAGGGTGGGCTGGGAGGGATCTTCAGCCTTTTGACCGAGTAAGTCAAGAAAGTGGGATCACCAGTGGGTCTGGCGCCCGCGGATGGCAAACTGGAACGAGTCAGCAGGCTACCCTCCGCCCTGGCTGGCAAGCCTTTCAAATCAAGTGCGATATTTGACGCTAAGGGTGCTTTTAAATGAACAGAAATTTCCCTCACGCTGATCTCGGTTTTGTTACAATGGCTTCATTCCTGATCCCGCTTGACTGGCATCATGCATGCTTTAGTTAGAAATTCGAAGCCCGGTTGGTTGTTGTAGAAGGACCGCCGCAAGGCGAACATTGCTGTTACAGGACTCCGCTTCCGACGAAGCATGCACTTTCGGCCGTCAGGGAGGTTCACTGAACTATGAGAAAAAAAGCTGCTGTTCTATTCTGCATGTTTGCCACTCTCTTGTTTTCAGCGTATAGCCTCTTCTACGCTAGAGAAGGCAAGGTTGACGGCTTGGATCGAGCGGAGAGGCTAAGCAAGAAGGCCGCAAAAGATCAGTTGGACTCGGGCCCGGCGCCGGACGCTGAAAGCCTGACGGATGCCGGCGTCAATGCCACCGAAAATGCGGACTGCAGCTTCTTCGGCCCGCAGCACGACAAGATCTCCGCAGTGGGGCTTCGTGAGAGTCTGCGGTCCCATTTTAAGGACCGTAGCCCGACTGGCCGCGGCGCCTTGACGGTGCAGGTTACTTCCAAGCTTCCTTCCGAGCCGCCTTCAGCAGAAATCAAATTCCCGTTTGAACCTCCCTACGGAAACGACACTGGCAGCTACACGAACCTGATCGACCGCCATATCTTTCCGGCGCTGGTTACGGCCGGAGTCCCGCCAGCCAAGCCCACGAACGATTATGAGTTCATCCGGCGTGTAACAATCGACCTGACGGGTCGCATTCCAACCAAGGATCGCGTCCTCAGCTTCGTGGCTGACGGCGCGGCCGACAAGCGCGCCCAGCTCATTGAAGAGCTCCTCAATTCACCCGAATGGTTGGACAAGTGGACCATGTATTATGGTGACCTGTTCCAGAACACCAGCGCGAACACCCAAATGATTATGTTTCAGCCTGGCGTGGTGGCAATGAATACCTGGATTCGCGATTCGCTCTCTGGCAGCAAGCCCTACGACCAGATGGCCCGCGAGTTGATCGCTGTGCAAGGGACAAACAGCTATCAGACGGGTGAAATCAACTGGTTTGTGGGCGGAGGCATGGGCGGCGGCCCCTATCAGGATCACATCGATGCCCGGACGGCAAGAATGGGCCAGCACCTTCTCGGGATGGCTCACCTCAATTGCATTGGTTGCCATGACGGCGCCGGTCACTTGGACGCTCTGAGTCTGTGGGGCAAGAACGGCAAGCGCACTGAGTTCTGGCAATTAGCCTCGTTCCTTTCGCGAACTGAAGCGTATCAAACACGGGTGGACCCCAACGTAGCACAGCCATACTATTGGGGACTTCGGGAGAATTTCAATGCAACCTACCAGCAGGACTACCGGCTGAACACGACCACCGGCAACCGTCCTGCCCGTCAGCCAGCGGCTTTTGGCGGAAAGACGAACGTTGCGCCGGTTTACCCCTTCAGCGGCCGTGGTCCGGCCCCAGGCGAAAACTATCGCGTAGCCTTGGCGCGGGAAGTGACATCTGACTTCCAGTTTGCGCGCGCGGCGGTCAACTACCTTTGGAAGGAGTTCTTCGGAATTGGCATCGTTGATCCTCCGGATTTCTTCGACCCGCTGCGCCTGGACGAAAACAATCCTCCGCCCGCTCCCTGGACTCTACAGCCCTCACACCCCGCGCTACTGAGAGAACTTGCCCAGGATTTCGTTAGCAACGGATACAACGTGAAAGAGGTGATGCGGAGGATTGTCAATTCCAAGACCTATCAGCTTTCCTCCCGCTACAGTGGCACCTGGAACGTCACGTGGGAACGACTTTTTGCACGCAAGCTGGTGCGACGCCTTTGGGGAGAAGAGGCCCATGATGCCGTCGTGCACTCCAGTGGAATCATGCCAAGCTATAACCTTGGCGCCACCTACGGAACCAAGATCTGGACGATGCAGTTTCCGGAGACCCGCCTAACCACCGTCCCATTTGTCAAAGACTTCATGAACGGCAACCGCGACGAAGAAGACCGTTTGCCGGAAGTCTCCATCCAGCAGGCGTTGAACCTGATGAACAACGGTGTGGTGACGACTCGCGTGACCGCTGGCAATGCCGCTGGCTTACTGGCAAGAAGCCTCAGTATGACGAACGACCAGTTGGTCGATCATCTCTTTTTGACCGTGCTATCGCGCTACCCAACGGATGCGGAAAAGAGCGCAGCCGTAACCAGCTTGCAAACTGGCACGCGTAACCAGAAGGCAGAACAGCTGCTATGGTCGCTGTATAACAAGGTTGATTTTATCTTCAACTACTAAGGAGAGCCTCCATGTTCGGTCAGCAAAAATACGAGCGTTTTTTGCAGCGCCATCCGCATGAAGGCCGATTTTACGATCGCCCGCACTGGGGCCGGCGGCGATTCATGGAGCTGCTGGGAGCCGGTCTCACGGCTTCGTTCCTGCCGCAGCGCGGGTGGACCGCCGATCTCGAGGTCATCGAAAGGGCGGCTGTCAGCACTCAGAACCGTGCCAAGAACGTTATCTACATCCTGTTTAACGGTGGGATGACGCACGTCGATACGTTCGACCTGAAGGTATACAACGGCGTGACACCCGCAACCTTCAACCCGACCATGATCGACGGCATCAACTGGCCCGTTGGCCTCATGCCCAAACTCGCGAACCATCTTCCAAAGATGGCGATTGTCCGTTCGATTCGCGCCTGGGCCGCGGTACACCAGTTGGCCAGGCGCTGGCAGCAGATCGGGCGAAACCCGGCGGCTGTGCTCGGAGACGTGGTGCCACACATTGGCAGCGTGGTCGCTCTGGAGAAAGGCGGAGACCGGCAACCCAACCAGGTTTTTCCAACGTTTCTTGCGGTGACGAATAACGTCTCGGGGCAAGGTTACTTCCCAGCCACAACGGCACCGTTCAAAGTGAATGCGGGAGCGACCAGCTTGCCTAACACCACCAGCTCCTTCGGCCAAGCCCGCTTCGAACAAGCCTTTGCGGGGTTGCACTTGCTGGATGACAGCCTGCGGATCAGCTCGCCCTACAGCTCGAAGATGGAAGACATGGATGATTTCTACTCGCAAGCCAAAGGGCTGATGTACAACCCGGCAGTGACGCAGGCCTTTACGCTTTCGACGGCGGACCGCGCTCGGTACGGCACCACCGGCTTCGGCAACTCCTGTCTGCTGGCGAAACAGATCCTTCAGTCCAACCAGGGCACCCGTTTCATTCAGCTCGACATCGGCGGTTGGGACATGCACTCGAACATCTACGCAGCCAATTCCCTGCCCGCCCGAACTACCGAGCTGGACAACGGTGTCTCAGAATTGCTCGCCGATCTCGAAGGCACAGGATTGCTGAATGAAACCTTGGTGGTGATGATGGGTGAGTTTGGCCGCACCGTCAACAACGTGAACGCCGCAGGCGGACGCGATCATCACTTGCAGCAGTTTGTGGTTTTTGCGGGTGCAGGAACGCGTGGTGGGCGCGCCATCGGAGCAACCGATGCCACGGGCAACAACGTAGCCGAGTCGGGCTGGTCGCGCGGACGTACCATCCGCATGGAAGATGTCGAAGCCACCATTTACTCAGCCCTCGGCATCGACTGGACTACCGTGCGCTACGACGATCCACTGAAGCGCGGCTTCGAATACGTGCCTTATGGCGCGGCAGACGTGTATGGGCCAATCAACGAGCTTTGGATTTGATTTGCAACCTAACGAAGTGACTGGCAGTGCGGAAGGGTCTGCCTACCAAACTGCCAGGATGCCTGTCTGTACCCCACAAGCTGACAAGCTGTATTGCAGGAAATCCTGATAGGGCACCTCGCCAGGCTGGCCCAACGAAAGCACGCTCTGCCCGGGCTGCGACGCGCAAGCCTTGCGCAAGCCTGGATCTTCTGAAGCCCTGTTCCTCATACTCTGAGATTTTGATTGCGGAAAGGTGCGATCCCACAGCTTCACACCGCGGAGTGAAGGAGCAACTCTGGCCCTCGGACTCCAAGACGCCTCGAACATCTGCGTTTCGAAACGACAAGTCACTGATCGCGGCAGGAAAGCCAGGCGGCGCCTGTTATTCTGCAGGAATCGCCAGCTCGGGCATCGGGCGGGCAGCAAAGAGGCGGCGGCATGGGCGGGCCAGCCAGCGCGCCCAGCGCACTGAGCGCGAGACGCGAGCGCTGTCGGTGGCGATGCCGGTGTTGGCGTACATTTGCCGGTAAAGCTTGGAGACAAGGACAAAGGCCAGGCGTCCGCGCACTGAGCGCACGGCGCCGCACGAACGCGCCCACACTCGCGGCAGACTGTAGAACCTGTCCCACACAGCCTGCGTGCGCGAGCGGATTTCGCCGGCCGAAAGCGTCGGGTGTGGTGTGTAGACCTTCGGACGCCGGTCTTGTGGAATCAACCAATGCCGGGTGAGCGGGATTCCGTCGATGGCGACGGCGTCGCGCTCCATTTCGCGCTCCCAGCGCTGGAAGTCGACCGTGCCCGGAAAAGGCGTCAGCATGACGAACTGCGCAAATGTAACGCCGGCGCGTTCCGCAAGCGAAACAGTCGCTTCGAAGGTTTCTGCACGGTCGCTGGGCAGGCCGAAAATGAAAGACCCAAGCACATGGATACCGCGCTGCTTGAACATCTGCAGCCGATCCACCAACGCCTCTCCCGACGCGTTGAAGCCCTTATAGACGTCCTTCAGCCCCTCGGGCGTCACCGACTCGACGCCCACCAGCGCGCCGCGAATGTGGGCACGTCTCATCGCATCCAGAAACTTCGGGTCTTCGGCGGCCTCCATGGTGATCTGCGTGAAGAAGATGAGATCGTCGGGCAGCCGGGCTAATTTAGCCATGAGCTCAAACCGCTCGTCGCGCAAAGTCTGGAGCTCATGCAGACGGTGGGGATCTGTCTTGCGGGCCGCCGTTTCAAGGTCAGCAAGAGTCACGGGATAGAAATTGTCGTCCGCCAGCGCGATGAAACGAAACCCCAAGCGACGCAATTCCACCACCTCACGGATGACCGCATCGACAGCGCGCTGGCGGGGCTCCTGCCCATCCGTCCGCCACACCGAGCAGAAGGAGCAGTGCTTCGGACATCCGCGCACGGTCTGCACCGACGCCCACATGTAGCGCTCACGCGGCAACAGATCCCAGCGCGCCGACAGGAACCGGTCGCCGGAAACGCGGCCTCCTTCATAGACGCGCTCAGGGTGTCCGTTCGCACAGTTCTGGATGACACGCGCCCAGACTAGGTCGCCGTCACCTCGAACCACGCTGTGAGCACTGCCAATCTCGTGTGCCTCGTCCGGGTAGAGCGTCGCATGAATGCCGCCAAAAACCACCCACGCTCCACGTGCACGCGCCTGCCGGCCGATCTCGTAGCCTCTGAGTGCGTTGCCGGTGTGCAGGCCGATGCCCACAACGTCGCCTGGTGCGATCGTCGAGACATCGATCGGCTCCAGCGTTTCATCAATGAGCGCGGGATCTCCCCAGCTGGGAGGAGTGGCGGCCGCAAGAACGTACAACCAGCGCGGTGTGATGACGGCTACGCCAAAGGAAACGTGGCTGGGATTGACGAGATGGACACGCAAGTACGGCCTCCTCACATGAAGAAAAGATGTTGGGAACCGGACACCCGTGTCCTGGACCAGCACGATCGGTGGACTCACCAACGGAGTGGAGGGATCATGACACAAGAAGACTGACGGTTCAAGGACAAGTTCGGCGTAGTCGGCGTAGGTTCGAAAGCTTACGAAGGCAGCGAGCAACGCCTCCATCGCGGCAGAGGATCCCGCTAACCTTCGTGAGATTGGCGCTCATCACGAGCCGTTCACAGTTCGATTTTCAGTTGGTCATTTGAGTTTCTGGCTTGTCGGTTAGAACCTCAGCCATGGAAGCCTGCGCATTCTGCTACAAGATTTTGAACGATCCCCGAAAACGGTCTCCAGCTTGGGTTTCCATAAATGTCAGTGCGTCTAAACTTTTTCTAAATCGTCTGATTGCGTCAGCGTTCACCTGCGGAATCTGCGTCCCGTCCTCTTTGTGTTCTCTATGTCCCTCGGAGCTGCCTCACACTTTCAACTCTGTGCCCGCCCTGTTCTGGCTTTTCCAGGTTTAGGCTGAACTGGATTCCTCCACCTTCACCCGAACCTGGCTTACCCGGAACTTTTCCACCTTCTGCACTACAAACTTCAGGTTCTCGAAGTTCCACTCGGTGCCCTCGGGCGGAATCTCCTGCCAACGATCCACCAGGTAACCACCCAGAGTCGCAGCATCATTCTCATCATTGAAACGGACTCCAAAGGCCTCTTCGACGTCGTGGAGCGGCGTGGCGCCATCGACCAGATACTCCTTTTCCTGGATCTGGGTGATCAGTGGTTGTTCCTGGTCGAACTCATCTTGGATTTCGCCCACCAGCTCTTCCAGGACATCCTCAAGGGTCACCATCCCCAGCGTTCCGCCGAACTCATCGACAACAATTGCCATGTGGCATTTCTTGTCCAGAAACATGGAGAGCAACGTCTCCAGATTGACCAACTCTGGAATGAACAGAATCTCCCGGCGGATTGCTTCGATCCTCGCGTTGTCGCCTTGCGCGTGGATTTGCCAGAGCAAGTCTTTGACGTGAACCATGCCAATCACCTGGTCCATCGTTTCGCGGCACAACGGGAAACGCGTGTGCCGGCTGGCTTCCGCAGTCCGCAGGTTCGATTCAGCCGACTGCTCGGCGTACAGGGCCACAATCTTGTTACGGGGCAGCATAATGTTTCGTGCCTTGAGACTTTTTAGAGAAAACGCCTTTAACGAAATCGCGCGGCTAATAGAGTTGTCCGAACGTGCATTGCCGCTTTCGGCAAGCAGCAACCGCAGCTCTTCTTCAGAATGCGCCAACTCCCCTTCGCTAACGGGTTCCAGTCCGATGATTCTCAGCACCCAATTGGCCACCTGATTGAGCGCCCAAATAGCAGGGAAGAACAGTTTGTAAAAGAAGGTCAGAGGAATAGCCACCCACAATGTGGTCTGCCGGGCGCGCTGAATCGCCAGCGACTTGGGGGCGAGCTCACCGAGAACAATATGCAGAAAGGTGATGATGGCGAATGCAACTCCGAGAGAGACCAGGGTCACGATCTTTTTCGATTCAATGCCGATTGAAGCCAGGACGGACTCCAGCAGTACCGCCACAAAGGGCTCACCCAGCCAGCCTAATCCCAGGCTTGCCAGTGTGATTCCCAGTTGGGTTGCGGACAAGTAGGCATCCAGATGTTGAATGACATTGTCCGCCACGCGCGCTCGTCGGTGATGCTTCTTCACCAGTGTTTCGATCTGGGTGGAGCGCACCTTGACAATGGCGAATTCAGCCGCTACGAAAAAGCCGTTCAGCAATACAAGAAACAATACCGCGAAGAGCCTGAAAGCGATCCCAAAGAGCGAGTATAGGTGAGGTTCCATGAGAGGCGTGTTGTGCGGAAAGCCGGAAAACGGCGGTCATTTTACCATCAACCTTGGAACCCAACTGCCGAATTCTGGAGAATCCATAGAGCTGGAGTCTTCATCAGCACGCGGTGAAGAGACAGTCTGCATGTCAGATAGGAGCACGCCCTTCGCAGAACGATCGCCGACCAAAACGCCTACAGAATATTGGAAAACGGATTCACGGCCCACCTGCTTGCAATGTGCGCCAAACAAAAGGATTACCGACTCGCGCCTAGACTCATTACGATTTTCTGAAGAACGGGCACAAGCCGAGGATCATCCGTTGAAGTCTTCAAATGCGAATTTAGTTGAAAAGGAATGGTTTATTCGATCCAAAAAGATCGTGCGACGGATGGAATTCAGAATGCTAGGGACAATATATCGAGATGGGTCTGTTCTTTGAAGTAGAAGTAAGGTCTTAATTTCGTGGCTCTTGGTAGAAGTCGAGAAATCGGCTCTGGATTGCATTCTCAAAGCCCGCGGGTTTTCTTGTTGACCCCCATAAAATAAAGGGCTTTGCGCCTTTAACCGGGCACCGCTAGCTTTGGCCTCCGTCTTCTCACCAAGATTCGTTCAGGCTGTGAGCTTGAACCTCTCCGTAGGAACTTAAAAGGGCGACACGCAAAAACAAGATTTTTGCAATCCCCGGCTGAGAGCCACGAATTTTTCGATGTTCCTCCCTTAGCCTGGTCCCCCAACACTCGTCATACACCGCTTTCGAACAGCACGCTGGCTAGTTCATGACGCAGCACATACGGATGCTGTCCTCTGCTGAGCTTCTTGTCGAGCCATCCCTCCAGAATATTCCAATCCAGCGTCTCCAGCGGGCGAGACTTGTCCGCTACCTGCGGCTCGAAGTGGTAGCGGTCGCTGCAGTCCTTTACCTGCGGCGAATCGGTACCGTAAGTGTTCACATAGTGCTGTTTGACGGCGGTGACGAACTCCTTGAAGAGGCTACCGATGGTGGAGCGGGTCGCAATGTCGGTGATGCTAAGTCCGTTTGCACGAAGGCCGCCGATGTGATTGGTACGCTAGATAAGGACGACTCCAGATCCCACCGGGAAGCAGCCACCAAAGCGCTAATCCCAGCGGGAGTCGCAGCTAGGCTGGGCTTGGACGCAGATGTCGGTCTCGGTTTCAGCAGACATAGGACGCAGATGAACGCAGATAGATTTGCAGGAGATTAAGACTGAGGTCAGAGCCAGCCCTTAGGCGTTTCCTACGTTACGCATCAGGATCTGGATATCGTCGAACCGGGGAGGAAGTTCCGTAGCCGCCGACGTGAGGAGGCCGAGTCCAGCCCGGAATCCTGCAGGGTCCCTGCCTCCGTACGTCGGCGGTTACGGACTGGCCCACGACCGGGTCTCAGTTATTTTGCGGCTTTCTGCGCCAGCGGTCGTGGTTGATATTGTGGATCTTGACTTTGTAATTCAGAACGCGGCGGCTTACGCCGAGCAGCTCTGCGGCGTCTTTCTGCACCCAGTTGGTCATCTTAAGCGCTTCGATAATGGTGTTGCGTTCCAGGTCTTCGAGCTTGATGCCGCAGGGCGGAATCTTGATTCCCAAAGCGTCGATCGAAGACGCGTCACCCTTACTGGAGTTGAGAGACAAGTCTTCCACTCCGATCAGGTTCGACTCGGCCATGAGAACGGCCCGCTCAATGGTGTTCTGCAGTTCACGGATGTTTCCGGGCCAGTTGTGGCGCGTGAGATACTTTACGGCTTGCGGTGAAAATCCGGTAATCGTCTTCTTCAGTTCCTCGCTGTACTTTTTGGCAAAAAAGTTGGCTAGCGGCAGCACGTCTTCCTTGCGCTCACGCAACGCGGGCGTTTCAATCCCAACCGTGTTGAGCCGGTAGTATAGGTCTTCGCGGAAGGTGCTATTAGCAATGGCGTCCTTGAGATTTTTGTTCGTGGCCGCGATAATGCGCACGTCCACTTTAATGGTTTTCATTCCCCCTAGTCGTTCGAACTCCTGCTCCTGCAGGACCCGCAGGACCTTCGCCTGAGTGCTCGCGCTCATGTCCCCAATCTCGTCGAGAAAGAGCGTGCCACCGTTGGCCTGCTCGAAGCGGCCGATGCGCTGGCGGTCGGCGCTGGTAAAGGCGCCTTTCTCGTGGCCGAACAGTTCGCTTTCCAGCAGGTTCTCCTGCAAAGCGGCGCAGTTGACTTTGACGAAACTTTGCTTGGCTCGCAGGCTGTTGTAATGCGCCAGCGAGGCAATCAGCTCCTTTCCGGTGCCGGTTTCACCAGTGATCAGGATGGAGGCGTTGCTGCGCGCGATCTTCTTGATGATCTCAAAAATTTTCCGAATCTGCGGACTGTTGCCCACAATGTTATTGTGCTCAAGTGCCACGCTGCTCTGGCTCCGCAACAACTGCAGCACCCCGCTGTCGCGCCGGTGTTCCAGCGCGCGGTTGATTTTCACTTCCAGCTCTTCAAGTTCGAAGGGCTTCTGGATGTAGTCGTAAGCGCCGCTCTTCATGGCTTCGACCGCGCTCTCAATCGTGCCAAACGCCGTCATGACGATGGCCACCGTCAGATCGTTCACTTGCTTGGCGAAGCGCAGCACTTCCAGCCCGCTCTTCCTCGGCATGCGCATGTCGGTGAGCACAACGTCGTAGCTCTCTTCCTGCAGCCGCTCAGTGGCTTCCTCGCCATCGCCCACTTCCGACACGTTGTGGCCGTTCTCAACCAGCGCCTGAACGACACTGCTTCTCAAGACATCATTGTCCTCAACGACTAGAATCTTCCCCATGGTTCAAACAATCCCTCAATTTTAGATTACTCGTAACTCTGGACTCAACTGCTGGTCTCGCGCAGCGGCAGCTTGATGGTAAACACGGTTCCCCGCCCCACTTCGCTCTCGACATCGATACTGCCGTGATGGCTATCGATGATCTTCTGGGCGATCGCAAGCCCAATCCCCGATCCCTTTTCCTTCGTGGTGAAGAAGGGATAAAAGATCTTGCTCAGCACTTCATCAGGTATGCCTTGCCCGTTGTCTTCAACTCGGACCCAGGCATACGGCGCCAAGTCCACTTGTCGGCTCAGATTCTTTTCAGAGACCTTGCCGTGCACCGAGGAGGCGGTTCGTTCAAAGAAGACGGACGGACCGCACGCGATCTGAATCCTGCCCTGCTTCTTCCCAAGAGCCTGCATCGCGTTTACCAGAATATTTACAAACACCTGCTTCATCTGGGTGTAATCAATCGGAACAGCCGGAGTTTCCTGGTAGCTTTTCATGATCTCAATGCCCTCCCGATCTACCGTGGAGAGGGCGTTTCCGAGCGATTCTTCCAGCAGCGACTTCAAATTGACTTTCTCCGGGCTGACCTTTACCGGACGTACAAACTCAAGACAGTCTGTGACAATCTTATTGAGCTTCCGAACCTCTGACTGGATCGATTCCAGCTGCGCCGTATGTGTCGGCTGCTCGTTCATCTTCCGCTTGATTAGACTGGCAGTCAGCTCGATGGCCGCCAGCGGATTCCGTATCTCGTGCGCTAAACCCGCGGCCATCTGGCCTAGGGCAGCCAGGCGGTCTTTCAGTTTCTCCTGCTCGTTGAGTTGCTCCACCAGCGTGAGATCTTTGAAGAACAGTGAGACTCCGTCGACGGTCCCATCCTCGTCCTTCAGGTCCTTGATGAATGAAATCGTGTAGCCTACGGTTCGATTTTTCCCATCTCGAAGTCTCAAATCCAGCTCGGCACGGCTGGGAAGGTTTTTCATCTGATACGCATCGTTCAGTGTCTGAAGCAGTTGCGGCTGGTCGCTAAGCACCACTTCGACATCCATGCCAACATAGTTTTGAGCGTCCAGCTCAAAAATTCGAATCGCGATCTCATTGATGGCAGTGATCCGCCGCTGGAGATCTACAGAAAGAATTCCGCAGCGCAGGCTGTTTAGAATCTTTAGGCCAAAGTCTTGTTCAGCAACTGTGTGAAACATGCGGTCTCAGTAGTGAATTACAAATTCGTTCCAATATTTAGCACTGAGTTTCGGTTTTATCAAACGTCACATTTCAGGCTTCCTGACTCTTGAGTGAACAGCTCGGCCGAGTTTGCCTTCATGTCGTTGTTGTCAAGCCAGTTCGACATCAGTACAAAACCGAACTTCCAAACCTATCGTCCAAACCCGCCAACTAGTTTAGTGCAAATATGAAACCAGAAAGCAATCTAGACGCGCTTCCTGAAAGGTACCGATGGGAGGCGAACTGCGGACTACTGCCGCGCCAGCCACACGTCGGGTTCGCTGGGGGTTAGCTGAAATACTGCCTAAGTTTGGCGTAGGTCGTTTCGAGGCTCTCAGGCAAAACCCGGCTTTCACCGACGATCGTCATGAAGTTCGAATCGCCGATCCAGCGCGGGACAACGTGCAAGTGCAGGTGATGCTCGACACCTGCTCCGGCGCAGCGGCCGAGATTCATCCCGAGGTTGAAGCCATCCGGATGATAGGTCTGCGCTAGAGCGAACTGGCACCGCTTGGCGAGCTCCAGCATCTCGGCCGATTCTTCCGGCGAGCAACTCTGAAAGTCGGAGGTGTGGGCGTAGGGGGCGACCAAAAGGTGGCCCGTCGTGTAGGGGAAGATATTCAGAATGACAAAACTTGATTTTCCGCGAAAAACAATGAAGTCCCTTTGATCGCACTCACCAGACGTCTCAATACAGAAAACGCAGCGGCTGGGGTTCTTGAGGCTGGCGATGTACTGATACCTCCAGGGAGTCCACAGATAATCCATGGTTAGCTGGCAGCCGCCGTGGCGCTATTGATGAGGTCCTTCAGTTCCTTGCTGGGTTTGAAATAGGGAACCTTCTTTTCAGGAACGCTGACCTTCTCTCCGGTCTTGGGATTCCTCCCCTGCCGTGCTTTGCGTTCTCGAATTCTAAAGCTGCCAAAACCGCGAACCTCCAGCTTGTCGCCAGTCTTGAGCGCCTTGATGATGCTGTCGAACAGAGTTTCCACGATGACTTCCGAATCTTTGCGGCTGAGTTCTGTTACCTTGGAGACTTCGTCGATCAGATCTGCTTTTGTCATAGTTACTCCTTAGGGTACGGTCACGAAATTGTTTAGGAAGCTGTCTGCGACAGAACGCGGGAGAGGAACGGGAAACCCCTAATTGAGAATCTGGAGAACTGGTTTGCTGTGCCGGGAATGCCAGTAACGCCTTCACTTCCAAAGATAGGAGAACTGAATGCGCTGGTCCGGCAACGCTGCGCCCAAGGGAAGAACACGAGTTGCATCGCCGAAAAAAAGATCAATCAACCCCGTGCGCTCCCGCGCCGGATAAACCAGCCGCGGCTCGCCTGAAATCTTGGCTAGCTTTGCCGTGATCTGAATCGCGTCCTGCAGGCTGCCGATCTCATCGATCAACTTCTTGGCTTTGGCGTCCTTTCCTGTATAGACGCGTCCATCAGAGAAGGACTTGGCCCGTTCAAGATCGAATTTCCGGCCTTCGGCAACCACTTGAACGAACTGAATGTACATATCATCAATAATGTTTTGCAAATACTTTTTTTCCTCTTCAGTCAGCTCGCGCACAGGAGAACCGGCGTCTTTCAGCTCGCTGCTCTTCAGCACCACGCTCTTCAGCTTGGCCCATTTGAGCAGCTCGCCATAGTTGACCCACTCGGCAATAACACCAATACTTCCCGTAATCGAGGCCGGGTTAGCCACGATCTTGTCTGTGCCACAGGCAATGTAGTAGGCCCCGGAGGCGCCTACGGAGCCAATCGAAGAGACGATAATCTTTCGCTTCTCGCGGCGAATCCGAAGAACCTCATTGTAGACCTCTTGCGAAGCGGCCACACCGCCGCCGGGACTGTCAATGCGCAGGACAATCGCCTTGATCGAAGAGTTCTCCCCAAAGCGCTGCAGTTGTTCGATCCACGACTTGGAGTCGAAGATAACTCCTGTCAGTTCGACGACTCCGATCTTGTGGCTACTAAAACTGAAGTCGCTGTCAGTGTCGTCGTGAAGGACATAGAGCAACACCGCAACAGTCGTAGTCACAGCCAGGACAAAAGAGGCACTTCCCAAGATCACCCAAAACAACCACTGTGACTTTCTCTTTTCCATGGAACCTCGAAACCTTCGCTCATCGATCTGAACTCAAGCTGTCACACCGCGTTCCAAAGATAACGAAACGATCAGACGTGTCAACCCGAAAGTGGCAGGGCCTGGTTAAAGTCGTGGCGTTGAGCCAACCACTGGTGTCAGCCGGTGGGCAAAGCCTCCACTAAGTGCCTGGGCAAAAATAACTTGGAATTCTGGACTCGTCCTCGGCCTTCAGCATTGAATGTCAACCCACAGTTGCTTCTCGGCCCATGCAAAACCGAGGACGAGAACGACGACGAGTGAAGGCTTCCAGCGTTCCGTTACCATCAAGCACAAGATTGCCAACTTAGTCTTGCGCAGCCCTAAGATCTCTCCCGCTGCCGCAGCCAGCCCGCCACAGGCGCTGGCTGCGGCAGCGGGGACCGGGCCCACCACCTCCACCACTTGCTTGCGCCAGCGGTTGGCTAAGGCTCTGATGCCAGGTTTTGACGGAACCTTGCCGAAAGTTGCCGTTCCCTCTCAGTTCGACGCACCTCGCGTTAACCCGCCGCTGGCTTGAGTCCCTCGCCGACGAGCTTGTCATATACCCATCCGCCCAACAGACCTCCCAGCAAGGGACCAATGACCGGGATCCAAAACCAATAATTCCCCGCCACAAAGACCTGTGGCCCCCAGCCGCCAATCAAAGTAAAGAGCCGGGGACCCAGGTCCCTGGCAGGATTAATCGCGTAACCACTGTTGAATCCGAAAGTCATGCCAATGAGCACGACGAGCAAGCCAATCAACAGAGGGGCCATGTTCCCGGTCGGTGCTGAATTACGGGTATCCGTGATAGCGAAAACCACAAGAACGAGCAGAGCGGTTCCAATAAACTGATCGATGAATCCGCCTGCGAGTGATAGAAACGGCTGCGGATAGGTGGCAAAAATGCCGGCCGTCGCTTTGTCTCCAACAACGACCCGGGTGCCGCCATCAAAAGCTGCAAACGCGTCGTGATAAGTGAAGAACACGATGGCTGAGGCGGCAAAAGCGCCCGCCATCTGCGCGAGCCAGTAAGGAACAACCTTCGCCGACGGAAAGTCGCGCCGGACTGCCAGCGCGAGCGTCACAGCCGGGTTCAGATGCGCTCCGCTAACGCCTCCAGCGACGTAAATTCCCATAACCACGGCCAGCCCCCAGGCCAGATTGATCGAGAGATAGCTGCCATTCTGGCCACCGCTCAAAACCACCTGCGCCACCACGCCTACGCCAAAGACAATCA
Source organism: Acidobacteriota bacterium (assembly GCA_022616615.1). Lineage (GTDB taxonomy): Bacteria > Acidobacteriota > Terriglobia > Versatilivoradales > Versatilivoraceae > VFZK01. Next base: position 22,931 of record JAKEER010000785.1, read on the forward strand.
AAACAAACGTGCCCAGAAATTCCGCCAGAATCTCCTGCTTCAACCTGGTCCGCGCCATGCTGGCCTCCGCGAATGTCTCGTTTGTGATGGAAAGGGCTGAAAACCTGCGGAACTATAGCAGGGATGCCAAAGCCGGGGAAGGAATCGTTGGAAGTGACAAGCCAAAAGAAAGCCTTGCAACCGCGCCGTAGGTCATGAAGCATGGTCATCAAAGCTTCATTACTGACTCGACGCATTTTCTCGCGGATGGAGGGAGCCAGGAGGCGAAATCCCCCCTCGCGCTAACACTCATCTTGTCAACTCATGCACCAGCAGCTCCATGGTGAAGCGGCTGTCGACGCTCGTACTCTTGATCTTGTCGTCCACGCTGGCAAGGCGCTCGATGGCCTGGAACAAGCTTTGCTGCGAGAATCGCTTCACCTGCTCTTGCATTCTCTGGGCTGCAGAAGAATTGTAGATACCCACTTGCTTTCCAATCATAGCTGCAGGCGTCTTTCCCGCTAATTCTTTGAACTGCAACCACTGCCGAAGCTGCTGGCCAAACCACCAGAACGCTAGCCCGGTTTCCTTGCCAGTAAAGAAAATCTCCTCGACCAACTCCAGGGCTTTGGCCTTGTTCCTGGCGATGATGGCGTCGATGAACTCGAACAACGTATGGCCGGCAGCAAAGCCGGAGACTGCCTCGACCATCGATAACGTAATCTGCTTCTCCGCACCTGCGTATAGTAGCGCCTTCTCCACTTCCTGTTGCAGCCGCCCCAAATCAGTCCCCTGCAAGTCCACCAGAAAGCACAAAGCATCGGGCTCAATTGAACAACCTCGTGCCCCTGCCTGCCGCTGCAGCCAGTCTGCAACCTCGCGTATTTCCAGCGGTGCTAGTTCCACCGTCTGCGTTCCGAAGGAAAGGATCTCAAAAATTTTCTTCTTGCGTTGGTCCTTGTCCAACTCTCCGGCCAGGAACACCGCGACCGTCCGAGGGTTCGGATCGGCGAAGTATTGCGCCAACCGTCTCCCCTGGTTCTCACGCAACTTCATCACGCCTTTTACCAGAAGCAACTGGCGCGGAGCGAACATCGAGAGGCCTTGGGCCGAGTTCAAGAATTCATCGACTGGAGTGTCATCGAGATCAAGGGTGACGGCCAAAAGCTCCCCCTGGCTCGCTTCTTCCAGCGCCAGCGCCAGAGCCTTCTTGGCCAGCTCGACCAGAAAGGGATCGGCGCCAAGAAGGAAGTAGTTCGCGTGGAACTTCCGCTTCTTGAGGCCGGCTTCAAAATCCGAGTAACGAATCAACATATGAAAGGCAAACCGCGGAGACGCCGAGATGCAGAGAGTGAGTCGGAAAACCAACAAACGGAAAGAAATCCCCAGTTCGTGGTTTCTCCGAGTCTCCGTCTAGGCCGATGAGCCGGCTTTCGACTGCCTTTCTGCATTCTCCGCATCTCAGCGTCTCCGCGGTTCGCTTTCCTTCCCTTAGAACGCCTCCAGGATGCTGCTCACCAGCGTTCTGGAAAATTCGCGCGCCAACCGGTCCATGGCGGGCCCTTCTTCCGGGAAAAACTCCCTCGAACCCCGGCTGATTTCAAATTCTTCGCGAAAGTAGAAGTTGTTATTCTCGAACAGCAATTTCTGCGTCGCTGTGTCTTTTAGCGTTACGCGCATTCGCACGGTGACGAGAAACGTTGCTCCAGCGCCGCCGGCAAAGATCACGGGTGTCGACGTGAATTCGGTGACCTCCCCAGTCAACAGAGCTTTGGCTTGGCTGGGATCTGGAATGACGCGGTAGCGTGTGCGAGCAATAAACTCGTCCACGACAGCGGACGTGAGCCGCTGCTCCAGACGATACTTGGTTGTTTTATTTGTGAAGATTGGAATGGCGACGGAATCGACGTTCGCAGGAATCGCCGTGGCCCTGCCTGCGAGCCGGTAGCCACAGCCTGTGTTTGCAAG
>JAKEER010000786.1 GCA_022616615.1 Acidobacteriota bacterium
CCCAGCCCCTCTGTTCGGAACTAATTTGAAAGAGATAGGAGCAGATGACACTCAAAAAGCTCACGGAGTAGCCATCGGACACACGCACACGTTCAGTCCTAATACCCTTAACGAATTTCGACTTGGCTACAATCGTGCCTTTGCTATCCTGCGAAACTCGATTAAGGAACCGCTCTTCGAACAATTCGGAATCAGAGGAATTCCTCCTGAACCGAATGTTACTGGGTTATCCACTCTCAGCATTTCTGGTTTCTCTGACGTGGGTAACGGTAGTTTCTTGCCGGCAGGCAAGATTTCCGAAGTTTTTCAGGGTATTGAAAATCTTTCTTTTATCCGCGGCAATCACTCCATCAAAACAGGCTTTAACTTGCGGCATGTGCGTTCCTGGTGGATCCTCTCGGGCCAGGCCGGCGGGCAATTCCAGTTCACTGGAGTTTTTACCCAAGACCCGCAGAAGCGCGCAACCACGGGTTCCGGATGGTCCGATTTCCTTTTGGGTTTAGCAGGAAACGCTGGGTTGACCAATTATGTCCAGACCGACATCCGCTGGTTGAACGGGGGGTTCTACATCCAGGATGACTGGAAGGTGAATCCCAGGCTAACGCTGAACCTCGGCTTGCGCTATGAGATTTTCACCCAGCCACGGGAGCGTCATGACGTGCAGGCAAACGTTCTGGTTGAGCAGGGCAAGTTGATCTATGCCAACAATAATATTCCTGACATCATGCCCAGGAATTTGGTGACTACAATACCCCAAGGCATCGATCCTCAAAGTCTGATGATCACCGACACGAACAACTTTGCCCCTCGCGTGGGATTCGCCTATCAACTGGCCCCGCGTACCGTTCTGAGAGCAGCGGGTGGAGTTTTCTACGCTGATCATCCGCACATTGGCGCCTTGAATCGTCTGCCTAGCAACCCACCCTTCCGGTTGAACACCACTTTTCCGACAGATCAGATCAACCCAAGGATTACACTCGGGAATGGCTTTCCCTCCGACACGCTAAGCTTGGCCAGTGCCTCAGATTTGCGATTTAATCGTGTGGACTTCGATTTTCCCCAGTCTTTGGCCTCCCACTGGAGTCTGGACATCCAGCATGAATTTAGGGGAATTCTGCTCGACGCCGGCTACTCTGGGACGAAAGGCTCTCAGCTGCCGGTTGTGACCAACTGGAATGCACCCCTGCCCGGTCCGGGCTCGGTCGCCAGTCGGAGGCCCATTCAAGGCCTGGGCGATATCATCAACACCCAGTCCATGGCGAATTCGAACTACCACTCCTTGCAGGTCCGGGCAGAGAGAAGATTCGCTCAAGGGCTTGGCTTGCTGGCCTCCTACACACTCGGCAAGTCAATCGATCAAGGCGGCGACGAGCTTGCGGGTGAGGATCAACTCTACAGGAATCCTCGAGATGTGTTTGGGGACCGGGCGCTTTCGCTGTTCGATATGCGCCAACGCTTGGTAATCACTTCGATTTGGGACCTGCCCCTGGGCAAAGGCAGGCGCTGGGACTTGGGCTCTCCCGTCCTGAACGCCATCCTAGGCAGTTGGCAGGTCAACAATATTGCCACCTTTCGCGGTGGTCAGCCTTTTACTCCCATACTGAATTTCAATTCGGCCAATACCGGTGCGGCGCGACCCAATCGCATTCGAGATGGGAACTTGCCCAACGCGGAACGCACGTTGCAGCGGTATTTTGATACGGCGGCGTTTCCTGCCGCTACTCAGTTCAACTTCGGCAATGCCGGCAAGAACATCCTGTTTGGACCAGGAGCGGTGAATTTTGACTTCAGCTTGTTTAAGCGTGTCCCAGCCCCGTTTCTGGGCGAGCAGGGGGCGATTCAGTTTCGGGTTGAAGCCTTTAACCTCTTTAACACCCCACAATTTGGTATTCCTAATCGAGTGGCGGACAATCCTCAAGGAGGGACCATCACTTCCTTGGTAAGCAATATGCGCGAACTGCAGTTGGGGTTAAAGATCCTGTTCTGAGATGAAGGGTGGACTTCTATCTGATGTATTTTGGTCCAGTGGTTTGGTTGTGAAACGGCGAGCTTTCGTTGTGCAGTATTCAATCTGAATCGGAAAGGAGCGCCCACACCGCTGGGGTTCGTGGTGTGAGGTCGGTCGGTGGCGTGCGCACTGCGGCTTGGGCGGCGGAGCCCGGGCAGCGGCCCAACATCATCGTGATCCTGGCCGACGACCTCGGTTACGCGGACTTGGGTGCAAGGTGGCAAAGACATCTCGACACCGCATCTCGACTCGATCGCCAAAGCCGGTGCGCGGTTCACCAACGCCTACTCCTCCTGCCCCTACTGCAGTCCGTCGCGCGCCGGGCTGATGACTGGGCGCTACCAGACGCGCTTCGGTCACGAGTTCAACGCCCGAGAAGGGAAGGTTATCCCTGCTGAAGTCCTACAACTGTGGAAGACGCGATTCGGCCACGAGTTCGACGATTACGAGGGAAAGACCGAGACGCAGCTTGGCCTGCCGTTGAGTGAGCAGACGTTTGCCCAGCGGATGAAGGAACTGGGCTACGCCACCGCCGCAGTCGGCAAGTGGCACCTCGGCTTTGCGGCGCGGTTCCGGCCGAACGCCCGAGGGTTCGACGAGTTCTATGGCTCACTACCGGCAATGGGGTCCCATGTCAGTCCCAGTCCCAGGGTCTTCATCGATTCGCGCATCTCAAACGAGCCCGCGCAAATGAAAGACCCGGGTTTCTACACGACCGACGCCTACTCCGCCCGGGCGGTCGATCTGATTGAGCGATGGAAGGACCGGCCCTTCTTCATCTACCTGCCGTTCCCCGCTCCACATACCCCGAAAGAAGCGCCGGAGAAGTATATGGCACGATTCACGACCATCACCGACCAGGGACGGCGGGTTTACGCGGCGATGGTCGCTGCGCTGGACGATGCCGTAGGTACGGTGCTGGCGAAACTGCGCGAGCGGAAACTGGAGGAGAATACCCTCATCTTCTTCCTCGGCGACAACGGCGGTCCAATGACAAAAATGGCCCAAAACGGCTCGCGCAACGGTTCCCTCAAGGGCCAGAAAGGCGACACGTGGGAAGGTGGCATCCGGGTGCCCATGTTCATGCAATGGAAGGGCAGGCTAGCTGACGGAGTGGTTTACGATCAACCTGTCATCGCGCTCGACATTCTGCCCACCGCGGTGGCCGCCGACGGCGGGGAGGCCAAACCAGAATGGAAACTTGACGGCGTCAACCTGCTGCCGCACCTCCTTGGGAAAGGGGCCGGTCGGCCTCACGAGACACTCTACTGGCGGTTCGGGCCGCAATGGGCCATCCGGCAGGGCCATTGGAAACTGGTGCTGGGCTACGATTACGCCGCAAAGCAAGCCGGTTTCCAGCCGCTCTCCCTGATTGTGGAGCCAGCGCCGAAGTTGTTCAATCTGGCCGAGGATCCTGGTGAAAAGAATGACCTCGCCACCCAGCAGCCCGAAAAGGCGCAGGCATTATTGGCGGCATGGAAGGTTTGGAACGCCACTCAGGCCGATCCGGCCTGGCCGCCTAATCCGTGACCAAAAAAGTAAGTGTTACCCGGAAGGTCTTCAAACCGTGATTGGTGGCCACGTCCTGCTGGTGATCAGTCACGTACAAACTGATTCCCCATCATGAAAACACCAATGTTTATAATGCTCGCCCAGGATACTAGAAAATGAAACCTCGTTACGTGACTCTGATGATCGTCCTGATTGGCTGCCTAACCCAGGGGGCGGCCGTCGCACCTGCGGCCGCGGGTGTCTCGTTTGCCCCAGCTTCGAGCACTGTGGATGTTTACGATTTTGCCGAAGTGACCGTGTCTGTGAAGGCTCCACAGGCTGCCAACCCTTTCATCGACGCGACCGTCACCGGCCAGTTTCAGCGTGAAGGAAGTTCCCCGATTCCGGTGGAGGGGTTCTGTGATTCCCACGACGGAACTCTCTATCGCATCCGGTTCATGCCTGCCGTCGCTGGACGATACTCTTACTCAGTGAAATACCGGCAAGGGGCCGTCGATGCTGCCTCTACGGGTTCCTTTGAAGCAAGGAATGGCAAGCGCCGGGGATTGGTTCGTGTGGACAAGAGCTATCCCTGGCATTTCGTTTGGGAAGGGAGCGGCGAACACTATTTCTGGAACAGCACCACCACTTACTCGCTGGCCGGCTGGGATGAAGACACAATCCGCAAGAGCATCGACCGGCTGCATGCCCTCAAGGTGAACCGGTTGCGTGTAGCATTGATGGGCGCACGGGTGAAAGACGCCCAGGCGTGGGATGAGAGCGTTTTTCCGACCAAACAGTTTACGTTTCTTTTGAATCCCTGGCTCGCTCAACGTCCGGACAGCGTCGAGAATCCCGGATTTGACGTGGCGCGCTTCAACGTAACCCATTGGCAGAAGTACGAGCGTCTGCTCCGCTATGCTCGCGAGAAAGACATGGTCATCTCCGTGATCTTCTATGTTGACGGCCGCCGGCCAGGTGTCGATCCGTTTGGCAAGACCGGCATGGGCGGTGAAGACGAGCAGCGTTATTATCGCTATGCCGCATCGCGTCTGGCTGCTTTCTCAAACGTCATGTGGGACGTAACGAATGAGTACCGGCTGTTCCGTGATGATGCCTGGGCAGAGAAAATGGGAAGCTTTCTCAAACAATGCGATCCGTATGATCACTTGACCTCGATCCATGGTCATGGCGATTTCCGTTTCCGCAAATCGCCGTGGGCCGATTTCGCGATGTACCAGGAATGGGATGAAAGCGGCGGATACCGTTACATGTTGAATAACCGTTTAATTCAGGCAGGCGCTGGACGCCAGATGCCGCAAGTCAATGAAGAGTACGGCTATGAAGACCATTATCCCAAGGGCTGGGGCGGCGCCCGCAAGGCCCCGGCGCGCTCTGCGGACACGCGGCGCCGCCTTGCCTGGGAGATGACCATGGCTGGCGGTTACCAAACCACCGGTGAAAGAGCGGATACCGGCACCGGCTGGGGACCGGATACGGGAGGTGGTTGGGTCAATGGTCGTGGAGATGATGCGATGGTGATGCTCAGAGGATATGCGCACCTGGTGGATTTCTTTACCAGCTTCGAATGGTGGAAGACCGAACCTCGGGAGGAGTTGGTGACTCACGGCAGGTTTTGTCTGGCCGAACCGGGAAAGTTGTACGTCATCTACTTGCGTTCCGGTGGCGAGGTGACGGTGAAACTCGAGCCGGGCAAATACAAGGCGAGATGGTTCAATCCGCGCACTGGAGAATACAGGGAGTTGCTGACTGCTGAGGGTCCCGAATGGACCTCCCCCAAGGCCCCCGACGCCCAGGACTGGGCAGTGCTCTTGCAGAGTTTGCAGTGAGGTTGCTCGGGCTGTGGGGTGATTATTTCGGCATACCGAGCAGCCTAGCCTAAGCGGTATGAAGCGCCGAGCTTTTTGAGCCACTGCCGACCTATCGGCCTTATCGGATTTGGAGCTACGGCAAGCTGGGATTCGATCAAACCCACAAGCTCGTCGGAAACTATCTGTGGGAATTGCCCAAGCTGAGTAAGACCCTGCCAAACCCAGTGATTCACGCCCTCTTTGACAACTGGCAATTCAACGGCATCGCAACCTTTGCAAGCGGAACGCCTGCCAGTGTCGGCTTCAGCACAACCGACAACGCCGACATCACCGGCGGCGGGGACGGTGCTCGCGTCGTCATGGTGGGAAATCCGATACTCGGTCGGGGAGAGCGGAGCTTCGGCCGCTGGTTCAGTCCCACTGCCTTTGCCAGACCGGCTCGAGGCGATTTCGGCAATGCTCCCAGAGACGTGTTTCGTCTGCCCGGTATTAACAACTGGGACTTGATTCTGGTGAAGAAGATACCCCTGGGGAAGGAGACCCGGTCGCTACAGTTCCGCTGGGAAATGTATAACGCATTTAATCACACCCAGTATTTCGGCGTCGACAACAGCGCGAGGTTCGATCCGGCCGGCACCCAGGTGAACCAGCGATTCGGCCAGGTCATCTCGACGCGGCTCCCTCGGGTGATGCAGTTGGCGCTGCACCTTTACTTTTGAGGAAACGAGTGTTCCTCTCCGGTTTGGGGGCGGCCCACGTACTGAGGTTCGCCTCACCGCGTCCGAGACAGGCTGTACCGGTACGGGAAAACCCACGATGAATGCAGGGAACAGCGGGTCCCCCAAGCGCATTCATCGTGGTACCAATGCGGTGCGATTCCTCCAATAACTAATGCATTACCTCCGGCGGCGGGAGGCTGGGTGCTGCTCGTGCGCGGCGAGCTTCCGAACTAACTGTGCCAAGACTGATGGTCACCGAGGAGTAGTTTCCAAGATGCGGAAAATCCTGTTTCTTTTCGTCCTTTCCTGGGTAATCGGTGAAGCGGCGGGTGAAGGCGCGTTGACTGGTGCTACCTTCCGACGGCACCCAAGTAACCCTCGGTGCTTCCTTTACAAAGGCAAGCCAATTGTCCTGGTGACCGCAACAGAGCATTACGGCGCCGTGTTGAACGGCCAGTTCGACTGTCTTCCATACCTCGATGAGTTGGCCCGAAATGAATTGAACCTCTCTCGGACTTTTACCTTCTACCGTGAACTCGAAGACTCGATTCCACCGCTGGGCTGCACCAACACCCTGGCGCCCCGGCCCGGCAAAGAAGTGATGCCCTGGAAGCGCACCGGCCCCGGTAAAGCAAAGGATGGCGGGCTGAAGTTCGATCTGAATCAATGGGAGCCAGCCTACTTCACAAGGATGAAGGCGTTCCTCAAGGCCGCAGCCGAGCGGGAGATCATCGTCGAGATTGTGCTCTTCTGTAACCCGTATTCGGACAGTATCTGGTCGTGGTTTCCTTTGCACCCTCACAACAACACCAGCGGTGTGGGTGGCAAGATCGCAGAGGTTGGCCAGTTCATGGAGCTACATGATCCTACCCTTACCGAAAGGCAGAAAGACTTCGTCCGGAAGATAGTCGAAGAGGTGAATCAATTCGACAATATCTATTTCGAGATCTGCAATGA
>JAKEER010000787.1 GCA_022616615.1 Acidobacteriota bacterium
CCTACATGGCGTAGGTTGCCATGTGGGCGTACGCTCCGCATACATCGCAAAAAGCACGATGTATGCGCCACCCAGAAAGAAACTTAACAAAGTAATACTAGGGACTGGAAGCCGGATGTTACATTACAGGACTTATGAACTGGGGTCGCAGCATGAATGGGTTGTTTTCGTGCATGGCGCTGGTGGCAGCTCTTCCATCTGGTTTAAGCAGGCTAGAGAATTCAGAAAGCACTTCAACGTTTTGATGGTCGATCTGCGGGGCCACGGCAAGTCTGCCAGCCCTTCCGACAGCAACAAGGTCCGCTTGAAATACACCTTTCAAGACATCAGCCGCGAAATCCTGGAAGTGCTCGACCACTTGCGCATCCAGGCTGCGCATTTCGTAGGCGTTTCACTGGGGACGATTATCATCCGCACCATCGGTGAGATTGCCCCCGCCCGCATGCGTTCGATGATTCTGGGCGGCGCCATCACGCGCTTGAATTTCCGCTCGAACTGCTTGGTGTTTCTGGGAAACTGCATGAAGCGGTTCATACCTTATCTGTGGCTCTACCGGCTGTTTGCCTGGATCATCATGCCCAAAAAGCGGCACGAACAGTCGCGGCTTCTCTTCATCAATGAGGCGCGGAAGCTTTGCCAGAAGGAATTTATCCGCTGGTTCAAGCTGACCTATGAGATCAATCCTCTGCTCAACTACTTTGAGGAGAAAGAAATCCCTGTGCCGACGCTGTACTTGATGGGCGAAGAAGACTATATGTTTCTGCCTCCTCTGAAGCGAATTGTCAGCAAGCACAAGCACTGTATCCTGAAGATCCTCGAAAATGCCGGACACGTTTGCAACGTCGACCGGCCCGACCTCTTCAATTGCTTTTCCATTTCATTTATAAAGGACCAGCTTCAGTTCAAATCGCTGGCAAGCTAAGCGCGACGGAGAGTTTTCGGCAGGCTTCGTTGGCAGCAAAGGAGGGCGGGCTGTCCTCAGCCCGCTGCTGCAGCGAAGGATGCCGACGGTGGCGCGGTGAGGACACCGCGCCCTACCTGCAATTTCACGAGGAGCATTTATGAAAATCACCGATGTTCAGGTTTACTACGTTCGGCAGGTTCAGGTGAAAGAGCAGTGTGATAGTGGCCAGGATGCGCTGATCGTGAAGGTTCTCACCGATTCAGGAATCTCCGGCATCGGCGAAGTTGATTCCTCCCCGTTGGCCGTGAAAGGGGCAATCGAGTCGCCGTTTTCCCATACGACAGCCTGCGGCTTGAGAGAGCTGGTAATCGGCGAAGACCCATTCGAAACCGAAAAAATCTGGCACAAGATGTATCGCGGCAACATCTACGGCGGACGGCGCGGGGTGGGCCTGCACGCCATGAGCGGCATCGACGTCGCGCTGTGGGACATCAAAGGAAAAGCGCTCGGACTGCCCGTCTGGAAGCTGCTGGGTGGCGGGTTTCACAAGAAGATTCGCTGTTATGCGAGCGTGTTGTTTGGAGCGACACCTGCTGAGACGGGGGCTTTGGCGTCGCGCCTGAAGGACCGGGGTTTCACCGCCGTGAAGTTCGGCTGGGATCCCATGGGCCGCGACGCAGAGACCGACGCCGCCCTGGTGCGGGAAGCCCGCAAGGGACTGGGCAAGAGTCCCGATCTGATGATCGATGCTGGCCTGGTGTGGGATGCCAAGACCGCTTTGCAGCGGGCTCGATCCTTTTCCGAGCACAACATTTTCTGGCTGGAAGAACCGCTGCGCCCCGACGACTATGAAGGCTACCGCCGTCTCTCCGAAGCCACCGACGTGCGCATCGCGGCGGGCGAGGAAGAGAGCAATCGATTCTCGTTCCTGGAGCTGATGGACAAAGGCAAGATCGATGTCGTGCAGGTGGATCTCACCCGGTGCGGCGGTTTCACCGAGGCGCGCAAGATTGCCAGCTTGGCTGAAGACCGTGGCCTGCCTTGCGTAAACCACGGTTTCACCACTTACATCAACATTGCCGCGGCAATCCACTTTCTTAATTCCATCCCCAATTCCTTCATTATGGAGTATGTGGCTGAAGAGGAGACCACATTGCGCGACCATTTAACACGCCAGTGCTTCGAGGAGAAGGATGGCTACGTGGCAGTCCCAGATGAGCCTGGCCTAGGCGTCGAGTTGAATGAGGAAGGTCTTCAGAAGTTCCGCGTGATATGAGTCTGCCGGACAGGTTCACGTAAGAATAATTGGCAGGTTCAACAACCATCCATCATCCAGGCGGCGACGATGCCATCGTCCGGCACGGGGTGCTGCCGGCCGAGACTCTGTTTCCGCAGAAAACCTTCAGTGGTCCTGGTCACGAAGCTGCCGGAAGTCTTGAAGGACTGAATTGCAATTCAATCTTTGGGAACTCTGACAGGCCTTGGAGATGTGAAATTTGGATCTTGTAGGGAACGGGCGCCGTCCCGTTCCTTGTTGAGTGGTGAAAACATCTGAAATCAGTGCTCGGTTGTCACGGGGGAACGCCTCGGCGGGCGTTCCCCGCAGCGTTGCGGCAATTTTTCGCAGCTCCCCGTTCGGAGTGGAGCAGGATTGAGCCTTCATCGACCTACCACGGCAAAGAAGAGCGAGATTGCTACCAACCCAACGCACAGCCAGAACGAGATTTTCCACAGGAGCTGTCCCACGGCCGAATCCTCCGCGCGGTTTGGGTTCGGCAGGAGAAACGCGAAGGCTGCACCCGCCACGAAACCTCCAAAATGTGCGGCGTTGTTGGCCCCGATCACCAAGCCATAGCCGAACCCATAGATGGCCCAATGCACGAGCTGCTGTCCCAGCATGCTGCCCCAGGCTGACCAGCGCCTGGAGAAAACGATGGCGGCCGCGATGAGCCCAAAGATCGCGCCCGAAGCGCCGGCAGTCGCAAGGCGCGGGTCGTAGTACCAGTTGCTCACCACGAAGCCGAAAGCTCCGGTGACAATGTACAGCAGGAAGAAGCGCTCCTTGCCAAGCGACTCTTCCAGCAAAGGACCAATGAAGATCAGGGCATAAGAGTTGAAAGCCAGATGGATGATGCCAATATGAATGAAAATTGCGGACACGAGCCGCCACCATTGGCCTGCTTCCACCAGCATACCCACATCCGCGCCCCAGCGCGCCAGCGTCGGCGAGTTCACTCCCCACACCAGTCGTCCCAAATCCTGGGCTGAAAGATCGCGCTCAGCAGCAAAGATCAGAAGGAAGAAGGCAAAGTTTACCGTCAATAGCACAAACGACAGCGGCATGAAGTTGGGCACGATGTTTTGCAACAGCTTTCCCAGCCCGCCCGCCTTGTACCTCAGTTTAACGCCGCAGAGCGGACAGACTTTTGCGCCCCGATCGATCAGAGCCCGGCAGGCCGGACACATCCGAGTGTTTGACTGCGCGCCCAACCACAGGTTGCGAAAGGAATCCAACTGCTCTTCCAATTGCCGTGCCAGGCGGTGGAGCTTCCACAGGAACCGTTGTTTGTTGATCATCAGGATCGATCCGCCATTGCGTTTTGATGGAATGCCGCAACATCTTAGCACTACTTTTCCTATCGGCAGGAGGTGGACTCACGCTCGCACGACCTGTCAAAGTCTGCCAGTAATGCCTCAGGTACGCGTGGTGGAGGCGGAGCGCTCCCGTTTTGAGGGATCTTACCTCCACCCACCCGCGGTAGCCGGTGGCTGCGAATCGGACGTTTTTCTGGCTCCCCTCCTGAGATCAGGCTGAGATCAGGAGGGGATGTGCCGCGCAGCGACAGCGGTCGCGCAGCGGCACGGGGGTGGTCTGAGGGATGCACCGAGAACCGTAATTCAAGCGTTTCGTATCGAGGAACAGCCTTTGGGGCACGAAACGTTCGATTGAAGGTTTCGGCAAGGGCCGGTCGCACCACCCCGGCGCAGGCTCCGGGACCGCCGTCCCTGCGCCAGCGCCCGCCCCTCCTCAGCCGAGGAGGGGAGCCAAAATGTCCAATCTCCACCCACCCGCGGTAGCCGGTGGGGCGGACGCTGGCCCCACACGTAACTGAGCCATTACGCCTACCACCCGATTAATATTGCACCTCAGCAGCCTACGGTGCGCTTGAAAAGGAGCGCACCGTGCCAGAGCGTACCTAGGATGCCTCGCATTTTGGCGCACCAAAAGCGGCCTTGAGGACCCCCGAAATCGACTTTGACGCGACACTATCCCTCCCTTGCCGGTGGGCTACTGAGGGCGTGGAGGCCAATTCAGTAGCCCGCGCTTCAGCAAAGGCCAAATTGAAGTTCAATCAGTTCTTCGCGACTCTGACAAGGTTTGGTCAAGCCCGGGCTTGAAGCAGCCATTTCTGTGGCG
>JAKEER010000788.1 GCA_022616615.1 Acidobacteriota bacterium
ATGTGCGGCTACGGATCGCAGACATCGCAGAAGACGCGATGTCTGCGCCACCCAATGCGAATTGTAACGGAATTTTGGAATCGCTCTACTCGCCTAGCTAAGCTAGGGTATCCTCCCTAAAAAATAGTCCTGCTACGGATTTACCCTAGTCGTCTGCGTGTCCAATCCACCCTCGATACTCTGAATCCCCTCTCTTGTCTGGAAGAGCGGCGTTTTCTTTTCATGTCATATGCGGGTCCTACAGAGGGTTCTTCAACGCGTCTTTCGCACTCGGTAGATCCGGTTGTCGAGCTTGATAAGAACGTCCTCGGGCCGGGAAAGCACCGGTTGGAAGGGAGCAAAGCTTTTTCGCTGCTTCTCAAAATCGGGCGTGTTCACGTAAATCAGTGTTGGCAGCGCTGCGTCGTCTGGGCGGATGGACGAGTCTCTCCAAATACCGTCGCGCAGATCAAACTGTTTCCCGCCGGCTTCGATTCGGCTTACAGCGCTCGCCTTGCCAGCAGCAAAGGTCTCAGTTGCGCGGGCGCCTTCAGAACCGAGTTGCTTCCTTCTAGCCGGAGCTGCGGAGGCGCGAGCCTCTTTCGCGCCAGCGATTTTGTCCTGTTCAACCTTCTTTTCAGCCTCAAGTTTGCCCAATGCAACAGTTGCCGAAACTGGCGGCGGAGCGGCGGGAAGCGGTTGGGCGCGAGGCGCCACTTGGTTTGCGGAAATGGCTGAGGAGGTTTCGTCCGTCCGTGCGGGCTGGCGCGAGTTCTGACGATCGGTGGCCACGGTCGACAGAGATTCTTCCTGCAGCGGCTCCGGCGAAGGCTTGGGCGCCACGGCCATATCGCGGCGCTTCAGCGCTCCGCCAACCGCACCCCTGCTCGATTCCGCAGGAGTGGCCGCTGGCGGTTCCACGGAGAAGTCATTTTTCGCCTCGCGGTCCCGGCTGGCGGCCTCGTTTCTGTCTCGGAAGCTGTCCGGCTGAGAAGCACCAGGTGCTGTTCGTCTGTTCTCGCCTGCCTGACCCGGGATGGGCAGGGATTCTGTCTTGAGTTGTTGTGACTGTTCTTGCGACTTGAGATCGGCGAGAGGAAGAGCTGCCGGCCTTTCATCCTCATCTGCGGAGGGCTCATATCGTCGTCCGTCCGATATCGGATGTTTGCGAAGAGCTGCCGACCTTTCATCCTCATCTGCGGAAGGGGCCTTGTTCGCCGATTCGGCCATCTCGACTGGACGAGTCTGGAGGTTCGTTTGTTCCCGAAGCAGCCGGTACCCCACAACTCCTGTGACAACGCATACGAGCAGGACCGCAAAAGCAGGCTGGAAGGCTGCCACTCTTGTCCAGTCGAGCAGGAGCGCAAGCAAACCGCTTCCAGGACGCGCTTTGGCCAGCAGGGAAGCCATCGGTTGGGCTTCCGCCGCGCCGGTCTTCAGCAGCAGAGCCAGCTCTGCCTGGCAGCGGCTGCATTTCGCCAGATGCTTCTCGAAGCTCTTCTTGAATTTCTCACCCTGTGAGCCTTCCAGGTAGGCGGCCATACAGTTTTCGTCGGGGCAAGGCTCAGCCTGAGCATGCGAAAACGCTGTCGCAGACAGATGATTCTTCAAGAGTTGTTCAAAAGCATCCTTCTCTTTCCGGTTCATGCTTCCTTCGCCTTGGTACCTGACGTATTTTATGTACTTTTCGCAAAACGCGATGCAACGCGGTCGTTGCTACAGGATCCCGTCAAAGTCGAGTAAGTCGTTGAGTCGAGGCAGAGCCCTTGCTGACGCGCGGGCTACTGACTTGAGTCTCGGACCTGTTCAGTAGCCCGACCGTAAGAGAGGGCTCCCGACTTTGACGGAACTGCTACAGACCTCCAAAGACCAGACGGCCGATTGGCAGGAAATTGCAATCTACTGCGACAATATTCTTTTTAAGTCGATCTCCAGATGTCCTTGAGCCAAGTCAATCAAATGAGAGACTTCATTTCTTTTCACTTTGAATTTTTCCTGGAGCTGTTTGCTGACGGCCTTCTGTAACCGCGTCTTCAGCCGGTCGATCAATCTGCTGGCGGTCGACTCGTGGGCCTTCAGACATTGGCCGATGCCCTTTAGATTTACGCCCTCAAGATAATACAAGTTCAGCACCAGTCTTTCTTGCGGGCTCAGTTGTTCCAAAGCGGTTATCAGGCAGCGAGACACCATTTGCCGCGCTCGTTGAATATCCCGGCCCTCGATGGGCTCCTCGACCCGGCTATGCGAACTGGTGGAGGGAAGCTCGACTTCCAGTTCTTCCATCGAAACGTTCCGGCGTTGAAGACGAATCCGGTCGATCGCCATCCGATGTATCACGACCTTAATCCAGCCTTCCAGAGATCCGAGGCCATGGTACTGGGCAATCTTGCTTTCTCCCTTCGCAGCTCCCTGCGGCAGGAAGAGATCCGTCAGGAGCGTGTCACTGAGATCGGCTGCCTCGCCGCTATTCGCCGAAACCTTGAGCGCAGTGGCGTGGATTGCCGATTGATACTGCCGCCGAAAGCTTTCCCAGGCGACGCTATCTCCGGAAGCGCACGCTGTGGTCAGGAATAGGTCTTGCCATTTGAGGGTGTCGAGCAACTGCCTGGCTTGCTGTTCGACTTGCTGCGACACCGCGCCGGTTGACAGGTTTGAGAGGTGCTTCTCCACAATCAAGAGCGCCTTTTCCGCGAACTGCTCCAGAGGCAGACAGATCTTTGAATGAGTTTGGCGGGCAAGACGCCACTCGGTCTTCACACGGGAATGGATTGCAGTTATCAGCTCAGGATTCCAGCGGCTGTCTTCCTGAGAAGCTGCGTTGCTCCCGCAGTGCGGGCAGACCTCAGCAAAGCTTCGTGTCTGATTGCAGGCCGGACAAACGGAACTGGCGTGCATGCGTTGAGTCTAGCCGAGCCGTTGCATTTATTCCACGTCTTTGCTACATACACGTTGGTGTTTGACTCGCTGAAGTTTGCCGCCAGGCGCGGCGGAAGGCACGATGACATGAAGCCGGAAAGTTCAGGGCCGCCGAACCGGCAGCATCTCGAGATCGAGGTAAAGCTCAAGATTCGCAATTTGAGAACACTCCGCAAGAGCCTGTTGGAGCTGGGTTGCCAGGAGCATGTTCCCCGGACTCTGGAGCAAAACTGGGCCTGGGACTTTCCGGGCCAGCCGCTGCGGCAGCAAGGGCAGCTCCTCCGAGTACGGCAGTTTGCCGGCCAATGCGTGCTGACGTTCAAGGGCTCCGCCCGGCAGTCCAGGCATTTCAAGATCCGGGAAGAGCTGGAAACCGGAATTCAGGATCAAACTGTCCTCTGCCGCATTCTGGAGCACCTCGGTCTGGCTGTCACTTTTCGCTATGAAAAGTTTCGGACGTCCTACTCTCTGAAACTCTCGGGGCAGAAACATTCTGTGAAGCTGACGGTAGATGAGACGCCGATTGGCAATTATTTAGAGATCGAAGGGGCGGAGCGCTACATTTACAGAATTGCGGTTCGGCTTGGCTTTACTCCTAAGGACTTTATCAAAGAGAGCTATCTCGCGCTGTTTGCAAAAAGCAGGCTTCGAAAAAGCCGGCAAGACATGGTCTTTCTGGAGCGATCTTGAAGGACAGATCACAGAGTGTGTAATTTTATCGAGACCAGCTTCGGGCGTTCAAGCCGCTATGTTGCGGTTGAAGAGTGACTTCATGGGAATCTGAGGTTGGCAATTGTTTTGCAGGCCATGGTGGTGGAATCTTAGTTTGAATCATCACCCAGGAGGAATCTGTGAAAAACAACTCTGCAAAACACATTTGGGTGCTGGCAGCGGGCATGGCGATTTCGAGCCTGGCAACGCCATGCGTCACGGAAGCCGGAATAGGCAAGCTCTGGCCATTTGCCTCGAAGAAGCACATCAAGAAGCAAATCGACCCTCTCAGCGGCCGGGTGACCGAGCTTGAAGAGATTAGCCGGCAACACGGGACCCGAATCAAAGAGATTGACGAACGAACTCAGGCGGGCATCCGAACAGCCATGAGCCAGCTTGAAACGGCAGATGCCAAAGCAGTCGCGGCTGGGCAAAAAGCCAATGAGGCTGGCATAGCAGCTGACAAGGCCTACGCGTCCGTCGGTGACGTGGAACGGCGGCTGGGAAGCCGGTTAGAGAATGTGGAGAATTACCGGCTGGTGCGAACCATGCAGGTTGGTTTCAAGCCAAACCAGATCGAGATGGACGCCACCGCGCGCGAGCAGCTCGATGCACTGGCTGCGGAGATCAAAGGGTCTAAGGGATACGTTCTTGAAGTGCAGGGCTTCGCCGACCCTCGAGGCTCCCGGCAAGCGAACCTGGAGCTAAGCCGCCAGAGGGCGGGAGCGGTCGTTCGCTATTTGTGTGAGAAACATGAAGTGCCGCTGTTCCGGATGAGGACGCTGGGCATGGGCGCGGCCAACGCGGTGAAGGACGAGAACGGGCGGCTCAGCAACCAGAAGAGCCGGCGCGTGGAGATCCATGTCCTTCGGAATAACGCCACCGAGGTGGCATCAAATTAGCTTCAGGCAACAAGGGCGGCCCAGTCAGTCGTCGCCCCACTCTCTATCCAGGAGGCAAATAATGAAACGATGGACTCCAGTGCTTTTGTCGATTTGTATGACTTTCGGTGTCAATGAATCGGGCCTCTTGGCCAAAGACCGTCGTGGGCAGGGAAGCAGTCAGGGCCGCGGTCGCGGAAACGATCCGCTGCTGAGCCAAGGCAAGACTTCACGAGGTAACGGTGAGGGAACGATCGACCGGGACTTTGGCACGGATCGAGCAAAAGAAGTCGGCCGTGGAAAGAAGAAGGGACTTTACAAGGATCACAGCTCGATTGATGAGGGGCGAGGCAAGAACCACCGGAATGCCAGTTCGCACAAGAATGACAAAGACAAAGTGAAGAAACTCCACAAAGAGAAGAAGGACAAGGAGCGAGATAAAGATTAGGTCTCCGCAGGAACGAATCTGAGCCGCAGAAGCAGTCTCTTGCTTCTGCGGCTCGCTTCTCCGCCCAGCCGTTTCCTGCGAGCCAGGCGCTACCCGTTCGGCGCATGGAGCAAGTCCAGACATGAACCGCACGCAGATCGAACTCAATGCCGTTTGCTTTCACACGCCCGCGAGTGTTCTCAATCGCCACAATCTGACTGTTTGCTTCTACGCAGCTGCCGAATTCTCGACAGTCCTCACTGTCCAATTAGCCCCTGTGAAGAAATAAAGTGCGCAGAAGTTCCCCTCCTTGGTTAAGGAGGGGATGCCGGGGCCGACGGCCACGGCGGGGGTGGTTCGTCGTTGCGGCCGCACATAATGCCTGCTGCGAAGCCCACCACCCCGCGCTGGCTGACACCGGCGCTGCCCCTCC
>JAKEER010000789.1 GCA_022616615.1 Acidobacteriota bacterium
CTTCACGGGCGGGACGCCCGTGCCACGTGGCATGGGCATCTTGCCCATGCGGCGCTTATGTCGTTAAAGCCCGATGTATGCGCCACGCGATCAAGACTTAAAAGAGTAATACTAGCTAGTTTCTGTCGCGAAACTCAAAGAGCCTTACTGGTTGCCACCCTCGCGAGATTTCGGCTCCCCTCTCCCCGTTGGGGGCCGAGAATTGCGTTGGGGTTCAACTCCACACCCGGGCTGCTTTCCGACTTTCGCGACAGAAACTAGTTAGTTTCTGTCGCGAACCTCGGAACGCCAGTTTCAATACGGCTTTGCCGCTTGATGTGCGGAAAGGCTCGCCTTTCCGTTGGGTACGGCACGGCGCCACCAGGATGACGTAGCAAATCGCGCTTTTGGCGGCTTGCGGCTTTTCGTATCGTGATCCTAAACTGCCGCTGACCTGCCCACAAGACGCCCGGAATTTAGTTCCTTCTGCACCCGGAAGTCGGGCCTGCCCGCAAGAATCCACACCCCGCGCATTATGCCGGCCCCGCTCGGTGTCTTTCTCAACCCCGAGAATGGGCTGCGAGGCCAGAAGCCCAGCAAACAACTCTTTCAGGTCAAGGGATTGAACCCAGATGGTGGGGCGAAGGCAAGAACACCTGCAGACGCGGTTGCCTTCGAGAACTGGGTAAAGGCGATCGGCGAGTTTGCCCGGCCTGTGCTGTAAGGGAAATCCTCTCAGTAAACTGGAGAAAACGCTGAACAGAGAAATCCTAGCGGACGTCCGGCACATGGTTTCTGGGACGGGTCCCAGACGGACTCACGGCCACGGGTCGGAGCACAGGACTCGGAATGCGTTTGATATTCGCAGATGGAACGAGGTTGGTCGCTGGCGGATTGCCAGCCTCGACTCGCCTTTCAACGGATATCGAATCAGCATCGAAATCGCTCCACGAAGAATCTGCATCACCTGAAACCGCTGAACATCACGGCATCAGAAACCACACCGCCGCGGGAAACGGAAAGCCACTTGCCGTCTGGAGACCAGTCGAAAGCAAAGACCTGGTCCTTGCCAAAGTCGGTCAAGAGCTTGGGCGGGCCTCCTGCAATTGGCTGGGAAACGAGGCAAGTCTTGTCGCGATCCTGGCGCACGAAGACCAAGGCACGGCCATCCGGGCTCCAGCGCACCAAGCGCGGAGATGTAACCGGGAGAGTCAGCATCTGCATGACTTCTCCTCCCGCAGCACGAAGAATGCTGATGGCGGGATCGCCATTGCCTTGCCAAGAATAACAGGCAATGGAGCTACCATCGGGACAGACATCGGCAAATTCACAAGTTTGCAAACTGAGTTGCAAACTCTGTCCGCCGTCAATCGGTATCTTGTGTAGCCCAAGCCTTCCATTCGTCAAACCGGAGTAGATGACCCATCGCCCATCCCGCGAGACTATCGGGTCTTGCTCTAGACTGCCGAAGGTGAGCCGCCTCAGCGTTCCATGCTGCAAATTTACGCTCCAGATATTCCGCGGCCCGGCTCGAGTGGAATCAAAGACAGCGTAGCTGCTGTCGGGAGAGACTGAAGGATTGGCATCGTCTCCCGAGTCTTTCGTCAACTGCGTCGCCTCTCTTCCATCCCTTGCGATCATCCTCAGGCTCATGGCAGCGGCGGAATCCGAGGCAAATACAATTCTTCCGTCGGCCGTCCAAGAAACTCCCTTGGCGCCGTTATAGCTGGCTAGATCGAAGGTGATTTGCCGGGGCTTGCCAAGGTTCTCAGCCGGGGCAACCCACAGATTGGAATGGTGCTGCAATTGGACGGCGAGGACGTGGCGTCCGTCCCGCGTGAGGCTGACGCTCCGATAATCGTTGAGATCGTGAGTTAGTTTCGTCCGCGCGCCTTGGTTTGAAACTAGCCAAAGCTGATGCGGGGATGGGCTGCTGCGCAGCTCCGCACCTGCCATGGCCAGCCCGCTTCCATCCCACAGCCAGTCAATCCAGCGAACGCTCCTCCAGCCATCGTAGAAGAGGGGTATTTCCCGACCACTGTCCAGCCGCACCCTCCATAGCCGGATTCCATCACTCTCGGACGTCATGCGGGCCGCCAGGTAGGTGATCTCCCGGCTATCCAGAGACCATGCGATTCCTTCAATGGAAATCAGTTCGGGCAGTTTCCGCTTGGCCAGTCTGCCGGATCGACGAGCCCCGGACGGAGGCGACCATCAGCGCGCTCTCGCCTTCCGGCGGACTCTCGCGAACAAAAGCGAGCTGGCTGCCGTCTGGAGAGACGGCTACAGGGCTGTTAACTCTCTCCAGCAGTTTCTCCGGCCTCCCACCGAGTGAGGCAATGCGATAGAGAGTTCCCCAAAGATTGGAGCCGTCTCTTTGGACATAGAAAATAAAGTCGCCGTCAGATGAAAAAGACGGCTTGAGATAGCGAACCTGGGCCGGAGCCACCAACTGCAACTGGCTCCCGGTGGAGATCTGTTTAATCCACAGGCTCTGAAGACCGCCGTCCCGCGTAACTTGGGCCAAATGCCTGCCGTCAGGCGAAATACAGGCGTCCTTGATGTTGCCTTCGCGAGTCAGCCTCGTGATCGTGAGAGCCCCAAGATTGGGCTGCGGCTGCCCTGGCATTCCCCACCAGCCATAGAAAAGCACCAGCGCCACGGCCAAGGCGGAAGAGAGTATTCTGCGGCGTTTTGAGCTTCCACGTCCTTCAACAGTGAGAGGCAGCCCGTCCGCTACACCTTTGCGCAATGCAGGCTCCGGAGAAAGGGAATTCAATTCCCGCAGCGTGGCACCACCTTTCCGGTTCACCGCACACTCTGTGCCAAGCACCGGTGCGGGCGCAAGCGCTTCACCGGCAGTGGGCCCCAAATCGTCGTGACGTTGTACCGCGGCAACAAACTGATAACCCCTCCGCGGCACGGTCTTTATGAACAATGTGCTCCCATCGTGGTCGCGAAGTGCTTTCCGCAGGATTGAGATGCTGTATGTCAGGTTCGATTCATCAACATAGGTGTCTGGCCAGATGCGCTGCATGAGAACTTCCTTCCCCACCACTTCGCCGGCACGTTCCAGCAAAGCGAGCAGGGTCTCCAGCACCTTTGGAGTCAAGGGCACAGGGGTCCCGTTTTTGTAAAGGCTGGGCCCAGCCGGTTTCAAACGAAATGGCCCAAAATCATAGGCTTGGGGCTTCGAGTTCACGCTCTAAAGTCTCCAATCTAAGGTTTCTAAGGAATTTCTAAGGTCTTTTCTAAGGACATCGGGTCACAACCACGCTTACAGTCTCGCTGCTTTCAATATATGGATTTGGAAGCGTGCCAGAAAAAGGCGAGTGAAGCGGCCCCAAATCTACAAAAAGTAATTGTGCAAATCAAGCCCAATAGATCCAGTGCTGATACATAAGGTGGAGAGCATGAAAGAACGCCGCAAATATGGAGCCTCTCGGTGGCAGCTCATAACAGTGATTCTTCACGTTTTCCTGGGCATTCTTCTCACGAACGGTTCTGACGCACGATCTCAGACTCTTCCGAGCCCCGCCTCGCCGTCCAAGGAGTACATCTATGCGGGAGAGCGAATGGTCACGATCGAAGAGCCTGCGGCGGGGAGTCCCGCTGAGGGCTCGTCGGCAACGGTGACGATCAGCACTCCCGGGACGACCGCGAGTCTAGCTTTTCAAGGCACTGCTGGACAGCGCATCAGTTTGAAGGGCAGCAACGTAAGTATTTCTGGCAGCGGTTGGAGCTACGTCAGTGTCATCAAACCTGACGGAACGACGCTAACCGGCGGGTGGGTGAATAATTGGGTATTCTTTTTTGATGTCCAGATCTTAGCGGTCACCGGCACTTACACCATTCTGGTGGATCCGGAAAATAACAACACTGGCAGTATGACTCTGACGCTGTACGGCGTGCCTCCCGACTTCACAGGAACGATCACTCCGGGAGGCTCGCCGGTCACCATCACGACCACAACGCCCGGACAAAATGCTTCACTGACCTTCAGCGGCACGGCTGGCCAACGGATCAGCCTGAAAACAGGCAGCGGCACCCTATCCAATACCGGCTGGAACCAAGTCGTTATCAAGAACCCCGATGGCTCTTGGCTGAACTGGGGCTGGATGAACAACTGGACAGGTTTCCTTGATGTCAGAACGCTACCCACAACCGGCACTTACACCGTCTCGGTAGATCCGGAAAGCTTCAACGTGGGCGGCTTGACCCTCACGCTTTACGACGTGCCTCCTGATCCCACAGGAACGATAATACCGGGAGGGTTGCCGGTCACCATCACGACCACAACGCCCGGACAAAATGCTTCGCTGGCGTTCAGCGGCACGGCTGGCCAACGAATCAGCCTGAAAACAGGCAGTGGCACCATATCCAATACCGGCTGGAGCCATATCGTTATTCAGAACCCCGATGGCTCTTGGTTGAACTGGGGCTGGGTGAACAACGGGACAGCTTTCTTCGATGTCAGAACGCTACCCACAACCGGCACTTACACCATCTGGGTAGATCCGGAAAGCTTCAATGTGGGCGGCTTGACGCTCACACTGTATGACGTGATTGATGTGACGGGAATCATAGTCATTGGCGGACCTTCGGTGCCAATCAGCATCACCACGCCTGGGCAAAACGCCCGGTTGATCTTTATTGGCGCCACGGGACAGCAAGTTAGTCTGACCATAACAGGC
>JAKEER010000128.1 GCA_022616615.1 Acidobacteriota bacterium
ACGTGCCCCTCGCGGAGCTTCAGGTCGATCCGGATCCGGTCCCCGCAGAGAGGGTTATCTTCCTCGTGGGTGATATCCGGATCCTCCAGCGTCCCGAAGTTTCGGGGTCGCTTATAGTGATCCAGGATGAATTCTCGATAGAAGTCGTCCATGCCCTCAGGCCTCGAAGCCAGTGCAGATCCCATGCCACGAGTACATATACTAGAGGAGTGCCGAGGACGCAACTTCGATCATTGGAGGTGAGGCAGGCTGGAGAAAAGGGAAGGGTTCTCAAATACGTATGGTGTCGCCAGAACTGCCGCCAGGTCCTCGGCTGCTTCAGCCCGGCGGAATCCCAAGGGAGCCGTGGTAGGGAACATCAAGATTCAAGACGCGACCCCCAATCCGACCCCGAAAGGTGTCCGGCACCTTTGGCTCACTTCCCCCCGCCCTGCTTAGATCTTCGTTGAAACGAATATTGCGGATTTTCGCAATTGCGAAAACGTGGGGGGGAATGGGGCGGAGAGGGATAGGCCAGCCCCAGCCCCGTCAGCGTCGCCTGCCCCTGCTTGTCCGGGGGAACAAGAAATTCGACCCCAACCCCTATTTCCTACTGAAATAGCAAAGAAATTAGTTTCAATGCCAGCAAAACAAAAAACACCATGAGGAGAAGGTCGAGAAATAACCCCCATAATCCAGGTACTATTCCTCGGCGTTGAATTTTAGCCAGGACATACCCTGTTATTGAGCTATGGGCAGGCTTTCTTGGTTCGACTGCAACCATTCTATCGACCCTGAACAGTCTTCTCTTCCCCGACGGTCGGAACGGCCCCCTCCAAAGCACAATACTAGTTGGTTGATGCGCCGACCATCCCTCCACATACGTGTATCCTCGGCGTTCGAAGATGCTCCTCGGGAATAACAGGAACGCGTGCTCCCTATCCCGTCTGTACGGTCGATAGATAACGATCACGCCTTCCTTTTGGTTGACCGCGATTCTCAACTTCGCCAGGATTTCCTCTTCGGAAGACTTTTCCTTCAAATCAACCTGTTTCCGCTTAAGCAAAACACCCTTATTGAGCGCGAACCTTTGTGGTGTTCGTTTGAAGCCGAAAGATCCGCTGGCCTGCATTGTACGCCCGAACCTCAGCGGGTTCGAGCCAGATCAATCCGGGCTCCTCACAGGCTGGTGTACCGCAAACAACGCCGCTGTTGGGATGACCGACTGGCAGCACGTGGCGAACATATGTTCGCCTGTATTGCCCGCGCCCTGCCGGCCTTACCCCGCACTTCGCACATCTGACGAGCGCCACGATGGACCCCTTTCTCGTCCCCGCCGAGCCATCCTGTCATCCCGTTAGGCTTCTTCGAGGTGGGGGCGGTCGGTGAGGCCGGGTCGGCTGGGGGGGCAAGATCGGCCAACAAGCGACTTGACCACTAGCCCTTGCTCCAAGACGGAAAATGCAAAGTGAGACCTGATCCCAACCCTTGCGGGTCTACTGCACTCAAAGCGCATGCACCTTGATCTTGTTGTCGCCGAACACGGACTCAAGAAGAAAAGTAGCCTGATATTTGATAATTCTCGGCACAACTAATATGCCTTGCGTAGTTCTATTGCTCTTAAGGTATCTATGCATTATCTGCAACTGCTGAAGCGTATGTTCCCCGTGAATTGTCCCTTCTATTTCGATTTCGACAAATACTCTTCGCCTACCCCTGCTTGCGCAAATGTCCGGCCGGTAATCCACAAAAGGACTTCTTCTCTCAATTCTGAAGTTTTTTCGAATAAGCCTCTTTCGATACTTGGAGACCATTTCTTCGTGCTTCTCCGCCATCTTCATATCCCTAGTTTCTTCTTAATATCCATGGCAAGATTCGCGTAAGCACTCTGCCCGGTCCCGTACCTTTTGGCTCCTCGCAGGTTCTTGCCGTACCAAAAGTAGTGGTTATATCGTGAACCATTGGATAAGCGCACGAAAAGCTTTTTGTAGGTCCTCGCAGTTCGACTTTGGTACCTCCTGTGGACAATTGGGGCTATCCTGTGGAACGCCATAAAACCCGGTGTCTTTTGGATTATGTATGATCGGGGCGCCTCAAATGCTTTCGGTATGTTTTGTCGTATTCCTTCCCAATAATTGGCGAGGAACCGTGCCAAATGTTTCACGGATTTGTTGGCGCAACCAGGAGCTGTGAGTAACCACTTCAAGGAGGGTACAAACGACTTTTCCGTGGCTATATGCTGCCTGATTCGTTCTGATTCTGGCTCCCGAATTCTGCCGTACCAAGGACTGTTCTTTAGGCGCGTATTGAGATGAATGCATATCTGAACTGCCTTTAATTCCCAGGGTGCAACGTCCGTAATGTCTCTTATCTCATCGTGTTCGATCAGCAGTCTTCGAGTCAGATCAACGCCCATGCGCTTTGAACGTGTGTTGATAATGTAGAACTGGGCCGCTTCCTTGATGTCTGACAATCCTTCCGTAATTAATACGGGGACTGAGAACTGTTTTAGAAACCCCTTGCTGTGAGCCGTTCTTATCCCCTCCAGTCTGTGTTGCATGTCTACCACCCAAAGTCGGGTGTCATCCGATATGGTCAACATTCCAAGTGTCGGTTGATCGGAGTTGCTCTTCGAAAAGCGGAGTGCATTTCTCTGGCGGACGTTCAACAACCCCGCTACCGGCAGAATGCCATCATCTCGCTCCAGATACTCGGCCAGACTAGCAATTTTCTTTTGAATCAAGCCGCGTTGATAGCCCTTCCACTTGCCAGTTTTCTTGGGGTCCCATCTGTCAATACTGCAGATATCGAGTTCCCGAACTGGTAGCGCGACTAAGTACATGGGTACCCTTTTTTGAACAAATCTGACTGCGGGCACTCTTAGGGGCATCAATACCTCCTCTTTAATTTGCGGGCAGAACCGTAACAACCCGGAGAAGATCTCACAGTCTGACCCCGAGGCTTCCCCCCCTACTTGTTTTGCAACAAATACGCCTAGGCCTCATCTCACTTTTCGCCACGCCAATAGCATTGTTTTCCGATCCTCATCACGCCAACTCCTACTCCCCTTGTTTTGGACATATGCAAGGATCCGCCGATTATCAGACCTCGCGATAACTGGCGCAAGTGCTTTGAACTCACTCAAGGGAAGGGTACTTACTATGTCACTACCATTAGAAAGCAGCTCTATCGCTTGAAGAACCTGCCTGTGTGATTTTGATCGAAGATTTCTTAGAAAGAAGTTTCGTACCTCACCTCGCATCTTCCAAAATTGTTCCGCAGCTTTCCTGAAACTGACAATCCTTTCATTGACCGCTTTTAGTTTTGCTTCGCTTTCACTCTCTACCCAAGCACACCACGTCTCGGCAAGACTTCGCTCTGTCTTGCACTCCCTCGCCTTCCTGCCAACAGCGGTAAGATTTCCACTTTCCATAAGCCCCAGCAAATGGAGTTCGCTCTTTTCTTTGCCGTCGATGCTTGGATACCTCTTTACAACATCCATCAATCTCTTCAAATTGCGAACGTTATTCCCAGCCTGATCAATGCTGAGGATACCTATGGGCAAATTTACGGTTGAAAGGAGATCTTCGAGCGTATTGAGGTCTCCTGGTAAGGCTGCACTTGGGCTAGGTCCTCTCTGTATCGTTCTTGCGCTCCGCTGTGCTTCAATTCGTTTGGTCGCTGCAGCTTTCCATAATCGTTCGAATCTTTTAATCTGTTCGGCATCAACCTTTGATGTATTCGCACTATCATCGAATAACTGGTCAAACCAGGCCTTTAGTTGATTGAGAACCTCGGAATCAGATATTGCAATCCCTGCCTCTATGCCCTCGGTCAGCCCAGATTCACTGATGTTTGCACTTCCCACGACAGCACCAGTTGGTTTTTGGGCGGCGTTATAAGCTATATATACTTTGGGGTGATAGATTCTATGGCCAACATAATTACGCACTCGCACCCCCGCATTTAGTGCCCTTCGCATTCCTTCGGGATGTGTAAATGCGAATTGGTCAGTGATTAGCAACCTCACGTTCTTTCCGCTCATGCGTGCAATCTCACCCTGTAGTAGCTCCCACCCGCTGACTTGAAGATAACTCACTGCCATATCAAGTGCCGATGCGTCTCTCAGTGCGCTCTTGAGAACATTCAGAAATGAAAGGCCGGATAGCCATTGGTTGACTACGAATTGCCTATCCATCTTCGCTGTCATGCCTACCCCATTGTTTCACGATCTCATCAATGGCCATGGGCTTCGCCCCCAGCGAGATGAGGTTGGCGTTCTCGGGACAAGCCACCGTGAAGAGTGGCTTTTCTTTGGCGACGACCTCCCGGCAGAGTTTCTCCGTCTTTCCGCCCGGGGCGGCGTAGGCCACGAAGACCTCAATCGCGAGAGCTGCGACCAGACGGTTGCGCTGGTCGGCCAGTTCCGCGGTCGCGCGTCGCTGCTTTGGTCCGAAGGGAGAGACGAGCAAGACTCTACCTGCGTCAACGCCGGCCTTCATCGCCTGTGGCAACCGCATTCCTTCAATGCCGCGCGCAGGGCAGACCACAATGGGTTGGGTGCCCCGGAGAAGCAGGTCGAGGCACTCCCTTTCCATGGGCGTGTGAAAGCCACTGATGACCGGGACTCCGGCATCGCGCAGCGCCCGGGCCAGATCATAGGTCTTGAGGATCGCGTTTCCTGGGCACTTCACGGAGCAGAATAGCGCGAGCATCCTTTGCTGGAGGATGTTGGGATCGCCGAATGTGAAGACCGTCTCGGGCGCACCACATCCAGGATAATTCTCCATGTTCATGAATGCATCTCGAGGCGTGTGGCAAGCAAGCCCGCTCAACTTAGCACGCGCTTTATCGCTCACCCGTCCCATCACGTCACCTCATGAACAACGGCTCATAGTTGACCTCTACAATCCATACACCAGGATTGCTTGTGCCAAACATTCTGTCCTGGATGGATATCGTCACGTTTGCGCCACCCGAAGTCCTCAATCCGCTTCATCTGCTGGCAGTGCGGGCACTGCCATACGGGAACTTCGCCGCCGCGCGCGTCTTGAATGATACCGTTCGGCTCCGGAAGATCGACTGGCATGAATCACCTCGGCATACCATGGTCACAGAGATCCAGAATCACTCTGGTTCCACTATTCGGTACTTTGCGTCGTAATTGACGATCAAATCGAGTTCCTCTTCACTGAAACCATAGTGCTTGGCCAGTCCGGCGTCAATCTCATCGAGAATGCGTTTAGACATGGCTACATTGAAGTTCACTTCAGCTTGTTTCTCCCCGCTTGCACGGTTTCGGTCGCGTGTCTGGGCATTTGCCCAGAGATCTCGGAGGAGGACATCTGCGAGCGATGACAGCTTGCGGTCGCTTCGCAATGACTCGGGAAATGGAAGAGCGTCGATGTCTCGCCGAGTGACGTGGTAGCAGTCAGAAATAGCTATCCAGAACCAGTAATAGAACGAGCTTGAGAGCAAACAAATAAGGATGTCTCCCAAACCCTTCTGCACTCGCAGATCTTTGTACTCGTTGGAAAGTTTTGTCCGCAGGCACTTGCGAAAATAGCGACCCCCGCTGTGGTAGTACACCGTTTCTGCACCGGGACCGTCCAGCTCGTGGCGCCGCAAGCTTTCGTGCAAAACAGCCTTCTCAATGACTCTCCTTTCCAGATCAGCCCCAAGCTTCGGAAGCGAGGAGAGTCGCTCGATGAGTCTCGTCTTCCCGTAACTGATAGTCGGGAAAAGATATGGGCGGAACTCTTTCTGCCATCGGTAGTATTGAGTTGAGAATATGGGTTCCTCCGGCTCACCACGCAGCCGGTTTTTGGAGCCGATGAAAATAGCCAGGTTCATGTCGGTACCGATGAAGAGTTTCCCTGGCCGCACTGCGAAGGTGCTGACATAAAGGGGATGGTAAGTCCTGCAAATCAATCTCAGCAATGGAAGCATGCGGGGCGTTGAAACGGCGCTTATGGGCACAATAACTCCCATGCCGCCCTGTCCACGAATCAGTGCGTCAAAGCGTTCCAGGCAAACTGAAAACAGATTGCCGGTGCTGATAAGTTCAAGTCCCCGAATTGAGTATTGATCGCGGATGTCTGCAAGTTCCACATACGGTGGATTGCCGATTACCACATCAAAACCGCCATCTTTCATGATTCCGAAAAATTCGACGAACCAGTGGAAGGGCTTGTGGCTGGCGCACCACCTATCGTACTCCTCGGTCTTCTCCGGGCTCACTCCAAATTCCCCGGCCAAGAACTGGTCCAGTTGATCGCGTAGTGCGTCCAACCGCCGGCGCAGCACCACCTTGGCCTCGGTGAACTTCTCCGCGTCCATGTTGTACTCGGTTTGCATATCGCGGAACTTCTGGAACGCCCGGTTCGTAACTTCTACCTCTTCCTCAAATCGCTGATATGTTTGAGATGCATTCCCCAGTAACAGCTTTTTCTGGATCTCTTCATCCACCTTCTCCTCGGTGAAGGCTCTTCGCACCTCATCCTCATTCGTGAAGCCAACCAACGTGTTTCCGGGCCGGATGCTGAAGTCCACGTCCGGTAGCGGCTCGACCTGCTTGACAGTTTCGACCTGCGCAACAAGCTTCAGGAAAAGGCGAAGTTTGCAGATCTCCACGGCCTCTTCCATGATGTCCACGCCGTATAGGTTGTTGATGATGATAGACTTCAGAATGAAGTAGCGCCGGTTGGGATGGCGCGCTACTTCCTCGAGCGTTTTACGGAAGTCGGAAAACCTATCGCGATGGTGCTTCTGATCTGATCGCTGCAGGTCATCCACAAATCCATTCATCCGGTCCAGACACGCCTCGTACAGCGGTTCCAGAATGTTAAGGGCGGCAAAAAGAAACGCGCCTGACCCGCACGTTGGGTCCAGAACGGATACTTTCTCGATGGCACGGTAAAAGGCCCGGAGGAGCTCCGGCCCCTCGCAGTTCTCGATCACGTCCAAGGCGAACTGGCAGATGTCCAGGTTGTAGGTGATCAGATCGTTGACGTTCGTGATCTCTCCGGCCTTCAGCTTGGACCGAAGCTTCAGGCAACGCTTGCGGCGTTCGACGTATTCGCGCCAGGTCTCGGTGGGCAGGGTCAGATTGTTGCTGTCGGCGTCGCGGAGGTCGCCCTCACCAAGGTTGTAACGTTTTTCAAACATCCGCTTCTTGGGATCGTGCATGCCCTCCCGAACAAAATCGGGGAGAGACGATTCGGGTATGACGTTTCCCTTTTTGTCGGTAACACCACGGCGAACTGGCTCGTAGATGTACCGGTCCGGATCGTCCGCCAGCAACCTCCACAAGGTGCTGTCGGGCTTGAAGGGGATGGCGCACTTCTTTTCCGCCGCATTGAACAGAAAAGGAATGAGCGTGTTGCGCGCGATGTAGCCGGTGATGTCCTCCTTGGTGTAATACGCCCCCATCTGTTTCTGGTTGATGTACTTTTCGAAGATGTATCCCAAGACGTCGGGGTTAATCTCGTTGTCTGCCCGTAGCGGCCGCTCATCAAGGTGCCATTGGTACGCGTCGAAGAAGTCGAAGAGACGCTCGAACGCTTCGTCAGGAATCCGGATGTCGGGGTTACCCTCTTCCAGTTCATGGACCGCGAACAGGCCGCCGTTCAAATAAGGGACCTCGCCCAGCAGCTCGTCGAGATCCTTCTTGCGCAGGGCGGGAGGCTGGCCCAGTCCTTCGTGGAACAGCCGCAGGAGGAAGTATTGATAGAACGTCAGGAACTTGTCCTTTCCCTTCCGCTCGCGAACCATCTTCAGGCGGTTCCGCAAATAATCGACATCGCTGTCAAGGAAACCTTTCTTCTGGATGAAGTAGATGAACATCAGCCGGTTAAGCATGAGCGACGCATACCATTCGCGGTCGGTCGTCTCGGCGATCCCCTTCACGAAATTAAGGAACGTCTCGTGCTCCGTCTTGAAGCGGTCATAGAAGCGCTTAGTAACCCGATCTACGTCAAAGGCCTGTCGCGTGCGCCTGGTCACATCGACAAGGCTGAGATCTTCTTCCTCGGACAGATCCACGCCCAGATATTGAAGTTTCTGGGCCAGTAGTTCACCTGTCTGCCCCTTGGTGAACTCGTATTCGCGCCTGACGAGTGGCCGGCCAAGTTCGCGACGGACCCACAGCCACTTCTGAACGGCCTTGGGCGCGTCGGTGTAAATGATGATGTGCTCGTGGGCGGACTTCGCGACCTGGCGTTCGATCTTACTCCGGGTCGGATGATCCGGTGTTGGTCGGTCATTGGTCGCCTGACACTCGAAGACCTGAAAGCCGCGCTTCTCGGCGATTGCCTGCAGTGAGTAGGTCGTGTTGTCCACGGCCACAGAAAGATTGGCCGAGTGCTTATCCCAGCCCAGCTCCTGAACGAAAAGCGACCGAAAGTCGAAGTTCTGCAGACACTGGCGGATGCGAGCGACGTTCAGTGGCATGAACTATTTCCCCCCTCCAGCGCTCGACAAACCCATGGAACAGATGATGCGAGGCTCTTGGGTTTGTTCTTCCTCATGGATCAGACAGAGTCGGTCTTCATCGCGCAAAGCGATCACAAGCTGGGCCAGGTCCTCGTCCGAGATTCCGCTCCGCAATTGCCGGTTGAGCGTGTCGACTGCCGTCGGCCTGAGTGGGTACCGGTATATGTCGTCGATGGCCCGCAGCAATTCCTGTGACTCGAAGAGCGTGCCCTTGGTCTGTGCGGCGTAGCGCATTAGCCGCTCGTAGGCACGGAAGCGGGCTCCCGAAGGCCGGCCGAGTTGTCCGCCGACAGATTTCTCCTCCGTGACGATGAGTTCCACGGCTTTCTGCACAAGGGCGTGATGCTCGTCCTGGCGCGGCAACGCCGGGGTATCAGGAGCACACTCGGCTGCCTTGAGGATCGCAAACTGCGATTCCGTAACGCTGCTGCCGTTCTTGTCCATCCAGGCCAGGGCATCGTTGCACTCCGCGGTCCGCATATAGACCAATACCCCGTACGGTTCCTTCTCTCTTGGTTGATGAGCCTTCGTGGCGAAGACCACCGGAGGCAACTCCGGGACAGTCTTCTCAAGGCTGGGATCGGTCGTGATGGCATTCTTCCAGATCTGGTAGGCGTACGACGCCAGGTCAACTTCCGTCTCGGCTTCTCCTTCCAGGATGCCTGCCTTTTCGTGGTACAAATCAAGTATCGTTTGATCGTTTCGGTCGTCCTCAAAAAAGGCTTCATCGGTTCCGACAACCTCAGCATTCTCCCTAAGCCGTTGGCGAACACGGGCGCGCAAGCGAATGATCCGCTCCACGCCGTCCGCCGGCAGGAAGGAGTAACAGAGGATGTTTTCCGCTTTCTGACCTATGCGGTCAACACGGCCGGCCCGCTGAACAAGCCGGATGATCGCCCAGGGAAGGTCATAACTGACCACTATGGCGCAATCCTGAAGATTCTGGCCCTCGCTGAGAACATCCGTCGAAATGAGAACGCGCAGCTCCTGTTCAGACGTTACTTGGCCTCGCTTCTGGTTGCTTTCGGGACTGAGGCGCCAGGCCAGGGCAGTTGGGTCTGAGGAGTCTCCGGTGACACCTGCTACCTTGGGTAGGGCTCGAGCCCGGAGCTGTGCCTCCAGGTAGTGAACGGTGTCGGCGAACTGGGTGAAGACAATCACTTTCTCATTCGCATGGGTTTCGGTCACAAGTTTCCAGAGAGCGTCGAGTTTGGTGTCCTCATCGGGGTCCCAATCGCCGCATTCCTTGAGGACACCCAGAAGCGCCTCGATGTCCTTTCGCAGGTCCTTCGTAAGTTCATTGACGAATAGGCCGGGACGCAACCACTTGAAACGGTGCTTCAACGGCCCAGCGTAGACGTCATACACCTCTGCGGAACGCCTTCTGAAATCGGTCTCCGTCAGAAGCGCCGCGGCGCTCGCGGCAACGCTATCGGCGTCACCGTTTTCGTCATCGCTGTCGAAGAGCATGAGTTCGTCATTGTCGGTGAACCGGGTATCGAGGAATTCGGCATCTTGTGTCCCAATCGGAATCGGCAGTCCCTTCTCGATGGCGTGGAGGTAGATGTAGTTGCGGACGACGTGCCGCTCGACAGACTGGATGAAGGCCTGGCCACTGCTCTCCAGCCGCTTGAATAGATTCGTCCGGCAGAATCCCATGAGCCTTTTCCCGGCGCGGGAGAGGTCCTGCAGGACCTTACTCTCCGTCTGCGAGGGGGGCTCATGGGGAGCAGGCGCGATATAATTGCCCAGACCGTATCGAGGAAGGTTGAGTCCATTGATCGCCCCTACCACCCGGTCCGCGTAGAGCCGAGCGTACTGATCAGCCGGATTCTTATCGTTGATCGTGAACTTGACCGTTTTAGGAATGCGGTTCGGGAAATAGGACCGCGTTCCATCTTCAAACGTCAGGTACTTTCGGCCGTTCTCGGGATCGGTCTCGGCATAGTTTTCCTGAATGAACGTGCGTGTACGGCGCACCAGGTAAAGCCGCATGAGCTCACGCCAATCATCAGCGTGGGGGCTGTGTTCAAACGCCGGGAGGGAGCGCACCGGGGATTGATGCCTACGTATGAATTCCGTCTCACCCAGCTCTCGGAGCAAACGCTCGGGCCGAATGCCGAGGTCGCGGTCCTCAGGAACGAAGAGTCGGAGCTGGTTGGCCAGGTCCAGATACGTCTTGTTGTACGGTGTTGCAGACAGGAGGATGCATTTGCTGTCGTTTTCTTGGATGTATTCTTGGATCGCTCGGTAGCGTTTTCCCTCGCGATTGCGGAGGTTCTGGCTTTCGTCGATCACGATGAGCCGGAAGCGCCTAAGCTTTGGCAGCTCGCGGATTACGACACTGATAGGCAAGACGCGGCCGTGCAGTCGGTACTGGTCTCGATAGTCTTCCCACATCGAAACAAGGTTCTTGGGACACAGGATCAACGTTTCCAGCCCAAAGTCATCCTCGAATGTCCGAGCAAGGGCCGTTGCCATTAGCGTCTTGCCGAGGCCCACGACGTCCCCGATCAAGACGCCGCCGCGCTTATTGAGATGATGGGCCGCAATCTTTACGGCAGCGGTCTGGAACTCGAAAAGCTTTCGGCGGAACTCAACGGGAATGCGGAACTCGTTGAGTCCCGCCCTGGCTTCCTGCGACAGATGGTAGGCGATCTTCACGTAGTTGTGGTACGGCGGGATAAGGGCGTCACGCGCCCAGCTTTCCTCGATGATCTGTACCAGCTCGCTGGAGACGTCGATACACCAGCGGTCTTCCCAGCGATCCTCGAACCACCGAGCCAGCTTCTGGCAGGCGTCGTGATCGAGCACGTCTACGTTCAGCTCTCCCTGACCAGAAAGCCCGGCGAGGGTGAGATTGCTGCTTCCCAGGTATCCCACGATGGGATTGATTCGGTCTGGCCGGAAGAGTAGGTAGAGCTTAGCGTGCAAGGGGTGACGGAGAAACAACTTCACGACGACCTTCTTGGCTTTGATTTGGCTGGCGAGTCGTCGAAGGCATGCTTCGTCCTCATTTGTCGGCGTGCCGACGGCCAACTGATCCCGGAATTCTTCCGCCAGTCTCTTCTTCAGCCGCAGGGCCGTCTGGTTGTCGATTTCCGTATCCCGTCGAGCCAGGCTGAGAGCAGTCCGAAGTTCTTCCGCTGGCAATCGTTGCATGCCCACCAACAGACGGCAGCAATGACCCTCGCCGCCTGACCAACGCTCGATGTAGGAATCCAAGGCCTTCCAGCCGCGCAGGTTGAAGTAGCCCACGCAGAAATCGGCACGATCCGAAACAGCTATCGTCTCCCGAAGGGCGGGGAGAAGGTCCTCTTCGATATTGTCGAAGATGCGCGGCATAAATCTTCTCCTCTACCGCTGTTTCTCTTTGGCACTAAAGTCGAGGGTTCGAGTCTTGACAATTAACATTTTCTCGCCCTCCGCGTTCGTCCAGTACCCTAACGGCCCCACCAAAACCAAAAAAGCACCGGGGGCGCACAGCCCTGCCCGGTGCCCATCGACAAGCTCAGGGTGCACCCCAATCCTGCCGGGGTCGTCCTCCCCGCATTTCCACTTTGCGAAATCACCCTCGGCTACAGGCCAAAAGTGCCCCTACTTTAGCCTCCCCGGCCCCTCCCCGTCAATGATTTCCGATAGCCGTTCAGGCTCACGGCAAGGCCGAGGGTCACCGCTGCACCCCCGACATTACCCTCTTTCTTACCCTCTCTTGAGGGTATTACCCTTTCTCCGCCAGCGAGCACCCGGACCCCGGCCCAGGCACGTCACATGCCCCGATTTTTGAAGGTCCCGGAGAACGCGGCGAATCATATCCCGGCTGACGCCGGGGCAGGCGCGCTCGAGGTCGGCCAAGGTAAACTCGCCGGGGAACGCTGCTATCGACGCCTCGACCAAGGCCGTCTTTGCGCCGCGCGGGGTCTTTATCTGGCCCACCCGCTGCTCGAACTCCACGTAGGCGCGCTGCAAAATCGTCAGAAAATAGTTCAACCAAGGAAGGAGATCGTGCTGAGCTTCGTGCCAGCCCTGAGAGCTCCGGAACAACACCTCGTAGTAGTCGTCCTTCGATTCTTCTATCAGACGCTCAAGGCTGATGTACCGGCCGACCTCGAACCCATGGTGGTAGACCGCAAGAAGCGTCAGCAGTCGCGCAACCCGGCCGTTGCCGTCGCGAAATGGATGGATGCAGAGGAAATCGAGGACCAGCGCGGCGACAGC
>JAKEER010000790.1 GCA_022616615.1 Acidobacteriota bacterium
TAGCGGAGGCCGAGACGAAGGCTCGGCGCTGGGAGACCGCCAACCACCGCCACCGGAGCCGCCGGCTCCCGCCCTAACTTCACTCCGTCCTCAGATGAGCCGCGCGGCGCTGCGTTGAATGAAGTATTCCCCCTTAACAAAGGGGGGTGAAGGCTTGAGAAGCCTTCACCAAAGCGCCAGGGAGTTGCCTCTCCGGCTTTCCCGTACTCATCAAGACAACCCCTTGAAGGCTCTGCGACCGCTGTCGCCGAGCCTTCTGTCCCCCTTTTATAAGGGGGATTTTGCTCCAGCGTGCACAACCATTCCGACCGCAGCACATCGACTGGCTTCACTCTCAAGCCATGCCGCTGGGCATCTTTGACGATGGTCGCAGCCGAATAGAACCCCATCGGCTGGTTATTCAATAGTGCTGCTGTGAAGGCTGCCAAGTAATGGCACTTCAGATAAGCGCTGGCGTATGCTATCAAGGCAAAGCTCGCCGCATGTGATTCCGGAAATCCGTAAAGGGCAAAGGAGGAGATCGAAGTAATGATCTCTTCCTGTGCTTCAGGAGCGATGCCATTCTGTTCCATGCCGCGGCGCAGCTTAGTTTCAATCTCCAGCATTCGTTCCTTTGAACGTTTGTGGCCCAGTGCCCGCCGCAGTTCTTCGGCTTCTCCACCCGTGAAGTTGGCGGCCGTCATGGCCATACGCAAGAGCTGTTCCTGAAACAGAGGCACACCCATGGTCCGTTTCAAAATGGGTTCAAGCGAAGGGTGCGCATAGCGGACGGGCTCCCGTCCCTGGCGCCGCTTCATATAGGGGTTCATCATTTTGCCGACGATGGGACCTGGGCGGATGATGGCCACCTGCACCACCAAATCATAAAATCGCTCAGGACGGTTTCGCGGCAATGCCGACATCTGAGCGCGGCTCTCCACCTGGAACATGCCCACGGTATCTGCCTCTTGCAGGGTCCGGTAGACTTCGGGATCGTCTTGCGGCAGTTGCGCCAGGTCGAGGGGATCGCCGTACTGCTTCGGCACGAGGGTGAGACAGTCTTTCAGCACAGCCATCATACCCAGTCCCAGCAAGTCGACCTTGACGATCCCCATATCCGCGCAATCTTCTTTGTCCCATTGCACCACGACGCGGCCGGGCATGCTGGCGGGCTCCAACGGCACCACCGAGTCCAATTGTCCTTGACAGATAACCATACCGCCGGAGTGCTGGCCCAGATGCCGCGGCAGGTCTTGGAGGCGAAGACACAGGTCCAGGTATTTGGAAATGCGCGGATGTTCCAGGTCAAAGCCCGACTGGCGGAACTGGTTCTCCAGCGTGTCAGTGGCGCCTTTCCATTCCCAGGAGCCAATCAGAGAAGCCAGGCGGTTCAGTGTTTCGACGTCGAACCCCAGGGCCTTGCCTACTTCGCGCGCGGCGGAGCGGCCACGATAGGTAATGACATTGGCCGTCATGGCGGCGCCTAGCTTGCCGTAGCACTCATAAACGTATTGGATGGCACGCTCTCGGTCATCGCCGCTCGGCAGGTCCAGGTCGATGTCTGGCCATTCGCCGCGTTCCTCCGAAAGAAAGCGTTCAAAAAGCAGTTCCATGCCTACGGGGTCGACGGCAGTGATTCCCAGTGCATAGCAAACGGCGCTGTTCGCCGCGGACCCTCGGCCTTGCACCAGAATCCTTTCCTGGCGGCAAAAGCGAATGATGTCCCAAACAATGAGAAAGTAGCCTTCCAGATGCAGTCTATCGATGAGCTGCAACTCGCGCTCTACCTGGCGTTGCGCGCGTTCAAGCAAGCCGGGATCCCGTTTGGCTGAGTAGCGTTCACGAACGCCATCTTCCGTGCGTTTGCGGAGGAACGACATCATCGTTTCTTCCTCAGAGACGGGATACTTCGGGAACTCGTAGCCCAGATCGGCCAATGTGAAATTCAATCGTGCAGAGAGCTCTGCCGTGTTGGCGATGGCTTCAGGCAAGTCGGCAAAGAGCCGCGCCATGTCGCTGGCTGAACGCAGGTGACGTTCGGCATTTGATTCCAGCAGACGGCCGGCAGTTTCCAGAGAGCAGTGATGCCGGACACAAGTCAGCACATCCAACAGTTCGCGGTCTTCAGGCCGCGCGTAACGCACGCCATTGGTGGCGAGCAGCGGCAAACCCAGGCTGCGCGCTAGGCGAACTGCGGCCTGGTTTCTGGATTCTTCCTGCCGGCCGAAATGCCGCTGCAGTTCCACGTAGACATTAGCTGCGCCAAATATCTGAACCAAGCGCTCCACTTCGATTCGGGCAGCATCATGGCCGCCTCGCGCAAAAGCCGCTGCCAGCGGCCCTTCGGCGCCGCCAGTCAGGCAGACGAGTCCTTTGGAGTAGGCTTGGAGTTCTTCCAGCGTCGCGCGACCTTCCCCCTTGGCTTTTTCCCGCAACTTGTACTGCGTGATGAGCCGGCACAGGTTCCGGTAGCCTTCGGCAGTCTCCACCAGCAATGAGTAACGAACCGGCTGCGGCGCAGCAGGAGTTTCAATCCACGCCGGGGCGACTGATTGCAAACCCTCGTCGCGAACGGAAACTTCAGCACCGATGTGCGCGCGCAGTCCCGCCTTATTGGCGGCCATATGAAAGCGCGGCGCGCCGTACACTCCGTCGCGGTCCAACAGCGCCATTGCAGGCATAGCGTGCCTGGAGCAGGCGGAGATCAGCTCTTCAGGCAAAGAACCGCCTTCCAGAAAGCTGAAAGCAGAACGGGTGTGGAGTTCGACGTACATGAGAATCTGTGTGGGCGGTGCGTGGAGGCGGGTTGTTACCTTAGTTTTCGGGTGAGGGTGTCAGCAACTCGGAAAAAGCCTACTTACGATCGCGAATTGGCGTTCGGCATTAGTTTTCCTATCGTTGGGACTAGCTCGTTTGGCAATCATCACCCTTTTGGGAAGGCGTTTCGCAGTTTCGTCTTCTGCAACGGCTTCTTCCTCCGTTTGGCTCTCGTAATGAGTCAGAATCTTACGGACCCATTCTTCGTCCCAGTCTTTCTGAAATCGGCTAGTCTTCATATTCTTCATTGCAGCGATCGGTGCGTGCTTGTAAAGTGCGATGCCAAAAGAACGCTGAAAGAACTTGCGAAGCCAATCTTGTCTCCCTGATAATCGGCTTAGAGGAAAGCGATGAGGTTATTGAAAAAACAAATTAGGACTGAGCGTCCCGAACGAGAAAAAGTAAGTCGTGAGCAAGCGTTGAAACAAGTAAAAGCATTCCCCAAGCGCAAGGAGAAGCTCATTGCCGCTATCCGAGAAGGCACGCGTTGAGATTTTCATCCCCAATTTTCCAGATCCAGTTTATGGCCGTTTGCTCGAGGAATTGGCACTGAACTCTGTTATGCCTTCGGCGGCTGCACGGTAACTGAGAGCAATGTACAACGTCTTACCTTGGCCGTCTTTTGCCACCTTTGCCATGATGCTCCTCTGATTACACGACGACTCAAGTAGACCTCTTCAGTCATACACCCCCTCCACAAGCCACTGTTGCGTGTGAAGGTCGAGATAAATTCGATAGACCGCAGCTTCGGGATTGGAAACTGTCTCGAAGGGGCGCGTCTTGTGCGCCCGGCTGAGCTT
The DNA here is from genome assembly GCA_022616615.1 of Acidobacteriota bacterium. Lineage (GTDB taxonomy): Bacteria > Acidobacteriota > Terriglobia > Versatilivoradales > Versatilivoraceae > VFZK01. Next base: position 3,597 of record JAKEER010000790.1, read on the forward strand.
CTCTATTAGAGTGACATCCCACTCATCCCGAGCCCAGGACGATTCATTCCACCAATCTCCGCCGCTGCGCCAGGGGCCGGCCCGGGCAAGAACCTTACGTCGCTGATTGAGGAAAGTGACAGATACAGGAACGGCATCTTTCATTTCCACCCGTGCTGGTATCGCAGGCCGAAATCGCCGCAGAGCTGAATGCGGAAGAGCGGGACAGCGTTCTTGGGAGCACGGACGTCCCGTCCGACTCTTGGTCTTGGCATTCATTTCCTGACCGCTTTCAGCGGCCAGGGGCGGACGAGACATCCGCGCTCCCAGGGCTTCTTCGGAAGACGGCGAAAACTTCTGCATCTGAAACGCATCGGGCCGGTGCGTGTTTCGCAGAACAGGCGATCCCACACGGTTTTCTCCGGCAATGGCCTTGATCCGCGCCAGGGTAATCTCCATCCGCTCTGGCTCAGGTCCCGGTGGAATGAAGAGTTCTCCTTGCACCTTGCGTGGAGGAGCTGCCTCAATAGTCAACCGCACCTCTTTAACGGGCGCGTTCGGAGCGTGTGCTTGCAACTCCAGTTGTAATAGCTTGAGAAGGGTCTTACTGTCCTGGACTGGGACAGGCAACTGCAGTGTAATGCGGTGGAGGGATTTGGGACCGGGTTCCATTGGAGTGATTCATGCGGTTTCGTTTCGAGCGAAAGAAAACTCCCTCAAAGCTGAACGACCCAGAACTAAAGGAACCCAACTCACCTTTGAGTGGAATTTGTCATTCCCGCGAAAGCGGGAATCCAGTGTTTCCTGACGGACGGCTGGATTCCCGCCCTGGCTTACTACCTGCCGGGGTGACGTTCTTTCGCGGGAATGACGCACAGAGCTTGCGACGGCACGTCGTTTTCAATTGGCACGCGCCGAGGGCTTTCGGCTGGCTACGGATTTTCCCGCATTCACAAACAAAGCGCGGGCCTGAGGCAGCAGTTCGACGGCTTTCAGAACCTGAAAGTCGCCTTCCAGAAAAACCTTCTGCGCCTCTTCAAAGCCGATCCGCGACAGCACGTACTCATACTTGAGCTGCCGCTTCACAAACTCGAGATTTTGCTCAAACCCTTCCTGCCAGGGAAGTTCCCGGGAGCGCAGATAAGCTCTGAATTCCTGCAAAAGCGCGTCGCTGGCTTCAAAATCTCTCTGAAGTTCTGGGTGCCGGGCGTTGTAAGAACGAATGAAACTGAAAAACGAAGCGTTGCCCAGAAGCACGGATTGAAAACTATTGAACGACGACGGCTGCAATGTGACGTCGGGCGTGATGCCTCCACCGCCATAAACTGTCCGCCCGCTGTCGGTGCGTCGTATTTCGGTTGGTTGGGTCTCTTTACCTTTTCCGTTGAAATAGCCGTAATACGTTTTCTTCAAATAGTCTCGCTGGATGAGGCGTCCGCTCGGCGTGTAAAACTTTGCCGTTGTAAGAGCGACACCGGCGCCACGGCTCAGTTCAAAGACAGACTGCACCAATCCTTTCCCGAAACTGGTCTCGCCTAGAATGAGGCCGCGGTCATGATCCTGAACGGCGCCAGCCACAATCTCGGAGGCGCTCGCGCTGTCGTTGTTGATCAGCACGACCATGGCATAACTGCTGCTGGCTGCGCCCTTGGGGACAACATAGCGATGATTGGCACTGGCCAGGCGTCCCTTCGTCAGCAAGACCTCCTGCCCCTGCTTCAAAAACTTGTCGGCGACGCCAATGGCTGTCTGCAGTGAGCCTCCCGGATTGCCGCGCAAATCCAGAATCAAGCCCTCGAGCTCCGGTCCCAGTCTTTTCAGGCTTTCTTCAACTTCCCGCTCGGTGGTTTCGGTGAAATCCTCAATGCGAATGTAGCCGATCTTGGGGCGCACATAGACAGCCACGGGCACGCTGTGGCGGGGAATCACATCCCGCACAACGGTGAAGTCCAACAAGTCTCCAATGCCCTCCCGCTGCACAGAAATCTGAACCACGGTTCCCCTCGGCCCGCGAAGTTTTTCGACCACCTGATCCCGTGTCAGTCCGATGCCGGGCTTGCCGTCAATTTTTACGATGATGTCTCCGGAGCGGATGCCGAGCCGATGAGCCGGGGTTCCGGGAAGCGTCGAGATGACGGTGGGCTGTCCGTTGATGTTGGCAACGCTGATCCCCAGGCCAAAGAAGTTGCCACGCTGATCGTCCCTGAAAAGCCGGTAAGTTTTCGGATCGAAAAAGCTGGAATGCGGATCCAGCTTTTGCAGCATGCCGCGAATGGAGTCGTACAGGCATTTCTCCGTATTCACGGGGTCGGCATAATTTTCCTCGGCCAAGCTCAGCACCTGAGTGTAAGTCTTCAGGAGCTTGTCGAGATCCTCCGATGTTCTGGGGGTCGCTTGCAATCGGCTGCCCCAAAAGCCGCCCATGAGCGAAGACATCAAAACAACCAACAGCCCTAGAAAAGTGAATCGATTCTTATTCACGGGGATCTCCTGTTTTGCCGGTGCTCTGAAGACCGTAACATGGAGGCGAATAAAAAGCAAAAATTAAATCAAGCTAAAAATCTGAAATGCGTCAAACCCAGAGCCTTAAGTCACGGAGGCTACGTCTCCAATTCCCAGCCAAAGCCGGGTCGGTCAGAGGGGCCGCATGTAAATACCTTCGGGGCCACGAGTGATCTGGTTATCTTCTTCAAATCGACTGTAGACTTCTTTCGGACCTCCTGGCGCCGGTAGAAACATTTCGCACCAGGCACTAGGGGATATTCGTGGCGGAAATGCGGAATCACCGCAATGTCGTGGGCCGCGGCGAGCGAGCCAATATTGCTATCGTTATTTCCTATTGGCGATTTTCTAGGTGTGGAACTTGCGGAGCAGGACCTTCCTCAAGAATAGCAAATAGAAAATAATCGATGAACAATAGCCAATCACTTTTGTGCACTGGCTGAGACTTTGACGTGCATCTACATAGCCTACGTAGCCTACGACTCATGCTTGACAACGACAACCTCGTTCATCTTGTCACCGGCCCGAATGGCGTTGACGACTGCCATGTCCGGGGTGCGCCCAAAAACCGTATGAACGCCGTCCAGATGAGGTTGCGAAGAGTGACAAATAAAGAACTGGCTGCCTCCTGTATTCTTTCCCCGATGGGCCATCGATAGAGATCCTGCCAGATGCTTGTTGGGATTGATCTCGCATTTGATGCTGTAGCCAGGCCCGCCGGCGCCATCCCCTTTGGGGCATCCACCTTGAATCATGAAGTTAGAGATAACGCGATGAAATGACAGGCCATTATAAAAACCCGATTCTGCCAGCTTTACAAAATTCGCGACTGTGCCGGGTGCATCGCTGTTGAAGAAGTCAATGTGGATGTCGCCTTTGCTGGTCTTGATAATGGCTTTTGTCATAACTCTCTCTTTTCTGCTTCTTAGGAAAATGTGCCGCTTGATTACCTGCCGCTTAAGAGCTTACTGGCCTTTTGGATGCATGTCCTTCCTGAGCTGGTCAATAATCTCTTCGGCGAGTTCGCGAGTTGACTTGTCTCCGCCCAGGAAGAAAGACTCCGAGGGTTTTTTGGCGGCAGACCAGAGCACTCGTTCGGTTTTCAGGTCGATGAGAAAAGCCGTGCCACGGGTTCGCGCAGAGGTCTTTCGGATCTTGGCGTCGGGAGTCATCAATTGCTTGATGTCAACTTCGGTCGTGTCGGAAAGCAGCGCGTCGGCCTGGCGCGGATTGAGCGTCACTTCAAAACGGCCCCACTTGACCAATTCGTTGGTTAAAAAATGCTCCAGTCGGTCTTTCATGGGGATGACATAGATCGCCTTGGCGGCATCGAGGCCGCCGGGAGGCGCTTGCGAAACTGACGATGCTGCCGGAGTTGAGGAAGGTTCTTGGGTGGGCGACGTTACCTGGGCCAGAGCAGCTACGGGGATCGCGCAGAGCATCGACAAAGCAAACATTCGAGTTCGTTGAAGTAATCGCATTTTGGGGCACTCCTTACTCGTCTTTCTCCATAGGCAAATCCAGCCGCGCGGCCCATTCGTGCCATGATCCTACGTAATTTCTCACCCGCGCATAGCCTAGCAACTGTAGCGCGAGGTAGCTGTTCGACGCACGGTTCCCTTGGTGACAGTAAACCAGGATTTCCTTATCCGGAGTCACGCCCGCGTCGGTCAGCCGCTTTTGCAAGTTGGCAATCTGCAGATAGCTCAGGGGACTTTCTAACAGTTGTGTCCATTCTAACCACACGGCACCTGGTATGCGACCATTGCGGGCGCAGTGTTTCGATGCATTTTTTCCGGCATATTCATCGCGGCTGCGGACATCGAGAATCACAACCGTCGTACTACGGAGGCGCTTGGCTACATAGTCTGTTGAAGCCAGAATTGCAGGATTCGCATTCACGTTGAAGGTCCGGGGCGGGCGCACTAATCTCTCAGTGCTCACCGGCAACCCGGCTTTCTCCCAGGCCCCAAATCCGCCGTGCAGCACTCGGCCCCAGCGGTAGCCAGCATAGGTCAGGAACCAGAGTGCCTTGGGCGCCTTCGTTCCCATGCTTTCATCGTAAAAAACCACCTGCTCGGCGCCCGTGATGCCGAGGGTGCTGAACTTGCTGGCCAGTTCCTGGTGCATGAGCGGCAACGCGGATTCCGATGTTCGGGCACCCACGCCGGAAAGATCCAGCCAGACCGCGCCAGGGATGTGTCCCTGCATGTGCTCTTGTTCGGTGCGCGTGTCGGCGATGATGATGCGGTCTTTCAAGTGTTTATTCAGCCAGCTGACTTCTACCAGCCACTCGGACTTGGGAAGCGCCGGCCGAGTCTCAAAATAGGAATCGAAAGGAGATATCAAGACCAGCCAGATGAAGACAATCGGGCGGCTGAGCCTGAAACCGTGAGCCCTGGAAAGTGCACATAAACTCATCTTGAGCTCCTCTGGCAGGTGTTGAGATAAGGTAGAACCAATCTCCACCAGACGTTTCGCCATTCTAGAGGCTTTTTAGCAAAATCTTAAGAATTAATCTTGGGATTAGAATTCTCGAGGGGTATCTTGAGGGGTTCACGTAAGCCCAGTCTTCTGAGGCCCAGTCTTCTGAGCTGTTGCCGGCCTGCAGGGAAAAACTCGTCTCTGACTTCTTCCAACTTCACCGATTCTCGAAGATGGACGAGCCGAAAACACGCGTTTACCCAGTCAGCTCGTGATCGGAACGTAATCCCGATCGATCCTGTCAAGGAGAAAAACTGGTTCTACGGTTGCCGACCGCGCGACCGGCAAATCAGGAGTGATAAATAGTGATAAATTAAGAAGAGGGGCCAGCCGCTCATGCGGCTGGCCCACACAACAACGGATTGGGTCTCGTGTTACGGCTTGCGCTTTCCCACCTCGATCTTAGTGGCCGTCTTGGTTGCCGCGTCAAAGTGGACCTTCACCTGAGCTCCGCTCTGAGTAGCAAGGCCTTCGACTCCACCTTCCGCGCCGCTGATTTGCGTTTGGTCATTGTATCGAAATTCCATTTCCCCTTTGGAAGTCTTGACCGATAAAGTCTTAGCGGCGGCATCCACCTTCACCAACTCTCCCTCAGCGATCTGCGCTTTTTCTTGCGCCAGCGCCAGAGCGGGTTGGGTCAGAATCAATCCGGCAAATAGGACGAAAACGGACAGGACTGCTAGGGTGGGATAGTTGATCTTCATAGGACTGGCTCCTTTTTGATTAACACAAGGAATAGGATGGATGGATTTCAATCTACCGCAACCTTCACCTCCCTTCTTTAACTCCCCCGCTTGCAAGGAAGGCACCATTGCGACAAAAATCGTCACCAATACAGCCAGACCGCCAAAACAGCAGTCAAGAAAACTCCGAAATTATCTCAACGAGCATCTGCAACGCGAAATGGCACCCGACGGTTTCGGAAAAATTTTACTCTGTGGGCGTGAAAATTTTGCCGGTTTGGCCTAAACCGCTTGAGGAAAAATGTCGTATACTCATATGTGAGAAGTGGATTTGTTGTCCCGCAGATAACAGCTCCCACTACACAGAAGAAGGCTAACTGCCAGGCTTGAAAGACAATGGCCTGTGCGAGTTCGTCGCCTCAGCCCACGGACACCCAGGATTGGATGCCTGACGAAACGGGCTTGTCTGGCGAACGTGCGCCCCTCAACTGAGGACGATAATGATGAAATCTGACTCAAGGTCTTTTCCAACGAATGGTATCTCCCCCCTGCCGGGAAGCAGGCTCCGCAGGCTAAAGGGGCGACATCTCTCAGTCGGGTTCATCTTCCTGCCGGCGCTCTTGTTCTTTTCAGGAAGCAAACTTCTCGGAAGCAACAAGCCAGAAGTGAAGCGTGGAACCAAGAGAATCAGAGTCATCGTTGATCGTTTTCGTCGTGATCTCTCGATTAAGGAGAAGGTGTTCATTTCGGTCGTTGCAAAGAACGATAAATTGGTATCAGTGGAGCGATCCAGAGGTCGGCGTGGGGCGTTTGTGTTGTCTTTTGATGAAAACTTTCTCAACACTTTGGACGACAGTGAGCTAAGCGCATCCATTGCCCATGAATTGGGGCACGTTTGGATCTTCACCCATCACCCTTATCTGCAAACGGAGCTTTTGGCAAACCAGATTGCGTTGA
>JAKEER010000791.1 GCA_022616615.1 Acidobacteriota bacterium
GAAGGCTTCGGGGTGGGTGTTGATGACCAAGAACCCACCCCGGCGCTGCGCGCCACCCCTCCAGGGAGGGGATTTTCAGACGGCCAGCGATTCACGTGCAAAATTCAGGTCCTACAAATGACTGCCCGAAATGTCTTCCGCCTGTTGGATTTTTCGATTTGTTGGTTCAAGACAGCCAGTAAGTGCTATTCCACGTCGCCCAGCCCGAAAATCCTGGCCCGGTAGCGCGCCACTGAGCTTCGCCGTAGCTCCTGCGAGCGGGCCAGCGCTTTTTGGGCCAGCTCCTCTTTCCTCAAATCCCGGTAGGCCAAATAAAGCTGATAGTTGAGATCCCCATAAAAATCCTGGGCGACGGCTTTTTCCAACGCCGGGATAGCTCGCGCGGCTTGACCCATGCGCCGATAGGCGGTTCCAAGGCTGGCGTGCGCCTCCAGCAAGCTCGGATCCCGGCGTAATGCCTTCTGCAGATAGACAACTGCCTTCTCTTCTTCCCGCTGATTCAAGAGAAGGCGACCGAGCAAGAACAGAGCGCGCGCCCTAGAAGGATCCAACTGCAAAGCCCTTTCGAGTTCGCCTTTGGCCTCCTCATAGGAGCTCTTCAACAGGTAAGTGTGCCCGAGAGATTCGTATAACTCAGGCTCGTTGGGACGCAACTGAATAGCAAGCCGCAGCTCCTTGACTGCCTTGTCATGAGCCTGGCGTAATTTGTGTGCCTCACCCCGCAATTGATGAACTCGCCAGGAGTCGGGAGAGAGTTCCTCCACGCGCCGGAAAGATTCATCCGCCAGCGTCTGGTAGGTCCTGACGAGCCAATAAATAACCTCGATGTTGTCCTTGCCGGCCGCTAACACAGCACCGAATGCCTCCGTGGCTTCTGCAAGCTGGTTCAGCCCAAGGCGCGCCCTGCCCAGCATCATAAGGTCGCTGACTTCTGGCCGCTGCTTTGACTGAATCCACGCCGCACAGGCTTCGTAGCGATGGTCGCGACAGGCTTGCGCGCCAGGGACGGGTTCCTTCTGTCTGGCGGCGCCCGGATTAGTTGACGAAGCGGATTTTTCGAAGAGCTGAAAGTATTCCTCTGCCTTTTCCGGTAGGCTGGCCGCCTTGTAAAGCAGGGCCAAGAGCAAGTGCGTGGGCCGGCCCGAGGGGACTTCAAGGATTCTATCCGCAAGCGCCCCAGACTGTTCGGAGGAAAGAGGGATGGAGAGGAGCCTGCGGTGCAACGTCGGAAGGTCGCTCGAAACGTTCAGCAACTGCTCCATTCGCCCAAAGGCGCTCGTTGTGTCGCCCCTCACCAAACTCAGCTCCAGCAAACCGAGCAAGGCCCGTTCATTGTGAGGGTCGCGTTGGAGTTCTTCCAGAAACGCTGCCTCGGCTTCCGGCAACTCCCCCTGGCGCAAATAGGCTAAGCCAAGGCTCACTCGCAATCCAGCTTGCTCAGGTCCTACTTCGAGTGCCTGTGAATACTCTCCCACCGCATCTTTCCAAGACTCGCGGAAAGCCAGAACGTCGCCAGCCAGCCGATGCGTCCAGGCAGACTCGCGGTATTCACTGGCCATGAGAGCCGCCAGCTGCGTGGAGATCTTGAGGTAGTCTTTCCCGAGTTGGTACCAGCCTTCGGTCCTGCCGGTTTGCAGATCAAAAAGAGTGCGGAATTCTCGCGCCGCCTCCCGATAGCGGCTCTGGGCCAAATAGCAGGAAGCTAAAGCGCGACGGGCCTCCAGATTCGAACGATCTGACAGCAACACCCGCTTCAGAGATGGAATCGCCTTCTCTGGAAGACTCAGTTTGAGATAGCTCAGTCCCAGGAAGAGGTTCGATCCGGCCAGACTGGGCCGCTCCCGAACTACCTTTGTCAACTCGGTTACGGCCGAGTTGTACTCGCCGAGCGTGTAGAAGGCAAGCCCGAGATTGGCGCGAGCTTCGACGAGTACGGGATTCAGTCGCAGGACTCCGTAGAATTCTTTCACGGCCTGATCATAGTCACCAGCCTGCATCGCTTCCTGTCCAGCCCGGAAAAGCGCTACCACCCGCCCTTCAATCGACTGTTCTTCGCTCGCTCCCGCCCGCGGACACAAAAGCAAAAGAGCCGACAGGAGAATCGGCAGTGCGAGCCGTGTTGTCACCTGAAGGACGCGCAGATACATTCGGTGAAATGCCACCAAGACTTCGACCTCCGCGTGCATGGCAAGGTTTAGCCCTGGCAGAGCGCGGTGAGCTGACATGATGAAAAGGGGCTTCCCCTACAAACGCGCTTCTACGAGGTGTCAAGTCGCAGCCCCTAACGGGAGATCAGAAAGTAAACCGCAAAGCAAACTGCACAAGGCGTGGGAAGTTGGCCGTTGAGCTCACCACCCCAAAGCTCGAGTTGGCGCCGCCCTGCTGCGGCCGGCAGCAAACCGTGTTGGGGCTGCCAAACTGAGTTCGGTTAGCCAGGTTGAAGAACTCGGTCCGAAACTGCAAGCCATACCTGTCCTCTGGACCGAACCGGGTGGTTTTGAAAATTGCCACATCAAAGTTGTTAATGCCGTGCGCCCGCACGTCCGGCAGGGAGCGGGACACGTTCCCAAAAGTGAAAGCTGCCGGCTCCCTGAAGACAGAGGTATCGAACCATTGATTCAGACGGCCCTGAGCATTCCCCGTCGTGTTCGCGCTTTCGCCAATGTTGACCGGCCGGCTAAAGCCCCCAAAGGAATTCGACAGGTCAGGCCCGGTGATTTGCAGGGGAATGCCACTTTGAAATGTCGTGATTCCATTGACCCCCCACCCGGAAATCAAATGGCCCACGACTCCGCTTGCGTCCTTCGCGAACTTCTGGCCCTTGCCGAACGGCAGATCCAGGACATAGCTGACGACGAGGCGTTGCGGCACATCGAAGGAGGTCAGAGAGCGCTCACCGCGAATATTGTTGCTGTTGGAATCACCCCACTGCGTTCCACCGGCTGCTTCCAGCCAGCCCGTGAGTGTGTCCGTATCGGAAATGAGTTTGGCCACCGTGTAGCTGGCGAGGATAGTGCCACCGGCTGGAAGCCGCTTTTCAATCTTCATCTGAAACGAGTGATAGCTTGAGTTGCGGTTCGTGTTCTCATTAATTGCCACTCCGGTGTACTGGGGAAACGGCCGCAGCAGCTGTCCGCGTGCCACTGTCGGGGCTGCCAAAGTCCCTGAGCTGATCAGACCGAAGAACGGGTTAGGCACTTGATCTTGAAGGGCAGTTCCCAGCGATAGAGCCTGGTCTGGCAACTGGTTGAGGTTCTGAGTATGGGCCGGCAGGTGAACCCCCTTGGATCCGGCGTAGGCAACGTCAATGAGCGTGCCGTCGGGAAGCTCTCTCTGGATGTCCAGGTTCCATTGTTGAGCATAGGAGTAGGGATTATCGGAAATAACAGAGCTGATCCCTTGCCCCAGCAGCGTCTGCTGGAAACTCGCGTCACGACCCGGAGGTTGAAGGATGCCCGTCGGGAATGGATTGCTCAGGCGATTAAACGGGGTGAGCCCGCCGTCGAGGGTGGCCACCCAAGGCGTTTGAATGGTATTGATAATGTTATTGTGCGGAGAATCATTCCACTTGACGTCACTGGGAAGCCAGAAGAGACCATACCCTCCTCGGACGACGGTTTTGTCGGCCAGCCGGTAAGCGAAACCGAAACGCGGGTTAAACATCGTTTTGCTCAGGTCGGTGGGGTTCCGGCTTTCGCGATCGGGAGAGTTCACCAACCCCAGCCTTCCGCGCAACGGCAGACCCGTTGGCCCCGCCAGGGGGTTCTCGGCGTTGGGGAGCAGGACATCGATCCGATCGAAGCGCTCAGACCAAGGGCCCTGCAGGTCGTAGCGGAGGCCCAGATTCAGTGTCAGCTTCTGCGAGACCTGGAAGGTATCGCCGAAATACAACGCGCCATAAATCTGTTGCCCTGCTGTGAAGGATGGCGTCGTCGCGTTGCTGTCCGTGTTAGCGCCATAGCCGAGCATGAACGACGCAAAACCACTGCCGGTGCTACCAGGATTGAAGGGATTAGCTGAAGTCATCAGATTGTTGAAACGGAATATCCCACTTGGGACATTGCTTTGCGCGTAGTTGTGGATGAGCCGGCGTATTTCCCCACCCACCTTGAAGGTGTGTTTCCCGTAGATTTGGGTCAGACTGGGCATGACGCCGTAATTGTCGTTGCGGGCAAAAATCCCGCTTCCCGCTCCCTGGGTTGTCCAGATTGCGTCAAACCCCTGCGGGACGACGGTCGGGATGTGCCTCCACGCCACTTGAGAGTTCAAGGAGGCAGGCCAGCCAAAACTCGTCAGGTCAACGCCAAGGCTCTTTGGACTTCGATCATAGTGGAAGCGAAGATAGTTAAGGCGGAGGTCCAAGATCGTCGTCGGGGAGAACGAGTAGGTGTCAGCAAACACAAATTGGTTCGTATTGAAGTTTTCCTCGCAGCGATCCTGGCAAATCCCGGTTCTATAAGGGTCGATGGCAAGGCTTAGATTCGTCCAATGTGTGTAGCGGCCAAAGATTCTCTGCCTGTCGCTGACGTTGTAATCGACGCGCACGTTCAACTGGTCATTGTTGCCTCCCACGCTCGCATTCGTCGCAAAATTGTTGATATGGGTGAAGGGTTGCCCGGACTGGTTGGGTTGAGCCCAAAACCCGGAGAGGATTCTCGCGGTGGGATCAAGCCGGTTCTGCGGGATGATGTTCCCGGGGAACTGCTGCCGGGTGATGACCTCGTTCCCCTGGCCGTCCCTCGCGCAGCCGGGTTGCCCAGCCGCCCACAGGTGGTTAGCGGGTCGAAGATCGGAATCAGATTCCCTCCGGAGTCCCGCAGATTCGAGAAGTCGCCTTGGCGAAAGGCCGGTATCGGTACACTCAGCAAGAACGACTGCCCTCTCCGCTGCCGAAACCCCTCATAGCCGGCGAACCAGAACAGCTTGTCACGCAGGACCCGCCCGCCGGCGTTGCCGCCAAACTGGTTCTGAGTAAAGGAAGGCCGATCAATTCCAGAAGCATTGTTGAAAAAATCGTTGGCGTTAAGCACCTTGGCGCGAAGAAATTCGTAAGCCGTCCCATGGAATGAATTTGTTCCCGACTTGGTCGTTAAGTTGATAATACCGCCGGCAAAACGCCCGAATTCAGGGCCAAGATTGTTGGTCTGGACTTTGAACTCCTGGATCGCATCTTGAGTAGGGACCAAAGCGAGGAGGTTCAGGTAGTTCACATGCACCGAACCGCCGTCGAGATACGTCGCGCTCTGATTGGCCTGGCCGCCGCCGATCTGGAAATTCCCCCAGGCAAAAATGTTGGTGCCAGTCGGGTTGCCCGTGGACGAGTCTTGCTTCGAGCCTTGAGGCACAACGCCCGGGACCAACGCAACCAGAGCGAGTGGGTTTCGCCCGTTAAGCGCCAGCTCGTTCACCTTGCGAGATTCCACGACTTGCCCTAATGAGGACGATTCGGACTGCAGTAATGGGGTCTGCTCCGACACCTCAATCGTCTGAGTGACTTCGCCAACCTCCATAGCTACGTCAATTCTGACCGCATTCTCCACCTCCACAACCACTGGCTCCCTGAGGAAGCGCTTGAAACCGGTCTTCTCCGCCTCTACCCGATACCGGCCAGGAACCAAATTCACAAACCGGTAGGAGCCGGCATCGTCGGACGGCATGGTGCGCTTTTCAGCCGTTCCCAAGTTCGTAAGTGTCACGTTGGTGCCAGGCACAATCGCGCCACTTGAGTCGGATACTGTGCCGGCAATCGAACCATAGAATGTCTGGCCGGTGACGTCAGGTGTGGTCGTGAGAGAAACACCGGCACAAATCAAACAAACAAAACCCACTTTTGCTGGGAGAGATCGAACCCAGCCAGGTCTTTCTTTCATGGTTTGGCTCCTTTAAGAAAACAGCGGAAGCAGCCCCAATGGGGGTGACTTCCAGGTTAGGATGTTGAATTTTTCATATCTGTCAGCACACTAATGCTGAACACAGAGTAAATCTGTCATCCAGCTGACAAAGCGACTAAATTCTTCGGCTGGCGTGGGTGACGTCCCTTGGACTTCCGATTTCCTTCATGTTTGGGTTACCTTGCTGCCGTCCTGCTGAAGAGTGGGCGTCTCTTCCCGGGTACCTATCGCCCGTTCTGAAAACAAAGTGCCATCTACCGGCAACACTGCCCTGCGAGGCTGCTTTGTTTTGAGGTGGGTTCTAAGCAAGGTCGGGGGTTGGTTGCACAATCAACAGGGCGCCCAAATACCAAGACAGAACAGAGCTAACCCGGAAGTGAATGCAAAACTACGACCGCAAGCTGAAGAGGCAGTGGCTCTCCTTAGAGCCCCATTTCAACCTCAGGAGATTGGAAGGTGGATCGCAATGACCGGTCCAGCCCAAACCTGGTCCGACTAGCAGCCTGAACACGGACAGGAAGAGAGCCGCGAAATCTAATCGGGAATGGTTTGCTCTTGCTTCACGTGCCGTAGGCACTCCGCATAGAGGGCGTCGTAGACGATGAACTCTCGAGACAGAATGTCATGATCGCTAAGCCCCAGTGCGCTGAACCCGTGGGCGATCCAGCGCAGACCTTCGCCGGCGGGATGCGGGTTTGATGGGTGCGAGTCGGCGGCGCGCACGATCCCCGCAAGCAGGTAAAGAGCTGGATCGTTGGGCTGGTACTTCTTCAGGATCGAGTCGAACGAAACGTCCTCACCGTGATGACCCAGGTCGCAATTGGGAACATCATAGACAATTCCATCTGTGACTTTCGACCAGGTCGTATCGGCAGGCAGAAAAACGAACTCCGCCTGAGGATCGATGAACTTCTGAATCAGCCAGGGACACGCTACTCGGTCGACTTTGACTTTCTCACGAGTAATCCATTTCATGGGGAATCTCCTGAAATACGCTTAGTACGGGTGGCCGGCGCAACGACCCAGCGTAATTGTCAAAGGCTTTCACCCTGCCTTTTGGCTGGATCTCTGCGACGTGAAAACAGGCCAATGTTTTCCGCGGGTGGGTTAGCCGGTTATGTACGTTAACAACGAGAATTTTGTTCTCGTTTCCGCGAGGTCTGAAAGCCCGAAGCGCCAGCGAGGGCCAGTCGCCATTACCCTCGCTGGCGCTTCGGGCTTTCAAGCTCGCTGCCATGAGGATATCAAGGGCGAAGCCCTTGGCTAGTGTTTAGTCTGATCCAGGGCGGCCCGCACGGCTTTCGCCAACTCGACGGTCGATCCTCGTCCCCAGTAGTGCAGGAAGATGTAGCGTGGTTGCTCGTGAGTCATGTGATGGTGAATGGCCACGACGTTAATGCCTGCCGTCCGCAGTGCCTTTAACACTCCCTGAAGCTCGCTTTCCAGAACCGCAAAGTCGCCGTCGACAAAGGCGTTGCTGTGGCTTCCCGCAAAGGCCGCCCAGGTGTTAACTCCCATCTCCTTTCCGACTTCAGCCCCACCATGCATTTTGGCGGTCCGGCCAATAACGACCTTGAACATCCCGTTGTTGGCTTGCCCGGTGTGACCGAGGATCTGCTCAATTGCTTTTCCGTCAATGGAGCTCTCTGCAGGAACTGGAGGTCCTTTGAATCCTTTAGTCGGGTCTGGACTGACGGCGCGGATCTCTTTGATCTTGTCCTGAGTCTTCCGGACAGTTTTGGCGAGGGTCTCGACACTGCCGTTGCCACCAATGTGCATAAAGTATACCTTCGGATTGTCGTAGAAGAAATGGTTGTGCAGTGCCGTCACTTCCAAACCGTTTTCCAGAGCTACGCCCATC
>JAKEER010000792.1 GCA_022616615.1 Acidobacteriota bacterium
CAGCACGCTCTGCATCCGGCAGGCGAGACCACTCCTGGAGCGCGGCCTCGAGTGACGCACGGAAACCCTCCTCAGTCCCTTCCTGAGGTTGCTGCCAGAAAGGCTGGTTTCCCAGGCCCAGCGCAGACAATGCCTGCTCCTCGCGGATCTGAAGCGCCTGGCGGAAGCTCTTCAAAGCCTCCGGGCGATCGCCTTGCAAAACAGCCACTTCGCCAAGTCTGGCATAGGCTGCGGCCGAAAACGGGTCGTTGGCCAGTTCCTGAAGGAAGTGCTCGCGGGCCTCAGTCAGTTTGCCCTGCTGAAGAAGAATCACTCCGAGACCCAGATGGGCTCCAGTCCACGCCGGACTCTTCTGAAGCAACTGCCGATAGTGAAACACCGCCTTGCCCCACTCCCCCTGTGATGCATAGCTTTCGGCGAGAATCTGGCTGGTATGAGTTGAGCCAGCTCCCAGCGCCTTCACTTTGTCAAACGCGTCCCGGCCGGCCTTCTGGCAGGCCACGCCCAGCAAGTGGAGGAGGTCGAGATCGCCAGATCGCGTCTCAACGCCCTTTTCGAGCAACTGGATTGCCTGAAGCTTGTCCCCGCTGTCCAGCAAGGCGCTGGCCAGCCAGAACAGGCCTTCTTTGTTGCCAGGGTCACAAGCAACCACCTTTTGCAAATAAGGAATCGCGCGCGCGCTTTGATTGAGCTTGCAATAGTTGATTCCAAGAAACAGATTGGCGCCCAACAAATCGGGCTTCAGCAACAGTCCTTCTTCCAGCTCCCGCGCCGAGTCTTCAAATTTCTTCTGGGCGTGATAGACGAGACCGAGGTTCATGCGCACTTCAGCGAAGTCTGGCTTCAGACGCAGGATGGCCCGATACTCTCGGACACTCGTAGCCAGATCACCTTGCTGCTGGGCTTTCTGCGCGGCCAGAAAGTGTTGTTCGATCTGAGAATTCACCTCTGGAGCAGCCTGGACGGCGCCGGCAAGCACCGCCAGCAGACAGAAAGAACCAGCCAGCCGGCGGAGCCCGCCCGGAATCATTTCAGGGGACAAGACAGTGACGAAAAGCTGCTGGACTGAGAAAGCCATTTGGAACCCAGTGGCGCATCTTCTGGCCACAGGAAGCGAGTTGTAACAGAAGACCGTCTGACTCTTCTATCGAAGAGAGTTTTTGAAACACGAAGAGGCTCTGGGAGGCATGTTCTTGCGCAGGAGGAAAAGCTTCTCCTTTTTCAAACGAGAATGATCAAAGTGCCGCTCATTATCAACGCAATCATCCAGAGTAGATCAAGATTGAACCAGACACGACGCAGTAGCGCCAATCCGAGTTTTTCATAGACTAAGAGAGCAATCAGCACCGCAACTAACAAGTGTCCCGTGCTGTGCACCCCCACGGCCACTAGCCACCGTAGCGGACTTGCGAACGCGGCCATCTGAAGGTGGTCTGCGTGTGACATGGGCTCTAGAGGCTCGGCGTGCTCATTGTGAGGCCAGGCAAGAAAGATCGGCACCAACATCAATCCCGCGCCATGCGCCGAAGCCATCAGGAATGACCAGAGGGTGAGGTCGCGGAAGCCGGCACGCATACCCACCCACCTCGGGTGGCGAGAGCGCACAAGTCGATAGAAGCCAAAGCCAAACAAAATCGCCGCCGCGCCGTAGCGTAAAGCTTTCTCGGGCAAATTGGCCCGCGCCAGCCACAGCAGGCCGACCACCACTCCAATCGACAGCGCATGCCCCAACGCGATGGCCGGTATCGCCGCCAACACTGCCCGCCGGCTTTTCTCCTGCATGCCCAGCGCCACGGCAAAGAGCCATCCCATCCCGGGGTTAATTCCGTGATAGGCGCCCAGACCAAAGAGTGTCAGCCAAGGCCAAGGTTCGCTCATGAATAGCAGTAGGAGTCGGACGAACAATCTCCGCCCTCTAGGCGGATCTGGTGCGAGCGGTACCCATCAAACTCTGCGAAGAAATCAGAATCAATGCTGAGACCGCCCGCCGCATCGGCGTTCAGCTTGACCATCCAACCCCGCACGCCATCCGGATAGAACTGCTCGTCCCAGGCGTAGTAGAGGGAGTTGGTAAAGTAAACTCGACGCCCGTCGCGGCTCACCTCGACCATTTGCGGCGCGCCGTTCAATGGCTGATCAGGTTTCTTCGGGTGCGGTGTGCGGCGCACGATGCCACCCAGATGCACCGAGCCGGTGAGCTTGGGGTTGAATGGATCGGAAACGTCGTACTGCCGCATCTCGCCCGTGCCCCAGCAGGAAACATAGAGGAAGCGGTCGTCGAGAGACAGGTTGATGTCGCTGACCAGCGGCGGCACTGCTTTGAAGCCTTGCAGCAGCAGTGGCAACTCGGCGGGATCGGCCGGCTCCGGCGGAATCTCGATCACTTTCTGGACATTCCACCTGCCGTTGTCACGATGCCACACCCACACGGAACTCGACAGGTCTTTGAGTGACACCACCACGCCGACAAAACCATAAGCTTTGGTGGGGTCGTGGGCGGCCCGTAGTTCCAGCACCATCTGCTGCTCCGCACCCAGGTCGAGCGCCTGCAGATGCCGACGCCGGCGCAAATCCCAGATATGGATGCGACGGCCGTACTGGCTGTTGAGAAGAAGGTCCGGGACTAGCCCATTCTCGATCATGTTGGGCGTACCCCACTCACTGGTGACCATCGTGTCGTGGCCGAGATGCCACCAAAAATCGTAGGCCAGATATTGTGGCCCGCGGTCCATCTCCCACTGGCCAAGCACATCGAACGAGTCGTGGTCGAGCAGGAAGATGCCTCCGGGTCCTTCACCCTCAGGTGATCCGAGCGCGCTGACGTAGATGCCTTCCGGCCCGCAATGGATCGTGTGGAATCGGGAGTATCGGGCCCGGGTGAAGACTTCTTCCGGCTCGATGACCCTCACAATCTGTGGTTGGCGGGGATCAGGCTTTGTGTCAAGGATGTGAATGCGCGAGGAGCGGAGGCCGGGTACAACGAGGTACCGCCTCTCGACGTGCGGATGCGGAGCATACGGGCAGAGCGCCGAACTGCAGGCGTTCCAGCCGAAGTGGTGTAGCTCATCCCCTGTTTTGGGCATCTCCACTTTGCCGACGACCTGCCCATAGGTGGGCGAGCTGGGAGCCACATCCACCACGGTCATCGCATCGGGACGACCATCGTTGTTCGGATTGAGAGCCGCGACATAGGCTAATCTCTCCGGTGGTGCCTCCATCGCCAAACGGGGCGACGGATAAAACGTCGGATCCGGTTTCCAGAGTGCCATTTGCGATCTCCTTTCAGAGTAATTGTTGAGGTTCACAATAGCGACTAAATTAACCCCGCGCGGTGGCGTAGCTGGAGGACGCCGCTGCAGGGACTCCTAAGCTTCTCGCTGTTTCGGTGCCCGTGGCCAACTATCTGCTGCTCTGCCGACTCCACAGCAAGATCGGTAGCCTAACGTCTTGCCGCTCAGCCGCCGCCGAAGGCGGTCGGCTGCAGCGGCTTGTTGGGCGGCGGGTTGGTCACGAAGTCTGCGAGTCATTATTGAACGAAGACGAGCAGCACTCCCGACGGATCGACGACGTGGAGAACGAGCGAGTCGTCAACCTTCTCGGGCGGTTTGATGCGAACGTTGGTGAATTCACCGCTGTCTGCGATCCTTCGGACGTGCTGATGCCATGCATCGGCGTCATCGACCCCCATGACAACCATGAAGTTGTCGGCCCAATCCTTGACATAGTAATCCTGCAACCGGAATCGATTGCCGCTAAGCTCGAAATCGGCCGTGCCGCCCCATCCTTCGGACAT
This sequence comes from Acidobacteriota bacterium, assembly GCA_022616615.1. Lineage (GTDB taxonomy): Bacteria > Acidobacteriota > Terriglobia > Versatilivoradales > Versatilivoraceae > VFZK01. Next base: position 3,794 of record JAKEER010000792.1, read on the forward strand.
TGAAAATCCGAGCGCGGTGTAGAACCGCTTCGATTGCTCGAAATCCTTTGCGGGCATGTAGACCTTGAGATCCGTAATGCGTAGCGCCATCTCGTTAGCTCCTTTCTCGTGGGTTGTAGAGTCAGATGTTAAGAATCACATGCTGTAAGTCAGACAAACCATGCCCGACTTCAACGGCTTGGCCCCAAGGAGCTTCAACGCATGCGGCTCCTTCACGTCTTTGAACAGTGCCTTTCCTCCGCCCAAAACAATGGGGTGGACGACTAGCCGGAGCTCATCGATCAAGCCCAGGTTCATCAGACTGGAAACCAGCGTGGCGCCGCCGACTGCATGCATGTCCTTGCCAGGATGCTGCTTCATGTTTCGGATTTCTTCGACGTCTCGAACGATCCGCGTGGTCTTCAACCCAGAATTGTGCGGCGGCTTACGGGTTGTTAGACGCTAGCCTCGTGAAGCTAATCATCTGCCTACTCAGCCCCCGGCCTTCTTCTCCGTAGCCGCGCCGCACGAATTCTTATTTCGTTAGCCGGTATTCGTCATGATGAAGATGCGTAAATTCGTCGATGACTCGCAGGTTGACAGTCGCGCTACTCCTTAGTTGTCCGGTTCGTAGCAGAACACGACGGCTCCAGAGTCGAACTCCTCGTGCTCAGGAGCTTAAGCTTGACCTTGCCGTGTCCAGGCGCGAACAGCAGCGTGCCGTACCGAGCAGGACAGGGTTCACGATGATCCTGTACTCGTCGATGAGATCGAGCTTCATGAAGGTCTGCGTGACGATGGCTCCGGCGAACAACGCGATGTCCTTTCCGGGCTCTGCCTTCAATCTCCTGATTCGACCGGCAGTATCTCCGCTGATGACGTGCGAGTTCTGCCACCCTGTCCTGTAGAGGCTGTTCGAAATCACGTACTTCGGCAGACTGTTCATCAGGCGAGCAGCCTCGATACGCCTCTGCGAGGCTTCCGGGTTCGAACCCGCAGTCGGCCAGTATTCTGCGAGTAGCTGGTGTGTGACCCGTCCGAAGATCATGCCGTCAATCGAACGCAGGATATCATTAATGTATTCCTCGAATTCTTCGTCCACGAAATGCCAGTCCATCTCATGGTTCTCATCCTCGATAAACCCATCCAGGGACACGTTGATGTGCAGAAAGACCTTACGCATTTTCTCGTCTCCTCTTCCGCGTCAGTAGAGCCACTAGTTGCAAGCGCCGCGCACAGCGTGCTGGCGAAGCTAG
>JAKEER010000793.1 GCA_022616615.1 Acidobacteriota bacterium
AAAAGCTTCTCTATGCCTTCCTTCGTGGAGATGTAAATCACCCATAATCAGGCCTGCACGACAGGCCCTTGCAGACACAGCGCAGTCTGGCCGGCGCAATTCCCTGTCCGCTTCATTTTTTGCGCCGATTCTGGCGCGCGAGTACCTTGGTGCGCTGATAGTAAACCGGGCTCCCGTCTGCACTCCGTAGTAGACAGGCTCTTAGTTCAACCAGCCATCGATTTCGGCATGGACAATCAGTCCGTCTTTAAGTTGGTCACGTATGGCTCGCAGCAAGGTAACAGCTCGACTAGGCGAAGGTACCGACGTTCAGTTTCAGCGCGAATGAAACCGTTTGGCACGGAGAACCAAGTCAAGTGGTTGAGGAGTGTGCTCACTCATTTGTTGTTCACTCGGCTCTCCGGTGTGGTCGTAGGCCACATTGTGCCGACCAGCTTTGTGCGCCGGGAATATGAGGTCGAGATTGTGAGTATAAGAGACGGCCGAACGTCTTGGTTCCGAGTAACACACGAGCAACTCGAGCTCGTGGCGGCCGGGGACTCAAGTGATCTGCTGGAGTCGCTCAAAAAGCTCATCGAGAGTGCCGGTTTCCGTCCCTGAGTTGCGGCGCGTGGTTTGTCTGGCTCGAGGCGGCGGGTTTCTTACTTGGCTCTCCTCAATCCGCTGCGTATGCCGCGAATTTCACCGGCGAAACCTCTCGCGCGAATTGACATTGAATATGCGTTGTCGCTGCATACTCAAACGGGCGAGCTTTCAGTGTTCACCCCAAGGTTCCTCACTTCCAGAGCCGGAGCGCAGTCCAATGAAAATCAGGCGGCAGTTTTTTCCTTATCTTGCACTGTGTATCCCGATCGTTTTGGCAGGTTCTCCCATATTTGCGAGTACGTCTGCGACTATAACGGGGCGCGTAACTGACCAGCAGGATCTTGTCGTCCCCGGCGCACAGGTCCAAGCAACAAACATCCAAACGAACATCACCTATGCCGGAGAGACGAACGAAGATGGCCTCTACCGCATTCCGAATCTCCCGCCCGGCGAGTACCGCCTCATCATCCAGAAGGACGGATTCGCATCAATCGCTAAGCCGGGGCTGGAACTCCATGTCCAAGACATCATTACTCTGAATTTTTCAATGCAGATCGGCTCGGTCACGCAAACCGTCACCGTCGAATCCGGCGCGCCGCTTGTTCGAACCGAATCCGGGTCGGTTGGCACGGTAATTGACCGCCGTTTCGTCGAGCGCCTCCCGCTCAATGGTCGGAGTTTCAACACACTGTTGCAATTGACGCCGGGCGTGGTGATTGCCCCAGTGCGAGCCTCCGGAGATGGGGGCCAATTCAGCACCAACGGTCAGCGGACCAATTCCAATTACTTCACGGTCGACGGTGTGAGCGCAAACTTCGGAATTACGTTTGTTGGTGGAGGGCTCCAATCGGGGTCGGGGGCGGTACCAGCCTTCAATGCCTATGGTGGAACCAGTAGCCTCGTGTCTGTCGATGCGATGCAGGAGTTTCGCATTGAAACCTCCACGTTCGCGCCAGAATTCGGCCGCACTCCTGGAGGACAGGTCATCATTAGTACGCGCTCAGGCACAAACGAATTCCACGGAGGCATCTTCGACTATTTTCGAAACGACAAGCTGGATGCAAACGATTGGTTTGCTAATGCTGCTGGGCTACCCCGTGCACCTAACCGCCAGAACGATTTTGGCGGATTCTTGGGCGGCCCGATCGCGCGCAACAAAACCTTCTTTTTTGTTTCGTACGAAGGGCTTCGACTTCGACTTCCGCAGACTAGGGTCACCCCAGTCCCAGCACTTAGCGTGCGCTCATCGGCCATCCCTGCGGCCGCTCAATACCTAAATGCCTTTCCGGTGCCCAATGGGCCTATTCTGACAAGCACAACGGAGCAGTTCACGGGTGTGTATTCAGACAGGACGATTCAGGATGCAACAAGCATGCGTATTGATCATCAACTCGGCAGGAGGCTGGCTCTCTTTGGCCGCTTCAACTACGCACCTTCATCAAATGAGATCCGGCAACTGAATAGTCTAAACAGCGTTCAAACGCAAATAACAGATACAAAGACGCTCACGCTCGGATCGACAGTCAGTCTGGGACCCGCCCTGACGAATTCATTTCGAGCAAATTACTCTACGCAGGACAGCGCAGCAGTCGGCCGACTGGATTCTTTCGGTAAAGCAACGCCTCCCAATCTCGATGTTTTGATTCCTCCACCCCTGTCAGTTGCGGATGTTTTTTCCTCTTTTTCTCCCACCGGACTGCCACCTCTCGTTGTCGGCCCCACTTCCGACAACCGGACCAGGCAAATCAATTTCGTGAATGACTTCTCCCTCTCCAAAGGCACTCACCAGATCAAACTTGGGATTGACTACCGCAATCTTCTGTATAGCAGAGGCCCCTTTTTCTCCGTGTTTTATAGTATTGCATCGCTGCAGACTTTCGCAGCAACAGCGAGTGCCAGCATCGCTTTCAGTCAATCTATTAACGCCGGAAAGGTGTCATTTAGCGCGTGGTCGGCGTACGGTCAAGATTCTTGGAAGATGGCTTCTCGTCTCACGGTCACGTATGGGTTGCGTTGGGAATTCAATCCTGTGCCGAGCGGCCAGGATGGCACGCTGCTGGCTGCATGGAGAAATGTGGAAGACCCCCCAAACACATCGCTTGCCCCGATGGGGACGCCTCTCTGGAAGAACAGGTATGACAATTTTGCGCCCCGCGTCGGATTGTCCTATCAACTCACGTCTGGAGGTGACTTAGTACTCCGCGGCGGGTGGGGTTTGTTCTACGATCTTGGAAGCGGCATAGTTCCGAGGCTGACTGGAGCATTTCCAAATACTGCCACTCGATTGATCGTTCGCCCCACGCTCCCCATAGCCATGGCGAGCGCTATAACTCCACCGCAGGTTTCGCTCCAGCCGCCTTTCCCGGCCACGACTGAGGGGTTCTCACCAAACTTGAAATTGCCCTGGTCACAGCAATGGAACGTCAGCCTCGAGAAGTCAATCGCTGGTCAGCAAGTAGTTTCGTTGACCTATGTGGCGCAAATTGGTCGAGAACTCCTGAGAAGAGAGCGTCGCGTTCGGCCAAATGGCGACTTCCCTGTAGGCTCTAACTTTTTTCTCAATTTGAACGCCGACACATCCGATTACCACGCCCTGCAAGTGCAATACCGACGGCCACTGTCCCGTCGCATTCAGGCTCTTGCGAACTATACGTGGTCGCATTCGATCGACACGAGTTCCGACGATGTCACAGAGAATCTCACGGGCCTCGTGATTTCAGCACAAACGAACCGCGCGAACTCCAGCTTTGATGTGAGGCACAACTTCTCTGCGTCGATTACCTATGATCTGCCACACTTGCCCAACCGCGGGTTCCTTAGCCAACTAACGAGGGATTGGTCTGTCGATGCTATTGTGCAAGCGAGGGCCGCTTTTCCGATAACAGTCTCTACCGGTTCCGTCGTGATACCGGGTGTCAGCGGCAGCACGCGCCCGGATCTTGTTTTGGGTGTTCCCGTGTGGCTCAAGGACAGCAGCGCTCCGGGGGGGAAACGCCTTAATCCGGCTGCATTTGCCCTCCCTCCCCAGCCGCGCCAAGGGACATTGGGTCGAAACTCTATTGAGGGTTTCGGCTTGGGGCAGATAGATTTCTCGGTCGGACGAGCATTTAGTATCACCGAAAGAATTCGCCTAAGATTCCGTTCTGATTTTTTCAACCTTCTTAATCATCCCAACTTTGCAAACCCGAACCCGGAACCACAGATTGTTGGCAGAGTGCTGGTTAATGCCAGTTCGACGCAGATGCTCAGCCGAGGCTTGCGCGGCCTAAGTCCCCTTTACCAAATAGGAGGACCCCGCTCAGTTCAGTTATCCCTGAAGCTAGATTTTTGATTTCTGCCTCTTTGATTGTGCGCTTCGAACTAGCAATCGTCAAGGCAGGTAAGAGGTTCATGACACGCTGCGGGCAGATGCGGCTGGTTTGGATTCTCCTCGCTAGCGCGGTTACGTCGCCAGCCGGAGAAAGATCACACCAGGATCATGGCTGCGCCGCCTGCGAGCTCCCATTGATACCGACCCGTTCTATCGCTTTTAGCACAAACGAAGGCACCTGGATGTCCGTTGACGTGTCTCCGGATGGTCGCTCGATTCTTTTTGATTTGTTGGGGGACCTATATGTTCTGCCGATCTCAGGGGGACTGGCATCCCGCATTACCGAGGGGATGGCGGTTGACGCCCAACCCCGGTACTCGCCTGACGGCAAGCAGATCGTGTTTTTGAGTGACCGAGACGGAGCCAACAACGTCTGGATAGTTGACCCAGACGGTCGGAGGCCTCGACGCGTGACGAATAATACCCTCGGCGGGTGGTCAAGAGTTTATATCCAACCCACTTGGACACCTGACAGTGAGGCGATTGTCGTCACGTGCCAGGTCGGTGCTCGCTTCGATCTCGCGGTGTTCAACCTTTCTGGCGGGCCCTTTCGTGAAAAGAAAGTTTCTAGTCCCGCACCGTCATCCGCGGCCGCAGGAGTAACCTATACCGCCTCGGCGACCTTCGGAAGGGGATGGCAAGCGCTCTATGCTACCCAGTTGACTGGCAGGAGGGGAAATTCCTCGCATCCTGCGGCAACAGTTTTCCAGGTTGTCCAGATTGATCCTTCAACAGGGAAGCGGTCGATTGTGACGGACGAGCTTGGGAGCGCGGTCCAGCCCCTTGCGAGCCCCAACGGACGCTATCTCGTATACGCGACCAAGTATTTCTCCAGCGAGGGACCAAGAACAGGATTAAGGCTTCTGGAACTAACCACGCACATTGCCAAATGGCTTGTGTCTGAGATTGAGCCGTCCCAACAGAGCTTTTTCCCGAATTGGTCTCACGGTCTCTTACCAAACATGGCTTTTACACCAGATAGTCAGGCGATTGTTGCAGCTTGGGCCGGCAAGATACGGAGAGTTGCCGTACCATCTGGTGTGCAGACGGAAATCCCTTTCACTGCTGAAGTTGCGCAGAACCTCGGCCCCCTGCTTCGGTTTCCGCTCAGGTACAACGATGAGAGGTTAACAGTTCGCATTGTGCGTGATGTGCGCCGCTCTCCAGATGGGCGATTGCTCGCGTTTGTGGCTCTCGACAAAGTCTGGGTAATGGATCCGAACATTGGCACGCCGCGACTCGCAGTCCCGAGTGGAGATGATATTCAATACTCACCGGCCTGGTCGCCAGACGGCGAGTACCTTGCGTTCCTCACTTCGTCGGGGCGCGGCGGACATGTATACCGGATCGCAGCTGAGGCTCTCGGCGCAAAAGATGCCCTGCCAGAGAGGCTCACGAAGCAGGCGGATTACTACGACAAGCTCGTGTACTCCCAAGACGCACAGAAGTTGATTCTCGTGCGAGCGTCATGGCGGGCCATGCAAGAATTTGCCTTTTCTGAGGGAGCGGCTTTTGGGCTGAGCGTTATGCCCGCAGCAGGGGGAGAGCTCAGTACGATCTTTGAATTCAGGACCAATGGGAGGCAATACCATGATTATAGTTGGCCACATTTCTCCAAACGAGACCCGGCCCGGGTATTCTTTTACGCGAACGGCGTGTTGTGGTCGATTGGACTAGACGGTTCTGGGTCCGAAGCTCTGGCTCAGACGACGGGTGTGCGACCGACGGACCTCCTGCTTTCACCCGACGGCGAAAAGGCGCTATTCGTGCGCGACTCAGTCATCTCCATTCTGCCCGTGTCCATAGGTGGGCCGATAGCGGTTTCCCTGGATCCGGGAAAGAGTGAGCCGACCGCAAGTCGCGAAATTACGCGGTCCGGAGCTGATTTTGCGTATTGGGCTAACGACGGAAGATCGTTTTCATACTCGCTAGGGCATTCCTATTTCACGTACAACCTGGAGCGGACCGAGGTAAGCGAGTTTGCCAGCGACAAAGGAACTCCAAGTCACGACAGCGCGGCGGCCCCCAACACACCGGAGCGATTGGACATTGTGGTCCGCGTTCCCAAGGACAGGCCCCGAGGGACGATCCTCCTGAGCGGTGCGCGGGTCATCACAATGCAGCAGGGCGGGATCATTGAAAACGGCGACGTGCTCGTTCGCGGCAACCGTATCGTCGCAGTGGGACCGCATGGCACCATTCGTGTTCCTGCGGGCACGGTTCGATTTGAAGTTGGCGGCAAGACGATTCTTCCCGGCTACGTTGCGACCCACGAACATGCACACGATCGCGTGAACGTACATACAAAGCACGTCTGGGAATATTTGATGTCCCTGGCCTATGGGGTCACAACGATCGCTGACTTACAGGCGACCTCTTCTGCGGATCGCTTTTGCTATGTTGATCGATTAGAGACCGGCTCTCTTCTGGGACCACGCGTCATTTCTACGGGAAGCTCGGTGTGGAACCAGAGCAGTAAGGAGCGTACGCGCAACATGGTGCGCCGCTATGCGCAGTTTTACGAGTCGCACATACTCAAGAACCGGGCCGCAGGAAACCGAAGTTTCAATCAGTGGCTTGCAATCTCCGCGGCAGAGCAAAACATTACGGTCGTGGGTCATTGGAATGACGATCTGGCCTATGTTCTGGACGGCTACTCGGGAATTGAGCATGCCACTCTCATTCCGTGGCATTACGACATGGTGCAGTTTCTGGCGAGGAGTCAAGTGGTCTACACACCAACTACTTTGGCCAGCTCGAACGGACCGACTACATTGGGTTTTTTCACTCAACAGGCGGACCTGACGAAGGAAAAAAAACTGTGGCGCTTTGCTCCTCAGAAGGCATTGCAACACCGCGTTATGAATCCGCACCTGAGTGGTACGAACACCCTCGGACTTAAGCAGGACTATACTTTCAAGAGAGAGGCCGAGCAGGCTACCAAACTCGTTAATGCCGGAGGACGAGTTGCAGTCGGGGCGGATGGCTTCCTCCCTGGGCTGGGCATCCACTGGGAGATGTGGGCGCTGACGATGGGAGGGATGACAGCGCGGGACGTGCTGCGTTCAGCGACGATCACGGGCGCGGAAGCTATCGGCATGAAGGCGGATCTCGGCTCGATTGAACCAGGAAAACTAGCCGACTTGCAGATTCTGGATGATGACCCAACCTCCGACATTCGCAGGACAAGCACCATACGGTACGTCATGAGGAATGGCCGCCTATATGAAGCCGATACGCTTAACGAAATATGGCCCCGGCAGAAACCCTTCGTTGGTCACGAATCGGACGCGCCTTGGTGGTGGGATGAACTACCACCTTGGGCAAGCCAGCAACCCCAGTAGTGGTCGGCTGAATGCCCCAAGAAAGAACAGCGAACCCACTGCGTCTCGTGCCGAGAGATAGCTTCAGCCCCACAAGCGTCACGCATTATCTGAGTTCGACCCAAAAGTCTCACTATGTGAAACATGCGGGGTACATTACTCGTCTATCTCGTAGGCCGCACAAGTCGCAGGTTCAATCGGTCTGACGCTTTGGTCTGTATCAAGCACGACCCACCAAAACTTGTATGTGGCCGACCGGACCGCATTGATGGCTGACTGCAGTACTGCCACTTCAGCTTTCTCGTAGCTCACGGTGCCCTCCTTCCTGCTGCTTGCGAATCACTTGCGTTGTTTGAGAAGCCGGGGCGTTTCAGTCCCTGCCAAACGCCCCGGCTCCAGTCGTTATTCATCGGCCTCGTAGGCAGCCGATGTCGCGAGGTCAACCGGCCTGACCTCTTGATCAGTATCCAGCATGACGAGGTGAGCCTTCGCTGTGCTGGACTGGATAGCCTCAACTGCCGGTGGCAGAGCTGCCAACTCCGGTTCCACGTATTTCACGGTACCTGTCTCCTTCCCCCGCCAAAGGCGGGTCATCTGCGTTTCCATGTGGACATCGGGGCGTTTCAATTCCCTCAAAACGCCCCGACGTTGTCCGTTACTCATCTGCCTCATACGCGGCAGATGTGGCCGGCTCAATCGGCCTGACCTGTTGATCCACATCCAGCTCGAGTTGCTGCTGCTTGTTCGTGCTCGACTGAATCGCATCGATAGCAGACCGCAGCGTCGAGACTTCTGGTTTTGCGTATCTCATGTTCGTCACCTCCTTTCTGTTCGTGATGTACTTGACCGGGTTGAAGCACCAGCACCCAGCACCACTGCTGCGCTTCTATGTTCAGGTACAGAGAAACGAACGCTTATCGCTCGTCAGCCGATGCCGGGGCATCGAGAACCCCTCGGACACAAAGATCCTGAAGCCAAAGCTCTAGTTTCAGCGTGTTGATCAAGAGGACAAGGTGATCTGCTTGGCCGTGCTTTGCCCGTTGCAATGCTTCGGAAAAGCGCTCCTGGTCTACGAAACCAAGCGAACTGCAAACCATTCGCCGGCTCAGCGCCTGCAGTCTGGGCCATGAAGATGCGATTCTCACTAGCGGTGCACGCGCCACGTACGCCTTCCGTTTTCTGTCCAAAATTTCTTTCGGAAGTACGCCCGCAAGCGCGCGCCGCATCATTGAGCGTCGCTGACCGGGCCGCAGAATCTGATCCCTGGGGACGGAATACACGAACTCAAGCAGATCGCGGTCCAAATAAGGGTAGGTCACGTCGTAAGGCCCGACGAAGCTGGGTATGGATATGGCCAGCTGCTTTCGCAGCGCGGCGAGCGTGTTCATGTTGCACAGGAAACTGGGAAGAGCGCCCAGAATGTGCGTCCTCAATTCTGAACTGCACATCGCAGCGCGACGGAAATTTGAGAAGCGAGGATCCAGCCACGGCGCCGTTATGTCTAGCTTGAAAATTTGAGAGATCTTCCTGGGCAGAACATCCAGCACCGTCTCGAACAGAAGATGCATCCATGGACGCTTCTTGTTCAAGCTCCATGCTTTAATCTGATGTGCGAAGCAGATAAGTCGGCCTTGCACCAGAAGATCGCCCAGCTCAGGGATTGGCGTCGGCACGCCGCCCAGGGTTTCGTCACCTCCGATGCCTGAGAGCACTACTCGGCTTCCAGCCGATTCCATGTAAGCGATTCGCATCTGCTCGAAGTGCAAGCCGCTCTTGCTGGCGCCTGGAAGCGGACAGAAGTGCGGGCCATGCATCGGTTCCAGGAAAAGCCCTGATTCGCTTACATCAATGTGCCAGCCCTGCCTGCCCCGCTTTTCTTCTACCTTATTGAAGTACGGTCGCTCATCCCAGTTGGGCTCTTGGTTGTTGTAGTAGGAGATTGTGTCAAGGCGTGGCGTTTCCGCTTCACCCTGTGCGATCACCGCGTCCGCCATGCAAACAATAGACGAGGAATCCATCCCCCCGCTGAGTTCAGCCAGGACCGGCGTGTCGGAACGGAGGCGGCGCTTGACCGATTGCGCGAAGACCGAGCGGAAGTGTTCTTCGTATTCTGCGTCGGTTCGATACCGGATGCGATCGCTTGGATTGAAGTGCCAATGCTGATGGACAGTCGCCCTCCCCCTCTGGATCTTGACAAAGGTGCTCGCGGGTACAGACTCGATGCCTTGGTAAGGCGTAACATGGGTTGGAGGAAGCTCGCTCAGGTAGCCAACGATGAACTCCTCGTTCACTGAGAAGACGCGCTCCGCGAGCAACACCAGGGGATCAAAGACGGTGCACCATTCCACGCGATCGCATCTGAGGCAGTAATGCAGATGGCGCGAGCCAGCAAAGTCTTTGGCCAACAATAGAAATTGCTCTCGTTCGTCCCAAACGGAAAGCGCCCAGTCACCGATCAACTTGCCAAAGCAACCTGTACCCCACCATTCGTAGGCAGTCATTGCGATTGCCACATCGCTGGCCCCTAGACGCCAGCTTGCCGGCAACTGCTTGAGAAGGTCACGGCCATTGTCTAGGCGGCCGTCCCAGAGCATTACATTGCCCTGGGCCGAAACATACGGTTGGTTCGCAATGCGGGATTCGCTTGAAGTATGGAAAGCTCGGTACAGCATTCCCAGCGACCCGCGCGAAAACGAATTACTCCCATCCGGCCCATAACGAGCAATCGTTGCGTCGACCCTTTCGACCTGTTTCAAATCAATGGGCTTGCCGTCGAAGTGCCAGATTCCGTACTGTACGCTCATGGCGCTGATCCCCTGAATCGCCAGAAGGCATCCGTTTGTGCCGCTAGCACCGATCAAGTACTGCGTACATCTCTGGTGTATAAGCCTTGTCGTTGACTACATTTCCTTCCACTTCCACCCATGCGTGCGCCCGAAATGGGAGCTTCTGGACGCCGATAACCATCTGAGCCGGCACACCCATGCGTCGGAGCAGGCAGGTAGCGGCGGCCGACCGCTGTAAACACAGTGCCTGCTTTGGATACCAGATGCATGCCTGATCCACGGCGGAACAGATTTGCTCGACGAGGCGTGGAGGCGCTTTTCTCTTTCGAACCGGGTATGTATAGACTTTCCAGTGGAGCGCCGAAAAGTTTCCTCGCATCAGGTAAAGATCAAACTGCACCAGCCGAAACAGCGCTTTGAAAACCAACATCAGCATCGTTCTTACCTTTCAGATCGGAATTTCCAATTGGTCGCAAACAAAAGACAGCCGGTCTGTCAGACCCTCAACGCGCTCACTTAGCGGCAGTACCGGCGAATGCCCGCGAAACTCTTTGTAGTCCAACAGAATCGGGTTTTGAGAAATGTTCGCTGCCTGCAAACGAGCAGTCATCTTGCGAGCATGCAAAGGATTACAGTTGCGGTCTGCGTCGCCGGAAACGATGAGCACCGCGGGATACGAGGTTCCAGGTCGGACTTGAAGGTACGGAGAGTACGAATGCAGAGCATCAAAGTCTGCTTGGTTTTCGGCAGTGCCGTACTCATCCTCCCAGTTTCTTGCGAAATCGAACAGGTGATAGCGAAGCATATCGAGCAAAGGCGCGATGCACACAACTGCACGGAATAGGTCGGGCCGTTGAGTCAAAGCCGCACCCACCAGCAAGCCAGAATTGGAACCGCCGAAAATGGCCAACCTTTCGGGTATTGTGTGCCCGTTCTCAACAAGCCACTCTGCCGCCGCAATGAAGTCTTCGTAGGCCTTTTGACGGTTTCGGCGCTTTCCGGCTTGGTGCCACTCTGAGCCGAGTTCCGAGCCTCCTCGGAGGTTTGCGAGGGCAAAAAGGCAGCCTTGCTCAATTAGAAAACCGACGAATGTGCTGAACTGGGGCGTCATCGAAGCACCAAAGCCTCCATATCCGGTCAAGATCACAGCCTTGAGGCCTGCGTTCAGGCGCTCTGTGGGCCCAACCAGGAACATCGGGATGCTAGTTCCATCTTTGGAAGAAAACCAAACCTGCTTGGGCGTCCAGGCACGCGTATCGAGCGGGACTCTTCGCTCGGACCAAAGAAGGTGTCGATCTTCATCTGGCAAGTAACGGTAAGTTGCTGGCGGATACGTGAATGATTCTCGTTCGTACAGGAATTCGTCGCACCCTTGGTGGTTTGCCAAGATACGGACCGTTTGGTCTTGCGGGAAGGAAAGCTCTCTAATCTTGCTGCCAGCTAGGTCATACATGTCAATGTGGGTGCGAAAGTTGCGCAGATACGACACGAAGATACGGTCGGCTGTAATCGCACAACCTGTCAGCCGCGCCTCGGTCTCCGGGATGAAGTCTGGCCAATTGGGACTCTTAGGGTCGTCCTCCGGAACTTCGACAATCCGCCTGTTGGGAGCGTTGTCGTCGGTGAAGGCGAGAATGCGATCGCCAACGAGGATCGGAACGAATAGCGCTCCCTCGATCTGAAAAACAAGTCGGGGCGTGTCGCTGTCTCTGAAATCTCGCAGGTAGAAGGCACAGGCCTTCGTGTCACCGACTTTCGCGACAAAGAACCCGAGGCGATTACGATCGAAGCGAATACCGAGCCTAGCTGCCGGGTCTTCCCCCGCAAAGAAAATCTCCTGATCCTGCCGCGGGTCCGAGCCGAGAACGTGACAGTAAGCAGTGCACAACCGCCGTCTCTCAGCGCCTAGCGGTTGATGGACGTAATAGAGGCTCTTATTATCGGGGGCGAACGCAAAGCCCCGCAGAAATCCGCGTGGGAGTTCATCGGGCAATTTCTCGCACCGGGTGATGTCCAGGATTTCAATCGATCCCGTGCGCTCCCCGCCCTGTTTAACTTCGTAGGCCAAGAGCCCGCCATCAATCGAGACCTGCAATAGTTTTACCGCGATGTATTTGCCCCTGCTGCGCGTACCAGGGTTGACGAGAACCTGATCTTCACCGTCTGGGCCTTCCCGCATGCAGATGCAAGGTTGTTCTTGACGAGGCTCGCGTTTCCGGAAGAAGTAGCGATTACCAACTTTCTGCAGGGAATCGTAGGTCTTGACGCAGAGTAGTTCTTCGATGCGCTTCCTGATTCGATCACGACCAGGAATATTGTCCAGATAGCTATGCGTGTAGCGCGTTTGTTCTTCGATCCATCGACGCGTACGTGGCGAATCCTGCTCCTCGAGCCAGCGATACGGGTCGGTGATGGCGACACCATGGATGATGTCCGTCACCGGCTCGACGGCTGAATAAGGGGGAGGTGTCATTAGTTCCGGCATGTCACCCTCGGCCGCTGCAGCAAATCCGCTTCCTGTTTCATCCTGCGCGTGAGGCTTCTCAGATACCCCTGGATTCCCGGAACCTTCAGCCGTTCGGCATCCCGCCAGACCCCGGCGGACACGGCGTATGCGTAGACCGCAACAAGCGGTGAGAAGGGAAAACTCTCAGCGACTTGTTCTGGCGATGCAATTGAGTTCCAAGTGTCAGAGTAGGCGGATCGGAAATCGCTCTCGAAAGGTACAAGGTGTGGATAGTCCTTCCGCAGATGCGCAAGGAAATATTCAAACGTCAGGAACGGGTGCCCGACGTGCGCCTCGGCCCAGTCGATAAAGACGCAGCGCTCCCGTCCGACAATGATGTTGCCCGGATTGAAGTCACTGTGTCCGAGCGTGTCGGACATTCGCAGCGCGGCCAGGCATTGAAGAGCCTGTTTTAGTGTCGCGCTAAGTTCGGATAGCTCCTCCCGCGAGAGAGTTGGCGGTGGTATCTTCCTTTGCTCCTTCATCAGATCGGCCATGACGTCGAGGAACGGATCAACCAGAGCGAGCAACGTCGATATACACAAATCTTTGCAGCCAGCTTCCAAGAGCCTCCCTGTCTTGCCTATCGATCTGATCTGGAGAGCAGCTAATGCGGTCGCAGCCCGTTTCCACGCGGAGCAGTCTTCTAATTCATCGAGGCATAGCCCGCCTGCGTCCTTCATCAGCCATCCA
>JAKEER010000794.1 GCA_022616615.1 Acidobacteriota bacterium
ACCGAGATTCTGGTGATCAACGACAAGGGAGAATTGTGCAAACCCGGAGAGATTGGCGAATTGGTGCATCGAGGACCAACGGTGTCGCTAGGTTACTGGGGACAACCCGAACTGACAAACAAGGTATTGCGTCCCCACCCGCTGTTACCCCGAGAGCTACAGGACGGCGAGAAGGTCTGCTACTCTGGCGATCTTGTAAAGATGGATGAAGAGGGCTTTCTCTATTTCGTGGGTCGCCGCGACACGATGATCAAGTCCTCAGGGTTCCGCATCAGTCCCACCGAAGTGGAAGAAGTGTTGTTTCAGAGCGGCAGGGTTCGCGGTGCGGCGGTGATTGGGCTCCCGGACGAAGTGCTGGGGCAACACATCAAGGCGTTTGTGGTCCCGAAGGATAGTGAGGCCGTCTCATCGGAGGAGTTGATCGCGTTCTGCGCGGCCAAGATGCCCCGTCATATGATCCCCAGGGCGATCGAGCTGCTGAGGGAGCTACCCAAGACGTCGAGCGGAAAGGTAGACTACCCTGCGCTCCGACGCAGAGAAGGACTCTAAGAGACACATGGATCGTGTCAACAGGCTTGTGGAACACCACTTCCAGGTCACCAGTGGGGTGCTAGTCCTTGATGGTGTTCCGATCACCGCTGTTGCTGAACAGCACGGGACTCCGTTCTTTGTCTACAGCCATCATGTCTTGGAGCAGAAGTGGGCCTCGTTGCGCAATGCCCTCCCCAAGGAAGTTTCGGTCAGCTACTCAGTGAAGGCCAACCCTAATCAGGCCCTCTTAACATTCTTCCTGGGAAAAGGATGTGGACTGGAGGTGGCTTCCGGGGGCGAGTTTTATCAGGCCCGGCTAGCCGGATGTCCTGCTAGTGAGATCCTGTTTGCCGGTCCTGGCAAGACAGAAGCCGAGTTGGAATACGCACTCGGCGAGGGCATTGGGGAGATTCACCTAGAGTCCAGGTTAGAAGCCGAGCGGGTCGCCGCTTTGAGCCGTCGCACGGGAATTCGCGCACGAGTGGCGGTTCGGGTCAACCCAACTGGCGAGGTCCAAGGCGGCGCGATGCGAATGGGTGGCAAGCCAGTTCCCTTCGGCGTTGATGAGGAAGTGCTTGGTTCGTTTCTCGACTTGATCCAGTCAGACCCAGCGTTGGACTTCACGGGGATCCATCTTTTTGCAGGGACCCAGATCCTCGATGCGCAGATCTTGCTTGCCCAGTACTGCCACGGCATCAGGCTGGCCCGGGAAGTCGCAAGCAGCCTGCAGCGTCCACTGAAAACCGTCGATTTTGGCGGGGGGCTGGGAATTCCATACTTCCCTAACGAGCGTGAACTGGACATGGCCAGATTGCGTGAAGGCTTCGAGGATCTGATGAAGGAGACTCGGACAGATCGCTGGTTGAGTGGCACCCAGTTTACGGTTGAACCCGGCAGGTACCTGGTCGGTGAAGCCGGAATCTACGTGGCGCGGGTCAATGACATCAAGATCTCCCGGGGGAAGAAGTTCCTCGTCACAGATGGAGGCATGCATCACCATCTGGCCGCTTCAGGCAATCTAGGCCAGACGATCAAGCGAAACTATCCGGTAGCTTTGGTGAATAGGCTTACGTCCACTCCCACGGAGACCGTCGAAGTAACAGGGCCCTTGTGTACGCCCTTGGATGTCTTGGCCCGCTCCATCACATTGCCAGTTACCGAGGTCGGCGATTTGGTGGGGGTTTTTCAGTCTGGCGCTTATGCCCGCGCCGCCAGTCCGCTCGGTTTCTTGAGCCATCCGACCCCTCCTGAAGTCCTGGCTGAAGCCGGCCAATGCCGTCTGATTCGGCGACGCGGGCGATTCGCAGACTGTCTTTCCGACCTCCAGGGTCTTTGACATCCAAATCTATGCGGTGGAAGTTCAGCTGCGGTACAACCAAAGGCTTTCGCGAAGTCCGCAAGGAATGGGATTCCATAAACCGCTTCCGAGGCAACCATATTCTACTGGACTCAGGGTTTGTCGAGCCGTTAATCCGTCATTTCGGCGGCGGCCAGGATCTGGTTTTGGGAATGAACGATTCCTCTTGCATGGCTCTTTTGAACCGAAGCAGCCAGGGGAGGTGGACGACCTTTCAGCCGTCTCAGTCTCCTCTGGGATTGATAGTCTCAAAGCAGCCTGACGCACACGGCGATGAGCTGGTTGAACTCTTGCAAGACCTTCCAGGATTTGTGCTGCAGCTGAGTGTGACACAGCAGGATCCGGAATACGCTGTCTTCCTGAGAGGAAATGAACCGGCACATATTGAAACCCTGGACTACATCCAGACGGCGCGTCTGCCTCTCATAGGAGCGTTTGAGGACTACTGGCAGAGCCGAGGCAAGAACCTGAGACACAACTTGAGTCGGCAGCGGCGTCGGATCGAGGAAAAGCGCGGGGTTCTCGAACTCGTGGCCGAGAGGACCGCCTCCAACATGGGAGCCTGCATCCGTGAGTACGGGCGGTTGGAGTCGGAGGGGTGGAAGGGCACAAAAGGAACTGCAGTCAGCGAAGGCAACTCTCAGGGCGGATTCTACCGGGAGATCCTCGAGCATTTCTGCAGACAGGGCGAAGGGATCGTTTATCAACTCAAGCTCGACGGAAAGGTCATCGCAAGCGATCTGTGCCTCTGTCGAAATGGCATGCTCGTGGTGCTAAAGACAGCGTACGACGAATCCATCGAGGGAGTTTCTCCAGCCTTGCTTCTGCGCCAAGAGTGCGTCCGCCAGTCGTACGAGGAGAAACAAATCCGGCTGATCGAATTCTATGGCAAAGTGCGAGACTGGCACACGAAATGGACGAACGACTTCCGCATCATGTATCACATCAATGTGTTTCGAAACCGGTGGCTTGCCTGGAGCCGGAAACTGATCAAGCGATGCTTGTCGAGCAGGCCGCAATGAGTTCAGCGCATTCGTCTTTCCTCTTTCCGAGAGAGCAGGTATTCGATTGGAATGCACTCGCACTTGGAAATCATCATCGAGACCAGGCCTTTCCCTTCGGGGCTTGCAAGCGATACCTGTTCCTTTGGGCGCGAAACGCCATTTTCCACGGTCTAACGGCCCTGGAAATCTCCCCGGGTGACCGGGTCCTTGTGCCCGCATACCTTTGCGCCGCTGCCGTAGAGCCCATTCTGGCCCACGGAGCCCAGGTTGACTTCTACAATGTGAGGCGAGACTGCCGCGTTGACTTGCCGGATCTGGAGTCGAGACTTGGCCCCAAGACCCGGGCGCTCCTAGTGGTCCACTACTTTGGTTTTCCCCAAAACATTCAGCAGATCAAACAGCTTTGCAGCCGATTCGGCCTGGCCCTCATCGAGGACTGTGCTCACGTGCTCAATGGCGAGTTTGAAGGTCGCCCGCTCGGTTCATTTGGTGACATTGGAATCTTCAGTTGGCACAAGTTCCTTTCTGTTTACGATGGCGGTGAATTGGTCATCAATCGAGCAGGCCGGGATCTGCGAGTGAACTGGACGCCTGAGAGGTCTCTATTCACTCTGAAGGTCGCCAGGAATCTCCTGGGTTCCCGGGCAAGTGCTTCCGGTAAGAATCTGTCCAAATTCCAGAGCCGGTGGATTCAGCGAGCAAACTCGGCTTTGCGACGCTTAGTTTCCAATTCGCGTCAGACTCAAATTCGGTCATTGAATCTGAACGACCCTGCCTTCGACCCTCATCTGGTGAACTGGCCTATGTCCAGGCTATCCAGATGGATACTCGACCACTCAAACGTCTCTGAGATTGTCGAAAAGAGGCGCCGGAACTACGAGTTTTTGCAAGAGCGCCTGACCAGGATTGCCGGAATCCGGCCGCTGCATTCCCGTCTGCCCGTTGGCGTTTGCCCCCTGGTATTCCCTGTCTTCTTTGAAGGATTCCCGAACGCACACCTCAGCCTGCGACAACTTGGGATTCCAGCCACAACGTGGGGATTCGTGAGGTATTCCGGCGTCGAGTCCGGAGTCTTCCCAGATGCTGATTTTCTCTTTGACGATCTCGTCTTTCTGCCGCTGCACCAGAGCCTGGAGGAGAACCATCTCAAAATGATCGTGGGCGCTGTCGAGACCGTAATACATTGCCGAACAGGAACGTTCCAAAGCAGGGAAGTCAGACTCGAAGCACTGTGAACAAGATCCTCCTTGTGGCCTACCATTTTCCTCCTCAGAGCGGTAGTAGTGGGCTTCTTCGAGCGCTGAAATTCGCGCGTCATCTTCCGGAGAACGGCTGGCTTCCAGTAGTGCTAAGTCCAAATGCGAGAGCCTACGAGCGGACGAATTCCGACCAACTGAACGAGATTCCGCATGCCGTCAGGGTTCTCCGAACGTTTGCACTCGACACGCGCCGACACCTGGGCTTTCGAGGACGTTACATCAGCTGGATGGCGGTTCCCGACCGCTGGGTCAGTTGGTGTCTCACTGCTGTTCCGGTTGGCCTTTGGGCATTGAGAAGATTTCAGATCTCCATCATATTGACGACCTTTCCTATCGCCTCGGCAGTTCTAATCGGCCTTGTTCTTCATCGCATATCGAAGAAACCTTGGATTGTCGATTTCCGCGATTCGATGACTGAGGAGGACTACCCCCGTCATGAACTTACCCGCAAGGCTTGCCGATGGATTGAAAGGCATGCCGTCCGGAGAGCTTCTCTGCTCTTGTTCACAGCTCAGTCGGCGCGCCAGATGTACTTGAAGCGTTACCCCTTCCTTGATCCCCACCGTTGTCTGGTGCTTCCGAACGGATTTGACGAAGAGGACTTTCGGACTATCGAGATGGCTAACTCTTTGCGACTTAGAGGCGCCAATCCGGTAAGGCTTCTACATTCGGGCTTGATTTATCCAGATGATCGAAATCCGCTGCCTTTCTTTCAGGCTCTTGCCAGGCTGAAACGGGAAGGCAGAGTAGATGCCAGAAGACTGAGCATCGATCTAAGAGCCCCTGGATTTGAGAGCCACTATTCAACAGTCCTCAAGGAATTGGGTATCGATGACATCACTCACCTCTTGCCTGCCGTGCCGTATAGCCAGGTCTTGAGGGAAGGCGCTGAAGCCGACGCGCTGCTTCTTTTTCAGGCTGCTACCTGCAACCACCAGATCCCGGCTAAGATCTACGAGTACATGCGACTTGGCAAGCCGATCCTGGCTATCACCGCGGAGGCGGGTGACACAGCAGCGCTTCTCCGGGATGTGGGTGGCAGCACACGGGCCGATCTCGAGGACGAAGAGGCGATTTATGCAGCTTTCCCGGGCTTTCTCGATGCTTTAGAGCGGGGCATTCATCCGGTGCCGGACGCCGCGAAGGTGAGCCATTACGATCGCAGATACCAGGCGCGTTTGCTTGCCAGACAATTGGACAGCCTGGTCAGGGGTGAAGATCCAGGAACGTCCACGGACGAGGAGCCCCTGGTCGAGTTCCTTTCAGCGAGCCGGAAGTGAAGAAACTCTGAAATGTGCGGTATCTTCGGTTGTCTAAACTTGTCGCCAGATGGAGCGATCAGTCCTGAACTGATCTCACAGATGAGCTCACAAATGGTTCATCGGGGCCCTGATGACAAGGGGGTCTTCGCTTGTGACTCCGCAGTGATCGGAATGCAGCGGCTGAGCATCATTGACGTCTTGGGTGGCCACCAGCCGCTGAGCAATGAAGACGAAACGGTTTGGGTAGTCTGCAACGGAGAGATCTACAATTACTTGGAGCTGCAGAAGGAGTTGAAGGCGCTTGGCCACCGATTCAGATGTAGCAGCGACACAGAAGTCCTGGCCCATCTCTATGAGGAGCGGGGAGAGCGTCTGGTCGAGAAGCTAAGAGGAATGTTTGGTTTCGCAATCTGGGATCGTCTCCGCCGACGCCTGGTCGTGGGCCGGGACCGCCTCGGAATCAAGCCCCTCTATTATTGCCAGACTCCGCGGCAATTCCTGTTTGCCTCCGAAATCAAGTCCCTGCTCGTTCATCCCGCCGTCGCGCGGCGAGTCGATCCGGCTGCCCTGAATGACTATCTCGCGTGGGGTTATGTCCCGGCTCCCAGGACCCTTTTCCAAGGGATTCACAAGCTACCGCCCGGCCACCTGCTGATCGCCGAGAACGGCAATGTCAGGGTCAAGCGCTACTGGGAATTGCCTGTCAATGGGTTTGAGAGCCACACCGAGGAAGAATGGGCAGAAGCCCTTCGCGAAAAGCTCACCGAAACCGTGCGATCTCATCTCATCAGCGATGTTCCCCTCGGTGCTTTCCTCAGTGGAGGATTGGACTCCAGCTCGATTGTTGGCCTGATGGCGAAGCTGATGGAACGCCCGGTGAAGTCGTTTTCAATCGGCTTTGGCGAAGAGGTTTACAACGAGTTGCCCTATGCCAAAGTTGTCGCCGAAGCGTTTGGAACCGAGCACCATGAAATCATGGTGCGGCCCGACGTCTTTGAGTTGCTTCCCAAACTGATCTGGCACCTTGACGAACCCATCGCTGACTCGGCTTTTATAACGACCTTCCTGGTCTCCGAATTTGCCCGAAAAAGCGTTACCGTGATTCTCTCGGGGGTTGGCGGCGACGAACTGTTCGGCGGCTATCGGCGTTATCTCGGATCCGAGATTGCTCAATATTATGATCGTCTGCCCCGGATCGTTCGGCAAAAGCTCATTCCGGCCGTGGTCAATCGCTTGCCGGTAGATCGCAATTCCAATCTGCGGAACTACTTCCGCTTGGCGCGGGCGTTCGTCAGCTCGAGTCATCTGACTCCGGAATCCAGCTATTTGCGCTACCTGGCTGTATTCAACCCCGAAGGTCGCTCTTCGCTCTACAGTCATGATTTTCGCGAGGAGCTAAATCGATCGGCGGCTCCGTGCCTCCTTGAACAGCATCTCTCCAGTCTCCCTTCAACTGATCTAAAGAGCCTTATGATGTTGCTTGACCTGAAGACCCAGTTGCCGGACGACTTGCTGGCCCTGAGTGACAAGATGAGCATGGCGGCTTCGCTGGAATGCCGGGTTCCGTTCCTGGATCACGAGTTTGTGGAGTTTGCCGCTCGCGTGCCGTCCGAGCTGAAAGTGCGTGGTTTCGAGATGAAGTATCTCTTCAAGAAAGCCATGAAGCCGCTTCTGCCAGAGAGCATTCTCAATCGCCCGAAACGGGGATTTGGCGCACCATTCGGAGCATGGCTGCGTGGGGAATTGCGGCCTCTGGCGCTGGAGATCCTCTCGGAGCGCAACGTAAGGCAGCGAGGCTTCTTCGAATGGCCTGCCGTGCAGAGCGCCATCGATCTGCACTTCGCCGAGCGCGAGGATCACACAGATCACTTGCTAGCGCTCATCAACTTTGAGCTCTGGTGCCGCATTTACATCGATGGCAACGGGTTGGGCGCCAAACTCGATCCGGCCAGCGTCATGACCGAGCGCAAGGCATGAGGATCCTTTTTGTCTGTCACCGCTTCCCCTATCCGCCTGTCCGCGGCGGAAAAATCCGTCCCTTCAACATGATTCGGTGGTTGAGCCGGGAGCATGAGGTGACGGTGGCCTCCATCGCCCGTTCCGACGAGGAACTTAAGAACGGGAGGGGAATTTCTCCATTCTGCCATCGCTACATTGGTAAGAGGATCACGCCACTGAGGGCTTGGCTGCAAGCCCTGGCCTGTGTCTTCAGCACCAAGCCGTCTTCGCTCGGTTATTTCTATGTCCCTGAGCTCCAGGCGGCCATTCGAGAAACGCTGCAACGCGAGCCATTCGATTTGATCTGGGTGCACTGTTCGTCAGTCTCTCAGTACGTCTCGGATTGGACCAGGTGCCACCGCGTAATGGACTTTGGAGACATGGATTCAGAGAAGTGGTTTCAGTATGCCCGCAAGCGTGGTTTCCCACTCTCTTTCGTTTATCTTCTGGAAGGGGCCAAGCTCAGGCGATACGAAAAGCAGGTGGCACTGGCCTTCAGCCAGTGCACGGTGACCGCTCCCCGAGAGCAGGGGACCCTAGAGTCCTACAACCTCGGGGTGCCTGTGACCCTCATCCCCAATGGCGTCGATTTGGATTTCTTCCGAAACCAGACCACAAACTACGAACCCAGAAAAGTCGTATTCCTCGGGCGGATGGACTACTACCCCAACATTGATGGCGTGACATTCTTTTGCGAGCAGGTCCTGCCTCGAGTGCGCCAGCAGATACCGGATGTTTCGTTCACGATCGTCGGCAGTGGTCCGGTCAGCCAGGTGAAGAGATTGGGCAGCATCCGCGGGGTTACGGTCACGGGCGAAGTGCCCGACGTACGGCCGTTCGTTCACGACGCGGCTGTCAGTGTCGTCCCACTCAGGCTGGCCAGCGGAGTGCAGAACAAAGTGTTGGAATCGATGGCGATGAGCGTTCCGGTCGTGGCAACCTCCCCGGCTTCCAGTGGTGTTGACGCGGTTGCGGGCCAACATCTGCTAGTGGATGACTCGCCGGACGGTTTTGCCGACAAGGTTGTGAGTGTGCTGAGAAATCCAAACCTCCGTCAGCGCCTGGCGATGGCGGGCCGAGAGCGCGTTGAGGAGCGACACAGCTGGCACGCCTGCCTTCAGAAGCTGGAAAACGTGCTCGCGGCAGTTCCGGCACTCACACCGCAGGTCGAGGCTGAATGAGGATACTTTTCGTTGCCACTCAGCTTCCCTATCCGCCTGACACGGGCGGGAGGATCCGAACCCTCAGTTTGTTGAAGCATCTGACACGTAACCACGACCTGACCTTCGTTTGTGCGGTTGACCCGAATACGCCGGCGCAGGATCTCGACGAAATGCGAAGAGTCTGCCCGAAGTTCTATCCTGTCCGGCAAACGCAGGTCAACCGGTCCTCGTGGCGATATTTCACCAAACTGGCTGCGAACATGGGTTCTCTCCATCCGTTTGGGGTGGCTAAGGACTACTCGCCGGAACTGGCCAGCTTGGTGAAGAGGCTATCTGCGAGTGGAGAATCCGATGTGTTGGTTTGCGATTTTCTGCACGCTACGATCAATCTGAAGGGTGTCAACGGCATCCCGGTTGTACTGTTCCAACATAATGTGGAAGCGGAGATTTTTCGGCGCTACTATCTCCAGCAGACAAAGCTGCCGGGAAGGCTCTTCTGGTTCTATCAATGGAAGAAGATGCAGCGCTACGAACGCCGCATTTCACGGGACATGGATTGCTGCATTGCCGTCTCGGAAACGGATCGGGAAACCTTCCGCCGCGATTATCAGTTAACCAATGTCGCAAGGATCGACACAGGAGTCGATGTAGATTACTTTTCGGGCGCCAGCGCTCAGCGGATCCCTCATCGTCTGGTGTTCACAGGGTCGATGGACTGGCTGCCAAACGAAGATGCTATGGTCTGGTTCGTTCGTGAGATCCTGCCTACTGTTACAAGGGCCTTACCCGACACCTCGCTGGCAATCGTAGGCCGGCGACCGACTCCAAAGGTCCAGCAACTGGCGCGCAACCACCAGGTAATCATCACCGGGAGGGTCGATGATGTCCGTCTCTACCTGGCGGAAGGCTCTGTCTTCATTGTTCCCATTCGTATCGGAGGAGGAACCCGCATCAAGATATTTGAGGCGATGGCCAGTAACATCCCCGTCGTCTCGACAACCGTCGGCGCGGAGGGCCTGGAACTTGAAGATGGGCGGCACCTGCTGCTTTCGGACGACCCCAAGTCTTTTGCTCAATCAGTGATTCGCTTGCTTCAGGACAGGAATTACGCACAGCAACTCGCGGGCTCCGCACGCAGCCTGGTGGCTGAAAAGTATGATTGGAGCATAGTTTCCAAACAGTTTGCGACAATTTGTCTTCACACAATCAAAGAGAGGAAGGCTCAGACCGCATGAGGATCGGCATCTTTAGGCTGCGTCTGCTCCTAGGCTTGACGAGGCCTTTCGCCGTATCGGATCCAGTCCAGGTGGTTCATTTGAGGCAAACGATGGGATATGATGGACAATTCTAGCCATCCGGCTTTTTATGAATACTATGCTCGAGAGAGTGTGAGTGAGAAGACACTACAGCGCTTTAGGTCGATTCTTGACACCGTAATGAGACTTAGGAGTCGAGAGAAAGCTACGAGTAGAGTAATGCTGGATGTTGTTGACGTGGGCTGCGGTGCTGGAACGCAAAGCGCGATATGGGCTAAGTTGGGACATCGCGTACATGGTATTGATATCAATCAACCACTGGTAGAACTAGCTAGTGAACGAGCAAAGCAGTCCGGGTTGAACATCGATTTCAGAGTCGGATCGGCTGTAAGTCTTCCCTGGCCAGATGGCTCCATGGATGTTTGCCTGCTGCCGGAGCTATTAGAACATGTCGGCGATTGGAAGGGTGTTCTGCACGAGTGTGCCAGGTTGCTTCGCCCCGACGGGGTATTGTTCTTGTCCACAACGAATAAACTCTGCCCCTTGCAGCAGGAGTTCAATCTGCCCCTGTACAGCTGGTATCCAGCCAAGCTGAAGCGGTATTTCGAAAACTTAGCTCAGTCAAGCCGACCGGATCTGGCGAATTTTGCCAAGTATCCTGCCGTCAATTGGTTGAGCTTTTACAGTCTTCGTAGGGAGCTGGATGCCCTCGGATTCCTGTCACTAGATCGGTTTGATGTGATGGATCTCTCGAAGAAGGGCGCGACAGTGCGAATATGCGTAACCTGCCTGCGTGAGGTACCCCTGCTAAGGTGGCTGGGTCATGTCATTACGCCCTTCACAGTCGTTTTTTCGGTAAAGCTGGCCTGACAACGCTCTCGATCTACACAATATTTTAGGGTCGATGAAGTTCGCGACAATCTGTCTCGACTCACTCCAAGAAAGAAAGGTTCAGACCGCATGAGGATCAGCATCTTTGGACTTGGCTACGTAGGGGCGGTGACAACGGCTTGCTTTGCCCGTGAGGGTCATGAAGTCGTGGGCGTTGACATTGACGAATCGAAACTCGATCTCATCAGATCGGGACGGAGCCCGATTGTGGAGGAAGGGTTATCCGAGCTAATAGCAGAAGGCGTTCGTGAGGACCGGATTCGGGTCACGCGAAATAGTCTGGATGCGGTCCAGCAGACAGAAGCGTCGCTGATATGTGTCGGGACACCCAGTCGCCGAAACGGAAGTTTGGACCTTTCGATTGTGACTCAGGTGGCCGCTCATCTTGGGTCTGCTCTCAAGGAGAAAAACTCCGGCCATCTTGTGATTTTTCGCAGCACCGTTCTTCCCGGTACAGTCAACCAAACCCTGATTCCAATGCTGGAAGAGCACTCGGGAAAACAGGAAGGCAGGGACTTTCATGTTTGTTTCAATCCCGAGTTTTTGCGGGAAGGATCCTCGATCAAGGACTTCTACAATCCTCCATTTACGGTGGCGGGCGTGCGCCAAGACGGGGTGGCTTCCATCCTCCGATCTCTTTATGAAAGGGTCCAGGCACCCTTCCTCACTACGACTGTTGAAGCGGCAGAGATGATCAAATGCACCTGCAACACTTTTCATGCCTTGAAGATTGCTTTTGCCAACGAGATCGGGAATCTGTGCAAGGCGCTGCAGATTGACAGTCACGAAGTCATGGGGATCTTTTGCCAGGATACCAAGCTGAACCTCGCTCCTGTGTATCTGAAGCCGGGCTTTGCGTTCGGAGGTTCCTGTCTGCCGAAGGATTTGCGCGCCATTGAGTTTCAGTCCAGGAACCTTGCTCTGGATCTGCCGGTCATTCGCTCTATTCTTCCCAGCAACGCCCTGCAGATCGAGAGGGCCATCGAAATGGTGCTGGACACGGGAAAACGCCGGGTTAGTCTTATGGGCTTGAGCTTCAAGCCGGGAACGGACGACTTGCGCGAAAGCCCCCTGGTGGTGCTCGCGGAACGGCTCCTGGGCAAGGGCTTGAAATTGAAGATTTTTGACGACCATGTATCCTTGGCCCGGCTGGTTGGCTCTAACAAGCGTTATATCGAGCACGAGATACCGCATCTGTCCCGTTTGATGGTCGAGTCGTTGAAGGAACTCTTCAATCACGCCGAAGTAATTATTGTGGGCAACAAGACCTCCGGGTTCGCGGCTGCCGTCCGCGAGCTGGGCACCGCGCAGCACATCGTTATCGACTTGGCTCGCATCACCGACAACCCGTCGTTGCATGACAACTATCACGGGATCTGCTGGTAGACTTCCTCTCCATCGCTGATGCCCAAAAGGATCTGCTGCGAGTTTTGTTCCTGGCTTTTGAGCTGCTCAGGAAGATTCGAGATGCGGCTAAGGAGTATCAACGCCAAGACTGGTGTTATGCTCATCCCAATCTCGTTGCAGTTGAGCGAGGAACGGATGAATTTCTAAGAGGTGCTTTCCCACAAAGAGATCCTGTTCTCCCTCCCGCAGGATCGAGTGAAAGAATTCCAGAACCAGGAAGGTATCGAGGTCGTCGCGACTTACTCCCATGTATCAAGCGATGTCAGCCTGCAGGAAGACTGCTGGTGATAAAGCGGGATCGTCACTGGACCCAGGATGGGCACCGGCTGGCAGCCGACATCATGACGCAGGTGTCGGCTGCGAGGGTCCTGAAGGTCGAGTACAGTTGACTCGGGTTTCTCTGGCAGCGCGGCAGTGGGTTCCGGATGTTGTGGATAGGGAGACAGCCAGCTGGTGGTTGGCTCTTGCGGTATCCAACGCCTTCGCTTACGTTCAGGAGGGTGAGCCACAGCTCCAGGTCCTTGGGCGGGATCCGGCCACGTCACACGCACGGGTGCTTTAAACAGGTTTGTGCGACTATTCCTGGAATTGTCAGCCGAATCTGAAAACAGAGCAAATTCGCTTTTCTGAAAGCGGTGAGCCATGCAGACCATCGCTCTTGCAGATATCCAAAAGCAGGTTGCACTCCTGCAGATCGCAGAGCGCCTTTTCGACTCCGTCACTCTCTTTGCTCTTTTCGAAACTGGCGTTTTCAAGGTTTTGTCGTCCGGTCCCAAGACATTGCAACAGATCCAGGAGAAAATTGCTGGCAACGAAGAATCACTCCGTGCGACGCTCGACGCAGCCGTGGCTCTCAAGGTACTTTCCAGACATAATGAACGGTACGCCGCAAGTGAATTGCTCCTCGACTGCCTAGGACGTGAGGATTCGCCCGCGTATCTGGGAGAATGGGTGTCCTTTCTCCATGCGCTCATGGGCCCGCTCTCACAATTGGGGGATGCCGTTCGGACGGGGAGCGCTCCAGGAGCCCTCTTTGAGGATATGAGCGGCGACAACGTTCCTGCCAAGCGGATGACAGCGGCCATGGACGCCTATGCCCGTTCCCGGGGAATCGAGATCGCTGATCGTCTGGATTTCTCCCAAACACGACATCTCCTCGATTTAGGATGTGGTCCTGGCACCTACTCCATAGCCATCGTACAAAAGAACCCCCAGATTAGTGCTACCCTCCTGGACTTGCCGGGACCTATCGCCGAAGCCCGCCGGCTCGCCGCGGCCCGCAAAGTAGAGGACCGGCTCGAGTTCGTGGCTGCCGACGCTATGTGCTACACTCCGAGCAAGGCTTTCGACACGGTTCTCGTCTCGAACACACTCCACATGATCGGGCCTGCGGGATCCCTCGAGCTGCTGAGGCGTTGTTACCATATGCTGACGTCAGGTGGCCGGGTCATCGTTCAGGCTCAGTACTTAAACGACGACCGAGTCTCGCCGCGTTGGCCCACCCTGCTTAACCTCATCCAACGCGTCGCTACTCCCCACGGGCGCAACCATGCCATCAGTGAGACAAAGGAATGGATGGAGCAGGCCGGGTTCCGGAACGTGCAATATGTTCGCTTCTCAGTCTGGAACGTATGCAGCTGTCTCATTGGGGAACGGCCGGTAAACCTTGAGACCGGAGGAAGGGGCGGGTCGGACCTTTGATCAGTCAACCTTGCTGTGAGGTGGTTGAGTGAAAGAGATGGTGGGTGACATTCGGTCGTTCCACGCGGCAACTTGGGTCGTGAGATGGCTGCACGGTCGTGCGTCGCGGAGTAGGGCTGCAAGCTAAGCGGCGGTATCCAAAGCTGCCGCGTCGCCTGGCCAGGCATTGCAAAAAACCCGGAGCGATTGGTGACTATCCAGGTGATTTCGCCGCGCATTATCTGTTTCCCGGTGAAGTATGTGTTGTTCCAAAAAGCAGAGCTAGCGCTCATTTCTGATCCGATCTACATTTGAGGACCTCAGAATTAGGGTAACAAGGAGCCGGACGGCTTATCACCTCCCGCTCCAGGTCGCTCCAGGAGAGGAGCTTGGCCAAAACTCTCCAACTATGGGTGCATCCCCCTGTGTTCAGCGATTCAACTTATGGGTAAAGATCAGGCTCTCCCGGGAGGGAATCGTCTGCTTCGTGGTGCCTCGAGGAGGCATGAGGCACTTCGACATTGACAGCTATTGAAAGCCGTCAGCGGCCGGTCAAGATTGTTCACGTTCTCCACTCCTTTGATGTTGGGGGATTGGAGAACGGGGTAGTGAATCTGATCAACCACCTCGACGAGGAAAAGTATGCGCACGTTGTCTGTTGCCTGACGCGAGCCGGGCGCCTGGTGGGGCGGCTCCAGCGCAAGGATGTGGAGATCATCGAGCTGGGCAAAACTGGGGGCCACGATTGGCGACTTCCCTTGCGCCTGGCCAGGCTGTTCAAAAGTCTTCAACCACAGATCGTGCATACCCGCAACTGGGGGACGATTGACGGGATTCCTGCTGCCTGGCTGAGCAAGGTACCTGTGATTGTTCATGGCGAGCATGGAAGGACAATGACCGAAGTCAACGGCGACCACTTCAAACGCACCCTGCTTCGCCGGGCGCTGGCGCCGCTGGTCGACAGGTTCGTCACGGTTTCGGCTGAGCTGGCGAACTGGCTGCGTGAAGAAGTGCGCGTGCATCCCGCGAAGATCCGGAGAATTTGCAATGGAGTGGACTTGAAGCGATTCTCGGAGGCTGTTGACAAGAGCAGAATAAGAGGAGAACTTGGGCTCGACCTGGACGCTTTTGTGGTTGGCACCGTCGGGCGTCTGGACCCCATCAAAGATCAAGGAGCATTGGTTGAAGCCACTGCCTGGCTGTCCCCACGATTTCCTCTGCTTCGACTTGTCATCGTGGGGAACGGTCCCTGTTACGACCACCTTGATCAACTGCGAAAGAGGCTTGGGCTGGAAAAACAGGTTCTTCTCCTCGGTGAGCAAGACGATGTCCCCAGGCTAATGCAGTCGTTCGATGTTTTTGCACTCCCTTCATTGTTTGAAGGCATCTCGAACACCTTGCTGGAAGCCATGGCCAGCGGGTTGCCGGTGATCGCCACACGAGTGGGAGGGAATGTGGAACTGGTTGAAGACCAGATCACGGGAATGTTGATTGCCAAGCAGGATTTGCCTGTATTCGTGGCTTGCCTGGAGGCGTACCTCAGCAATCATGGCCTGGTTAAGCTTCACAGCAAAGCCGCTCGGCACCGTGCCGAAAAACGCTTCGGCCTCACGAGAATGATCGATGACTACGACAGGCTTTATTCAGAACTGCGGCTGAAGCGCAGAGTTGTATCCCGCGCACACTCTTGCCCGCAGGGATTGCAGTAGAACGAATTGGCGACTGAGCGACGGAAAGGAAATGGAAACGATGACGGCGAATTCATCAGGTGTTAGCAAGGAGCCGAGCGGTTCGCCGGCAAAGGGAGCAAGTCCAGAAAGGTCGGGCCGGTCAGGGCAAGGTGAGGAAATGACTGCACAGACCTCCCGATGTCGAATCAGTCTGCCGAGATTGGCGCTGGTGGTCGCCCAGCTGGCCCTCCTGGTCTTCATCATGCGTCAATTTCAGATCGAAAGCAGCGCGTTTCTGAGGGTCGTCCTGCTGGCCTTTGGCGGCTTCGTGGTGCACTCGTTCCTCCCGTTCCGCTATCGCCTGCCCTTCTTCCTGGGCCTGTCGCTTGGCGCGATCTGGATAGTTTTTGGAACTGCGAATGGCATCTGGTTGGTTGGCATTGGTCTGGCCCTTATTGGCCTTTGCCACCTGCCGGTGCCGTTTTCGATTCGGGTACTCCTCTTGCTGTCAGTAGGTCTCCTCCTGGCAACCTTTCGAGTCGATTGGCTCAGCTCGCCTTTTCCCTCTGCCGTCTGGCCCATTCTGGGTTCGATGTTCATGTTCCGGCTGATCGTCTATCTTTATGACCTGCATCATGATAAGGGACCCGTTTCCTGGACGCGAACCCTTGCTTACTTCTTCCTGCTTCCCAATGCCTGTTTTCCCTTGTTTCCGGTGGTTGACTATAAGACATTCCGGCGCACCTACTACGACGACAACGCCTACAAGATTTATCAGCTAGGAATTGATTGGATGCTCCGGGGTGCTATCCAGCTTATCCTCTACCGATACGTCTATCACTATCTCACTTTGGGAACCCCCGAGGTGAAAGACACAGCCACGCTCGTGCAATATGCTGTATCGACTTTTCTGCTGTACCTGCGCGTCTCAGGCCAGTTTCACCTGGTTGTGGGTATGCTGCAGTTGTTCGGATTTCACCTGCCCGAAAC
>JAKEER010000795.1 GCA_022616615.1 Acidobacteriota bacterium
ATCCTGAAGTTCATCGGCGAAAAAGAAACGATTGAAGGTGCTCCGCACTTGAGGGCTGAACACTTGTCAGTCTTCGACTGTGCCTTCAAGCCGCTGAATGGTTCCCGCTCGATTCACTACATGGGTCATCTCAAGATGGCGGCTGCCGTACAGCCTTTTCTCTCCGGGGCCATTTCCAAAACCGTAAACATGCCTCATGAAGTCGCAGTGGAAGAGATTGAACAAGCCTACGTTAAAGCCTGGGAAATGGGACTCAAGGCGCTTGCCATCTACCGCGATGGGTCTAAGCGTTCGCAGCCGGTCAACACAGGTCTACGGGATACGAGGACAGCGGGACCGGTCCGGCGCCGGTTGCCGGATGAACGCCAATCAATCAATCACTCATCATTTCAGTGTGGCCGGCCATGAGGGTTACATCACAGCCGGGATGTATGAGGACCGTACCCTTGGGGAGGTGTTCGTCAAAATGGCGAAGCAGGGGTCGGTCGTCGCTGGATTAATGGACACTATTGGGACAGTAGTTTCGGTCGCCTTGCAATACGGGGTGCCGCTCCAGGTTCTGGTAGACAAGTTCAGCCATGTCCGTTTTGAACCTTCCGGGTTTACCGGTAACAAGGACATACCGATTGCCAAATCCATCGTCGACTACGTCTTCCGCTGGCTGGCCGTGAAATTCCTAACACAACAAGGGAAACAAGAAGCCAGCTCCCCTGCGGCCTCGTTCAATGACAATGAGATTGGTAAGGGGAGTTCAGTGCCCACAAGGCAAGAAATGGCAACCAAGGAAGCGCTGGTCTTCCAGACTCAGGCCGACGCCCCTCCCTGCCCGGACTGTGGATCGATCATGGTTCGCAATGGCGCGTGCTATAAATGTCTGAACTGTGGAGCTACCAGCGGCTGTAGTTAGCCTATTTTATGTCATGCTAGTGGGTGCGGATGTCAGTCTGCACCCTTCTTCGAGCGCAGCACAGAGCCTCCAGACGTGAGGCTTTGTTAGCGAGAGCAAAGCTGAGAGGAAGATAAAATCTTGCCTTGGAGGCTGAAGTTGTTGCTGAAAGAAAGAGGTGCTTCGGTCCAGGGAGAATTGGAATCCGGCTTGCAGCTTCATGATCCAGACTTCGAGCCCAGCAGGAGTACCAAGAGCCGGACGAAACGGACCTTCTCGTCTTGCAGGAATACGTCAAAGGCGCGGCCTTCAAACGGGATAATGTCGCTCGAATGCTGCTACATCTGACCGCGCCGGAGCAACTGGCGGCAGAAGAAGAAAAGCGGCTGAACCAGCGCGGCCTGAGACTCGCCGCGGCACGCGAGCGATTGGGTTCCTATGTCCTGCTTGTGATGAGACGTTTCGGCCACAAGAAGCTCGAGGGAGAACTCTTTACGCTGAGGATGCACCAAAACCCGCTCTCCGTTGAAATCAGGGACGAACTCTTGATTCCCCCTGAGTACCTTGTCGAAAAACCTCCCCCACCGCCACGGATCGACCAAAAAAGGTATTCTGGATGCAATCAAAGCGGGCAAAGAAGTCCCAGGTGCCCGTCTCGTGACAGGGAGCTCCCGACTGAAAATCGAGTGAGCAAGCGGGCCGCTTCTCCAATTACCCCCGACCACCCTGGGGCTGGCCCCCACCTCAGTCGACAAACCACCTCAGACTCTTAAGCCGGGTTGCAAGAGCCATACCAATGGTACGAGCGAGGGAGGAGCCCGGCGGGGCGGGATGAGACTCCATGCATGGATTGATGGTGAATGATCTCGGAATTTGCTGGATTTCTACAGGATACCAACACCATGTCCCCCGGGCCGAGGGGGCAAACAAAAGGTATGAGACATGAAACCAGCGCGGGTAAGGCACGGCCGATGCCTTACCTACTATTCTCTTCAAAAACGCTGACCCTGATTACAAGGAAAGAAGGCACGTATGACCACCGGTACTCTCATTCTCTTACGGCAATAAGCTAAGCCGCGAGGATCTGGCGCATATCCCGACACCACCGGCAACGGCTACACACCGTCCGATACCACACCATGAGATTATCCAAGCGCTGATCGAGACGCTGGGTTTCCGCCATATCGGTGTAGTCCAGGATGAGTATGCTGTATCCAGCAGCGGCATGAAGATGTTTGGGGTTTTGGACCTGGAGACACAGTTTGAAGGTTGCCGCTTCTCAATCGGCGTCAGGAACGCCCACGATCGAAGTATGCGACTGGCCTTGACAGTCGGTTCGCACTCTAGTCTGCGAAAATATGGCCTTTTCCGGGGAGTTCACTCCGGTGCTGGCGAAGCATTCACGTTCCTTCAACCTGGGTGCCTCCAGTGCACTTTCCACGAGGCTCGGTAAATGACGAGCTTCGCGGTCACATCCGTGATTTGCTGTCCTCGCCACTCTTCGACCTGCCCTCTCAGTGGTTCGAAATTTCGCTACATCCGATCGACGGCCGATGGTTACCGCATCAACCACTAGCCTGATGGGTGTCGTCCAAAAGCACTACTTTCAGCTGCAGTATGAAGAATTCGCCTCCCGAACAATGTGGAGCCTTTCCAACGCCTTCACGAGCGCCCTCAAACAACTCGACCCCATCCCTCAGTTCAAGGCCACTGCCAAACTCGGTGAGTTTCTCTCAAGGATTCAAAAGTGAGTCCGGCTGGATAGAATTTGGCTCTGGCTTTCGGCCCTGTTAGCGGTGCTTGTGGCCACCAGCTGCCCCTTGTCCCTGGCTCGTTCAGAAGAACATTGAAAAAGACTGACAGGACAGAGGTGACCATGAGCATCTGGCTCTGAGCAACTCAAACCTCTGCCTCGGCTCGATGATCGTGGACAGAGTGACAACGACGACGGCCGGTGCAGGGGGTTTCCCGATTACCTGGGAGGAATGCTGGGCTGCTCGCCGCAGGATAACCCTAGCTTTTGCTCGTTCCACTCTGCCGATTTTTGCTAAACTGGTGCCAGATATTGCCTTCCACCATGAGAATTTGAGGTCACGGATTGTGAACTCAAGTTGAGAACCAACTGCCGGAGGCAGCCACTGTGGAGAAAACGTTCCACTCAGCTTTGGAATCAACAGGTTCAACAAAAACAGAGAGGTCGCCGACAATGGATTGCTCGAGATTGCCAGAGAGATGGCTCAGTGCTCAAAAAGTCGGGGGAAGCTTCTAAAAAAGTTGCCTTGTTGAATCCGGGGACGACCGGGCGGAAGCACTTTTTTGAAGAATCTTGTCCCAAATTACCCGTTTCGACGCTCTTTACTCTATGTAAGGGAATTCTATCTGAACTTGGCTCCAGAGAAAGCTCTGCTGAAGGCAACGAGACCGGGGCCTGTAACCTGATGACCGGAAGAGAAGCAAGCTCCCAGGAGACTGAGTTAAGACCGAGCTCGTATAATTCTCGCTTATCGTTAAAAAAAGGTCCATCACGTACCCTGCTCAGGCAACGTTGCTTGGTGAACGAACAGTGTGATCTCTTCGCGAGACATACTGACGGAACTGAGACGGCAACGACGACACGGCTCGTTGGCTTTTTGCTTTCGACAAAGCGAGGGAGAAAAAGGAGACGGTACAGCAGATCCTGAGCTTGCAGTTGAAGAATCCGAACGGCATGGGGGCCTCCGATCGCATGCAGGGATGGGAGGATGCTCTCGATGGATGATGACGAACGCGATTCCCAAGAATTTGCCGATGCTTATGCTAAGGCACTAAAGACCGCCACAGGGGTTGTGAAAGGAAATAGGCAGGATGTTAGCCTTGGGGAAGATGCTGTCCAGGAAGCGGCGCTCAAGCTTTTGCTACGCAAGAAAAAGGACGGAATACGGCACTGGTTTGCCTTCCTACAGACTAGCGTCCGTCATGAGGTCGGCAAGTTCATGAGAAAGAGGCGTTGGCTGCGTCAGCAAGAGATGCCGAATCTGCCTGTGTCGCAAGTTAATTCGGCGGACCAAATCTTTAACCGGATCTTAGTAGACGAGCTGGAGAGGCAGGTGCCGGAAAAAGAGCTTGAGATCGTTCGTCTACACGAGTTTCAAGGGCTAGATTTCAACGAAATCGCTGCTGCAAAGAATATCAGTGTCGACGCGGCTCGGAAGCGGTACTACCGTAATCGCCAAGCCATTCGAGAAATCCTTGGACTAGAAAACAGGAAAGAAGGGCCCAGGAATGGATAGGGAAAGTCCTAACATGGATGAGCAGGCCGAAGGCTTTGTGCGTGGCACCCTGAAAGCTGAGATCAAGAAGAAGTTTCCTAACAAGGAGAGAGTGGGCTGCCCTGATCAGTCTATTCTGAAGGAAATGGCCGAGGATCCAGAGTCTCACACAAAAAGGTTTTACCATGTCCTCCAGTGCGGCGCTTGCGTCGGGGATTTCGAACACTACCAAAGCGCGTACAGGCGACGAAGATACGTTTTCAAACGGGGATTGTTATTTGCGGCGAGCCTGTTATTAACGCTGGGTATCTGGTGGTATGTGTCCGGCAGGTTCGCCGAGGTCGTGCACGACAATGGGCTGGAGCAGGCGCCAGAAGTAGTCCCACGGACCGCGGGGGCTCCTGAACGACCAAAGTCGGGGGAGGATG
This sequence comes from Acidobacteriota bacterium, assembly GCA_022616615.1. Taxonomy (GTDB): domain Bacteria; phylum Acidobacteriota; class Terriglobia; order Versatilivoradales; family Versatilivoraceae; genus VFZK01. The sequence goes on from JAKEER010000795.1 coordinate 4,563, forward strand.
GGCAAAATTCAGGAAAGCCGAGCCCGGGGAAACCCGCCGCCAATGCGGAGGCTCCCGGCGGAATTCCCGAATCGGCGCCACCGATAGTCCACTATACGATTGTCTCTCCTGCCCGCGGACCTAACACCGAATCTGCTGAACCGAAAACGTTGACTTTGAAGCGTGAACGGCTGCAGCTCAAGATTCATCTGCCTCTTGGGAGTGAGCCGGGCAGATATGAGATAAGACTCCATCGCCAGAGCGACAAGAAAGAAAAGGCTAGATGGGAAGCAAATGCCAACAAGGATAATGGTTACACCTTAGTAATCAAGGAAGACTTCAGCAAGCTCCCGTCGGACGCCTACCTGCTGGCAGTTTTCCCTCCAGGTTCCACGGGGGAGGTTTCGGGACATCCCGTGAAGCTGGTTGACAAGAGGTAGCGACCTCTGACCGCCGAGTGTTTCACCCGCAGGATCGACCGCTCAAGTCCCCCCTTGGAAGAGATTGGAAATGGGGGAGGGATTTCGGCACGCCCCGGTAGTCGTTTTGGCCGTTGGATGGCTCTCGTGATGTGAACCCTACCGCAGGGACCGTCCCTCCTGGATCCCCTTCGAACGAAGGGGAATCAATTTTCATCCATGGTGGCACGACCCTTCGGCGGCATGGGTGGCTCCTGGAGGTGAGCTCTTAGGGGTCGCCGCCATTTCAGTAGAATGGGCGGCTCTGCATAGCCGCTGTGCATGAAAACTCGATCACTGACGGCAGGGCAATTTCTCTGTGCCCGTTCAGGACCAAAGCTCGCGGGTCCGAAACCTTTCTCTTTACAAAAAAGTTTGTCCCAGTTTTCCCGTTTGAGAGTTCTTAACTCATATCAAGGTGTTTTGTCTGCCACGATCCATGGCTGGCGTAAGCGGGTTGGAGCAACCTTGCCTTTCCTTTGCAGTAGCATCGAGGTAGTTGTCGGCAGTTCTGTGCTTTGGAGCTGCTCATCCAGGAAGCAATTTCGTCCATGACCTCTAATGGTCGGCTGGTCAAACCGAATTCTCACTCTATGCAAGCCCCATCGCCCATTCTATTTCGAGGATCACGTCATGCGAAAAGGCGTATTTGCCCTTTTTGTAGTCTTGGTTGTCTGGAAGGCAGCACTGCTGGCTCAGGGGAACACGGCTGAATTGTACGGGGTCATCAAGGATCCTTCCGGAAATGTAATCTCGGGAGCCACGATCAAGCTGCAAACACTCGAAACAGGCTTACTGCGCACAGTCACAACCAGGGAGGACGGGACCTTTACGTTCTTAGGATTAAGGCCGGGTAGGTATTCTGTTCGAGTCGAGGCAGAGGGGTTCCGGCCTAAAATAGCAAAGGAAATCTTATTGACAGTAGGTCAAAGTGCGGAGTCATCTTTCCAGTTGGAAATCAGTCCTATTTTAGAAGCGGTGGAGGTTTTATCCAGCACGCAGCTATTAGAGGCTAGAAGAACCTCTGTGGCCACGACGATTGTGGAGCGTTTGATCGATAACCTTCCCAGTAATGGACGTGACTATATCAATTTCACCTTACTGGATTCTGCGGCCAGCCGTGCCAATCAATCGAGTCTTCCACCGATCCCCGTAACTGGCCTCAATATCGATGGACAGCGAGCGCGGGCTAATATGGTGAGCATTGACGGGGTCGATGCAATCGACAACACGATCAATGGAGTCAAAGCAACGATTTGTCAAGATGCGGTACAAGAGTTTGAAATCATCAAAAGTGGCTACAGCGCTGAGTTCGGGAGATCTGCCGCGGCGGTGATCAATATCGTATCGAAACAGGGTGGGAAGCAGTTTCAAGGTGAGATCTTTGGGATCCTTCGGAGCCGCTATTTCTCGGCCACCAATGCTTTTGCTGGCGAACCCGATCCAGGGGACACGAATACCCAGGCAGGCTTGACTTTGGGGGGACCGCTAAAACAGGGGAGAACTTTCTTCCTGACTTCCTTTGAAACTACTCAGAACAACTCTATAGGGTTTTCGAGTATTGGACGGGAGCATTACGGCCTGCAGGAAATGGCTAATCCGTTTGGGAGTGGGTCGCTCTTGGTAACATCGGAACAAGCTCAGTTTATTCGATCGGCTCCCGCGTCGCTGACTGTTCCTTATTCTATTGTGGTGAATGCCGCTTCCCGAATAGCTCTGTACGGTAATACTCCAGCCGGCCCCACGACCTTTAACTTAACCGGTTACCCCTTACCCGCCTCGTTTAGGGGCTTAACCACTGAGGCTGGAAACTATAAAACGAGAAACGTCTCTTATATTAACTCCACCCGCTTAGACCACAATCTTTCTGATCGGCATAGTCTTTTCATGCGAATTGGGGTGAATGCGTCAGACGCCTTTGGCCTCACCAGCAACAGTCAGACGCAAATTGATGCGCATAATGCGTTTTCCCGAACCAACAATCTTTTCGTTAGAGACTTGTCGGTGACTTCTCAACTGAGTAGCTTTTTAAGTCCAACCTGGTTGCATGAATTACGCTTTCAGTTCTCGCGACGCGGCCTTGGGCTAACGACCAACAGTTCGGCTGTAGGGATTGAAATTCCCGGAATCGCCTCTATCGGGGCAGAGCCGTTTGCGCCTGCTGAGCGCGAGGAAAAGCGCTGGCAGATTAACAACAGTATTTCACATATTCGGGGTAAGCATACTTACAAGGCCGGTATCGATTTCAACTATATTCCTGCCAAAACCGCTTTCCCACTCAATCAATCGGGACTCTATACGTTTCCTGTCACACTTCCTGTCGACTTCCCGGTGATCAGCTCCATTTTGGGACCGCAGTTGACCTCTGCCTTAAGATCGGCAGGAGTTCCCAGTTTCAGCTCTGTTCAGTTGTATGGCATGGGGTTGCCAGATTCTTTCGTTCAGCAGTTTGGAGGGTTTGACCGGACGACCGCGCGCTACCGGAACACGACTTTCGGGTCGTTCTTCCAGGACTCCTGGAAGCTGTCGAGCAACTTCCTGCTCCAATACGGAGTTCGCTATGACGTGGAGTTCTTAAGTAAGAATACTGCGCCTTCTCCTCTATTTCAGGAGGCGCAAGATGCGTTGGGGGTTGATCAATCGATTCCAACAGACACGAACAACATAGCGCCGCGGCTCGGGTTCTCCTGGGACCCTTTTAAGAAAGGCAAGACCATTCTACGAGGTTCTTTTGGGCTGTATTATGGTCATCCTTTAACCGCCTTGAGCTTTCTTGCTGATGTGGTCGATGGGATACAGTCACCCTTTTTGGCATCCTCCCAACTTACTGGCGTGGAGGATTTGTTTCAAGCAAGGCCTATTACTCCTATTGGAAGTTTGCTAGTTGACCCACTTCTGGGCTTTAGAGCAGATGAACAGCGCTACGACACCTTTTCACCGGTCTTTCTGGATATCAATTCCGCTCTAAGCAGAAGCCCTGTGCTTCCGACTGTCCTGCCTATCGCACGAGACTTTCGATACACCTATTCTGAGCAAGCCACTTTCGGAATAGAACGCGAACTCGCCAGTGACTGGAGTGTATCGGCAGATTACACTTATATGCACGCCTTACACATCGAGAGACCTCGCAATATCAATCAAGGTAATTTCAGTCTGATTAGCACCTACGAACGATCCAATGTGGTATGTCCCTCACTTCCCGATGTGGCAATCCATGGCTGCGCCAGTCCCATCTACCAAGGCGCTGGCGGGCCGCTGGCAGGTCTTTGGGATGCGTTAGGGGCCAACTCGCCCACGTCATTGGCTCCGCTCGGTCAACTCCTCTTTAATCAATTCCGTGCCTCCGGCCCGAACTATGCTTTGAGCAATGCGATCTCGGGTGGCAGACTTTCCAAAGCGGTGCTCGACCATTTGATCAACACCTTCGATCTCCCCCACGCTTCAGGTAGTGTATTCGTTCCTTTCTTTAACGTGAAGCAATACGAATCCTCTGCCTCCTCGACTTATCATGCCCTCACAGTCAAACTCAATAAGAGGTTTTCCCGTTATTATCAAGTACTGGGTTCCTGGACATGGGCTCATTCCATTGATGACGCCACTGATATTCAGACTTCCGAAGAGCCACAAGATAATCGTAATATTCGATTAGATCGGGGCAATTCCAATTTCGATCAACGCCATCGTTTTGTATTGACTGCCGTGTTTGATACTCCTCGGACGGCTTCGACGGCTGATTTATCTAAGATCCTATTGGGAAACTGGACCTTTGCCCCCCGCATCGAAATCGGGTCTGGGCGCCCTTATCGGCTCCTCACACAAAACGACAGAACGCTGGTGAATAATTCCTCGACGGCGCGTCCCAGTGTTGTTGCTCTGGGAACTCCTGGATCTTTCGTCTCCCCTGATGGGAAGGTGGGCCTGGCGATACCTGAGTTAGGATTCCCTGGCAATTTAGGCCGGAACGTATATCGAACCAGCGGATTTCAGACGGTCGATTTTCGCTTAACCCGTCATGTTCAGCTCACGCAAGATTTTGAACTCAATCTCAGCGTGGATGTTTTCAATCTATTCAATCACTTCAATGTATATAAGGTAGACACTGCGTTTACTAATGCAGGGCGACCGGTGAGTGCATTTAATCCACGGCAAATTCAATTCGGTGTACGGATTCTTTTCTAAGCGGGCCGAATATTCTTTCTCCATGCCAATCCGTGTAAGACAATCTTTGAGTATGCTTTTTGTTGCCCTTTCGATAGGACTAACTCCTGGTCATGGAGCCTCTCCTGCCAAGGATACGCATTCGATACTGGCTCAAGCCGACCGGTATGCCTGGCTCGAAAACTGGGAAAAAGCAAGGCCCCTGTATGCGAGCGCAGAAGAAGAATACAAGTCCAGAGGGGATGTAAAAAAGGCATTAATGGCCAAAATCGGATTCATCCATTCAAGGCTGTGGACGATGTCATGTAGACAGCTTTCCGTGCTGCTTGACCAGGAGTTGAAAAATCCAATCGTGAATCAAGACCTGCAATTAAAACTCAGATGCCTGGTCGCCAGAGCCTATGTCGAAGAGCATCCCAACCTCCTGGCTGAGCGTGATGCTTGGATGGCGGTGCTGGAAATCGCCAAGGAAACGCGAGATAAAAAATGGGAGAACCGTGCCTCAGGTCAGCTAGGCGTACTCATGTGGGTCATGGATATTAATAGCCTGGCAGCAGCGCGCCGTGTGGGACGGGCCTTGGTCGAGGCGATCAAATCGGATGATTATGCCCTCCAGGTCCAGTTTTTCGAACACACTGGCAATGTCCTCACGACCATTAAACGCTACGAAGCGGCCATGAACTATTTCCAAAAAGCTTTAGCCTCAGCGAGCATGCATAAAGATTGCCCCTTCCCATTTCGGGTTCATGTAGCCAAAGCTCGCACCTTGCTGCTGATGGGAAAACATAAGGAGTCGGAAATACTCATTGATAAGGCTCTCCAGCAATCCAAGGAAAATCTCTGTGCCACCGCCGAGTTGCTGATTGTGCGTGCCAGGGCTGCTTCGCGTACCAACATCAGGCGTGCGATCGCTGACCTCAATGAGGCGCGCGATATCTGTCTAGAGAACGATTTCGATCGTGCTCTTGCGGATGCTAATGAGCAACTGGCAAAAATGTATGGCGCTTTAGGTGACTATGAGAAAGCTGAGGAGTACCAACGGGGCTGCGTGGAGGTTACACGGAAAAGACATGAAAGAAGTAGCCTAGCTGAGAGGCTCAGCAAACTGGCGGAAATCTGTGTGCAGCTCGGCCGAATTGCCGACGCGGTCGCTTTATACGAGCAAGGGGCCAATCTGAACGAAGAACTTTTGCTCCACTCCATCAGCCCCTACGCTAAAGCCTCCCTGATTGATTGGCTGAGTGATAGCTATCTGAATCATTGCAAGCTGGCTCTCAACCATCTCAAGGACCCGACTCAAGCCTGGACGATCTTGGAACGAGCGCGTGGCCGCTCCATTGCGGAGTCGATACGAAATAAATCTGTTGAAACCGTCAACGACGATTCCACTAAAGAGTTGTATCGTGAATTGTCGCGTCTCAATTCTAAGGTCCTGGAGGCAAAAACTGCCGAGGAGGGGCAAGAACTACTGGACCAATTATTCGTGGCCGAAGAAGCCCAGATTCCAGCCATTGCAGAGCGCAATGCATCCTTGCGGAGAGAAATAGTCAAACCAGTCGCCATAGAACGTTTGCAAGCGATTTTAGAAAACGACGAGATGATTCTGGAGTTCGTCTTAAGCGATCCTCAGTCGTATTGCCTGCAAATTACGCGCCAAGGGATTGCTGCGAGTGAGCTCGCGGGTAGGACTGACCTGGACAGCTTGATCGACCAACTTTTGCACGACGTTCGGTCGAAGAAAGGTGTCAAAGAGAGTGCTGAGAGAGTCTACCAGCTCCTGCTAGGCAGAATAAGCCATCTTGATCACTATAAGAAGATCATCATTATTCCAGACGGTAACTTGAACCTTCTTCCCTTTGAATCCTTGATCGATAACCGGGGTAAGCTGGTTTTAGAGTCCCACGTTATCTCTTACGTTCAGTCAGCCACATTGTTACACCTGCTGCGGACCCGTCCTCGGAGCCGCCGACCCCAGACGCAGATGCTGCTGGCTCTAGGAGATGCTTTGTATAGAAAAAATAGTAGATACGCCATTCAGCGCAATGCGTTCCCTATCGATGGGTACAATTTGCCTCGATTACTGGGAACCAAAGAAGAGCTTCTTGCTATTGCACAGGTGTTTCCGGGAAAGACACTGTTGCTAACCGGAAAGGAAGCCACGGAGGATTCTCTAAAGTCATCACCGCTGAACCAGTTCAAAATTTTCCATTTTGCCGTTCACGGCTACGCCAATTTAGAATTTCCTGAAAGATCAGCCCTCATCTTAACGAGCAACAGCCAATCGGAAGAAGACGGCTTGTTGCAAGATAGGGAGATTCATAATTTAGATCTTGCAGCGGATTTAGTCACTCTGTCTGCTTGTGACAGTGGAGTTGGAAAACTGCATGGACAAGAAGGAATTTCCAATCTCGTCAAAGCCTTCATGGTTGCTGGAGCAGGAACCGTGGTCGCCAGCTTGTGGAATGTCGATGACACCTTAACGAGCAAGTTGATGAAAAGCTTCTATTCCAATTTAGCGAAAGGCGAGGGCAGAGCCAGTGCTTTGCGAAATGCAAAGTTAGCACTCATCAGAGAAGAGGGGACCTTGTCTGATTACTATTGGGCTGGATTCATCCTGTGGGGCGAGAACCTTTTGCCGATTGACCTGATCCATTAAACATACGAGAGGCAAGGTGACATGGCTTTTAGCGGCAATACCGTCATGGATACTGATCGACTCTCCACTCTGGTTACAGAGATCATTCGCTTCGCTTTTAGAAAGTCTGGGAGGTACTATCCAAGGCTCGCGACGCGGGTAGCAGTATGGATCTTCACGAAACCGAAACGGCGCAAAGCAGACGAAAGCGAAAGGAAATGGCTGGCGAGCGCGAACTCTTATTGTGTGCCCTTTAGAACGGGAAGATTGGCGGTAATGGAATGGGGGAAAGGTCCAGCCATACTTTGCGTCCACGGATGGAGTGGTTACGGGTTGCGATTCAACCGCCTCATAGAGCCACTCATTCATGCCGGTTATAGAATCATCCTCTTCGACGCGCCAGCCCATGGCCGATCTTCCGGTAGCCACCTTGATTTCATGGATTACCGAGAGGCCATCCTGGCAGTAGCCGACAAGGTTGGGCCTCTCTATGGGATTATTGCCCATTCCTTCGGTGCAGGCGCCTGCTTGTATGCTTTTGAAAAAGGTCTGAAAGCAGATAAGGTGATTTTTGTTTCGGCCCTTAACGGCATGCGAGGGCCGATTAACTACTTGGCCGAAATGCTGCAAATTCCGGAAAGAATCTTTGCAGACACAAAACTCGTTTTCGAGAGGAAATTCAATAGAACCATTGAGAGTCTTGAAGCACTCTTAGTTATCCCTCAATTGAAAACTCCCCCTCTACTTATTTTTCACGATAGAGATGACCCCATCATCCCCCACCATAATGCCCTGGATTTGCTTCGGGTATGGAAAGATGCCCAGCTCATCGACACCCCAGGCGGGCATGAAGACATACTGGTGAGTCCTCAGTTTATTGAAGAAACAACTTCATTTTTGAAGAATTCCACTGACCATTAGAACGATAACCTAATCAGTTCCTGCCGTTCTCCGAGCCCGGGAATTGACGTAGACTCCGAGCTGACTGTCGCCCATCTCGTCTCCGAATTACTCATCGTCAGGAGCCAGGCTGCAGTCCACTGGTTCCCCCAAGAATTTACTGATTTCTGCCAACCACACTTTGCGGTTCCTTCCATGGACCACTCGCCCCAGATACCCAAGCCGCTCCGCGCAGTTGTCTTGGTTGTGGCGAATGGCTTCCTTGGTTGTTTGGATATAGACACACAGGAATGCTTCAAGATCATCTGTCACGGAGAACAGATAGGTGGCATGGCCTGCCTGTGGGGTCTCGACAACGATCGAGGTGGCTGTCTCAAACAGGTATTCGTTCCTGAAAAGGAACAGCCGCCTGGAGCCCTTCAAGAGCTGCTCGTAGTAGTAACGATCATAGTCAGGCTTCCAGTTGATAAGTGCCACATCAAAGTCGCCTGGAATTCCTTCGGCGGCGCCAAGCCGCTCCAGCGTGCGCTTCTCCATCGGGTCCCGCTCAATTCTCTGGCGCATTTCTTCGATCCAGCTTGAGTACTGGCCAAATCGCCGATAGGTGCGCTTTGCCGTGTTCACGGCCCCTTCCAGGTTATCGGGAAGATTGATCTCAATCCGGCTTGCCAAGGCTGTTTCCCAGGTGACCAGTTTCCACTGGTTTCCTTTGCGAATATATTTTCCGGTCTTGACGAACTCCGCATGGACGTCGAGAGATGTTTCGAGCAGGTGTTTCCATCGGTTCCAAGAGGGCTCGAATCCAAGCGGCAGAAGCAGCGGATCCAGGGTGACTTCAAGCTTGACTCTCGAATCGCGATAGACCGCCTTGTCGCCGGAGTAGTCAAGTTTGCGCAAGGACAGCTTGAAGTGCCGGCCTTGCCGCTCAGGAATGAAGGAAAGGATCTGCCGGACGAGGAAACGGTCGTCGATGGGAGTCCCTGAAACCAGGATGAGACCGAATCCGGCAAAGGGAAACAGCGCTGGGGCCTTCGGATCTTCCAACGAGGCATCGTAACAGGCGCGCAATTCGGGCACTGACAGAATGTTGAACGCCCGAGCCAAGGCAGCTCGATGGGCAGAGGGAGCCGCAATTGAGAGTAGTTCCAACTCGCGAAGTTTCCAGGCCAGCCGTAACTCTTTAGGAGATGCATTAGGACGAGCTCTGAGGAGATCGTAAAGGGAAGATTGGTTGGCCGGGTCGCGGCCGCGATTCCCCGAATAGAAGTAACTCTTGATGGCCGAACAAGGGAGATGCAGGCATGTAAAGCCCAAGCGGCCATCGCTGATTGCCGCCGAGGCAAAGGCATGCTGGAGCCTGTTGGTCTTGGGTCGGGCGACATAGCCGATAGAAGTCTGGTAGAGACAGTCCCTCGCTGTCCGCCTGATCAATAGCTCTGGCGTCAACGGAGAGTCGCCGTCAGGGAGTGAGAATTGAATTTCATCACCAGGATTGACGTGCGCCCCGAGAAAGCTTGAGATCCGAAGACTGCCTCCGCCGGCGAAGGCACACTCCATACTGCCCGTTTCGCGCCTCTTACCGACAACCACTTCTCTTTTTCTTACCAGAATCGGTGCTGGTGCGTTCATCGTCCCTCGTTTCAAGCCGGGGAAGCCTAGCACCAGAGCGAAATCCTCACAAATTGGAGCGGGCTCTCCTGCTGTATCGCTGGAGATGGTGGTGCGCTTGAGAAGCAGCGCACCCTACATCTGCGTTCATCGACGCTGATTCGCGGCCAGGAATTCCCCATGTCCGCTGTGGTTTCTTCTGTCGTTGCGGATTACCCACGCTGGGTCGCGGTGCGTCTGCGGCTGATTTCTTTGAAGTTACAAAGGAGACCCGACATGACTGAAAGGGAACGTTGGCTGGCCGAACGGCGCAAAGGCATCGGCAGCAGTGATGCCGGGGCCATTCTTGGTGTTCATCCTTACAAGTCTGCCTACGCGGTGTGGGCAGAGAAGACTAGTTTGATTGTTGATGACAGCGAACAAATCGGTGAGGCGGCACTGTGGGGAAACGTTCTGGAGCCAGTGATTGCCGAGCAATATTCCTTGCGAACCGGTCGCATCCTCAAGGACTACGGGCGCCATCTTATTCAACGCAATCCGAAATATCCTTTCGCTTTGGCAACGATCGACAGGGAGATCCAACCGGTTGACGAGAGAGGCCCGGGTATTTTGGAGATCAAGACCGTAGGGTTGCGGCTGGCTCACCTTTGGGAAGACGAAGCCCCAGTTTACTACCAGGTGCAACTCCAGCATCAGTTCCTGGTGACCACGCTTCGTTGGGGAAGTTTTGCACCGCTAATTGGAGGTCAACAGTTGCTACCTTGGCCAGACGAGTATCCCAATGAACGATTCCTGCAGATTCTGGCAGAAAAGGAAGAGGAGTTTTGGGATCGCGTCAAACGTAGAGTCCCACCGCCCGTAGACGCAAGCGAGTCCACCCGGAAGACTCTGAACGAGCTGTATCCAAAGGACAACGGCACTCAAGTTGCTTTGCCTGGTGTGGCGGTGGAATGGGACACCGAGCTGACCCAGCTGAAGACGCAAATCAAATCCCTGGAGACTCGAAAGACAGAGCTGGAGAACCTCTTTAGAGCAGAGATGAAGGAAGCGACCGAAGGAGTTCTTCCCAACGAAGTCGTCTACACCCTGAAGACTACTCGCAAAGAGAGCCACTTCGTTGAAGGCTCCACTTACCGCACCTTGAGGCG
>JAKEER010000129.1 GCA_022616615.1 Acidobacteriota bacterium
CACCGATCCCGCCTCAGCCAAAGCTCGCCAACCGCCCGCCCGTGCCCCGCGCCAGCGTGTGCCCGCCCGACGGATGTGGTTAGATGCGGTAAACAATGACATGCAAACGACCTGCCCGCTGGATGTGAGGCAGCAGCTCATAGAAGAATTGAATGTCGCCCTTCCCGTCCAGGATGATCATGGGAAGGCGGTGGCGGTCGCGGGACGGTCCCACCTGGCGATAGATGTCTTGGGTGATGATGCTACGGAGGGCCGTGGTCTTGCCGCTGCCGGTCATGCCGAGCAGGACAGACTGCATCACGCGGATACGGTCGGGCCAGAGCCACGGTTTGCCATGAATGTCGTAACCAAGAATCACCGAGTTTCCTTCCCAGACTGCCCGCATTTCCTGATCGAGGCGAGAGGGTGAAATCACCATCGGCGGATGCGGCCACTGCTTCTCTCGCCGGGTTTTAGCCGTCACACGCATCACAACGGCGGCGACAACAGCTGCGAGCAAGCAGGAGAGATACAAAGCCACCTCTGCGATCTGCCGGTGAGTGAGGTGCAGGCGGTCGTGAGCGATTGCCCAGGAAATCCAGATGAACCCACCAGAGAGAATCAGGAGTACCAAACCAGGGCTATCCCAGGGGCCGGGTTCGGTGTTGCGGTAGCGATCGGGAGCTGCCATTGCGGGATGCGAATCAAGCCAATTGCCGATTTGCGATTGTTGAGTTTCGATTGGTGTCTTGTAAGTTGGACTCCTGGGTCGGCCACGAGGGTTGTTGAGGCGCGTTGGCTCCTAAACGAGCCTTCGGCTGATAGCTGAAAGCTGATCGCTGAGTGCTCAAAGAAAGTTGAAATACACGAAACTGCCGAACAGCAGGCCGCTAATGGTGAGTGCCAGCACAACGCCTCGTTTTGGCCGCCGCTCCTGTTCGGACTGGAACGGGTTGGCAGACTCCAGCAATCGGTCTTTCAAAGCCTGCTTCATCCCAACATCGCTGCGCTTCCTGAACGCCGACATGGCTAGCTTGTGCATTTGCCGCTGAGTGATGGGTTGCCTCATGACTACAACACCAGGATGGCGATAACTTTGCCTTTCGGATCAGGCGGGAAGCGGAGCCGAAGAACGGTTAGGTCGTCCTTTTCGGAAACTGGCGTGATGCCAATCACTCCGACGGCTTCTTCTCCTGGTCTCAAGCTGTTTGACTGAACATCGGAATGAACCACAGGGACAAGCGTTTCGCTCGCACTTTGGATTCGATCAGCTTCCTGTTGATCGAGCTGGGTTAGAGACAAGGGAATGAGTGACCGGCGCGATCTGGGCTCCGACAGGAGAGTTACGCCGGGGGATTTCAGTTCATACGCTTCGGTTCCCTGATTGCGAACGCTGTAACGAATCAGCAGGCGGTCGTCGAGCTTCAGAACGTCCTTAACTGCCACTGTTACCCGATCCTTGATTGCGGGAGACGTCTCATGTTTCACCGGCAAACTATTCACAAGCGCCCGCGTGATTGCCGAAGTGGAGTCTGAAGCTGCGGAGTCCTCATGTGGGTTTGGAAGCGGCTGAGCAGTTGCCAGGGAATGATCGACGGCAAAGTGCATGCTGGAAATTGCACCAGCGGGCTCCAGCTCATAGGCATAACGAGTCGTCGGAGTCCAAATGAAAAGGTTCGTACTTTGGCCTTCCTCGAGAGGCTGGATGAACACCTTATTGTCTCGTCGTTCAATCTTGAAAGATGGACTGCCGGCGGCAACCATCGTCACCGGCTCTGGGACCTCGATGACAGTCAGGTGGTTGAGCGCGGTCACGACCCTGATGATCTTCCCTCGCTCCGGCTGGCTGGTTTCGATCTTTTGGGCCAGGGTGTTTGTCGAAATGAGAATGAAGCACGACACGATTCGAATGAATTGCATGAGGGCTCTCCGATACAAGCGCCAGTTGTCCGTCGCCTGTTGCCAGTGGTGCTTGCAACTGACAACGGACAACGGACAACCGGCAAAAGTGTTTCAGGCGACTGCGCCGTTTGACTTGAAGGGTGCGATCTTTGGATGTTGAGGGATTTCGGCAAAGACCACCTTGCCGTCTCGAAGCTCCCCATTTCCGGACTTCAACGGGAAGGGTTTGATTGACTTGATCCTCCGGCCGTCCATCACCACATCTCCTTCAGCCGTGATCTCAATCAAGAGCGTTTTTTCTTCACCATGGATCATGAAGATCCGGCAACACTGGTCGGCTTCCGCAACCTCAACGCTAACTGCGCCGTCCGGAAGTTGCGGCGCGGTCACCACCACTGGCCGGCCGCCGGTTTTTTCGACCAGGGCATCCACCATCTCCTGTGGAAACGCATGCAGAAGAATGGCGCCGGTAGCCTTGCTGTCTTTCACTCCACAAACCACGTGGAGCAAAGCCTGGGCCCAGGCAGGACGATCCTGCGTCTTCCCGCCCGCCCATTTCTTCACCAGGACAACGGCATTCCCGAACTCCTTCCTGGCTGTTACTTTTTCAAAGTGCAGGAAGGCAGCTCGTGCCTGCCGGCGTTTGAAAGCTGCCTGCCGCTTCTGCTCCCGGTGCGCGGGGCCCAGCTCCTTCACCGCTTCCCACGCTTGCTGGGCTTTGGCAAGTTCCGACTGGAGCTGTTCCCTTTGCTTTACCACCTCAGCCACCTGAACGGCATAGGAGAGGTAGATCCCGCGAGTTTCCTCAAGCATCTCGCGAGTGCACTGATGGCCAGAGATCAGGTTCCTGTAAGCGCTGAGCGGTAACTGCTCGGCGAACAGATCATGCACTTCCTTGCGGACGAGGTTGTAGAGCTTTCCTATCTTGTCATGTTCAGAAACTGCAAAGTGAAGAGGCATTTCAGAAACGGTCCTCACCTGCTTCAGAGCAAGCCAGGGCGCCGGATTGACCTGCTGGCGGATTTCGGCAATGTGTTCTGTATTCACCTTTACACCATGCTTCAGACTGTCCAGCGCACACTGAAGCTGCTCTACCAACTCGTAAGCCAGGTCTTCCTTTCCTACAGCCAGACACGATGTGATGAGATCGGTGATCGACCCAATCTCATTCCCACGGACCGACATCGCGACGGAAGGCAAGTTCCACCAAAAGCTCTTCACTTTGGCGAGCTTGTCCTTCTGCTGAGTCGGCCGTCCAGGATTCGAGAAACGAGACTCCACCCAGCGGGGAAATTGGCGGTCTTCAACAACGGAGACATAATCGAAGTCGAAGTCACCACCATTGAGCTTGGCTGTCTGGGAGTGAAGCGTCAGCGTCCCCGGCAACTGAAGCTGCGACTCGACCAACTCAACCAGCCTGCGAGCTTCCAGAGTTCCCATCTGGATGTCTAGTCTCTGGAGTTCTTGGGCCAATAGAGCCATGACCTCGCCAGCGGATAGCAGGTTCACCGGCAGCAGGTCTCCCCTCATGCGAATGGGATAGCCCACCACCAACCCCTTTTTCGAAGACAGCGAGCCGATGGCGGCATCCCTCGGGATCCAATCTGAACCGGACACAACCCTTCCCTGATGGGCGAACAGGAACCCATCGTCAGCGAGGGCAAAGCCAAGCAGCTTGAATCCTCCGGCGGTCGTGAGCTTGAATGTCCAACGAGCCAACAGCCGCTTCAACCGCTCGATCAATGGTTTGAACTTCATCATCAATCCCTGACCATCCGCTTTCAGGTAAGCATTGATCGACTGAAGTTCACAGGAAGTGAAGTCCAGCCTCTCGGCCTCGCGCGGATCAGAAGATCGAGGCAACTCCCGCTGAGCCTCGGACGAGCCCAGAAGAGTTAACAAAGCTTCATAGTCTCCCTCGGTGACAGCCTGGGTAACCTTGCGGGCTTCCGCCATGGCGCGCGGGAGGATCTCACACTGCACCGATTCTTCCGGAGCATGAACCAGCAGCGTGTAACTGGAGCTGAATTCGAGCTCGCGTGAGACTTCGCGAATGCCGACGACGGCAGGCCCCTGGAAGCGTCGCCCTTCGGGAGAGACAAGCCGCTGCAGGAGATTGCGGTCTTTCAGTGCCGGCTTGAGACAACTGTCAGGCAACACCACGTCGGCCTGGAGCAGCTTGGCCACTTCGTTGTCCATCACCTTGAACGATCCCTTGGCATTGACGGAATCAAATCCCATCCGGAACTGACAAAAGCGCCCGGCAGGCAGTGATGCGCCACCGGGCGATTTGATTGAGGAAAACAACGCCTGTGAGATCCAGCCACGGCAGTCGTTGGTTCCCAGCTCGTTGTCCTTCACCACCAGGACTCGCAAATGGGCGGCGCGGAGAATGCCGTGCCGGCATTCGGAAGTCAGGATGCCGAAGTAGCTTACCGCGGCTTCTGGCCAATTTTGGAATCGGCCAGACAGCTGCTTTTCGTACGATTGCGGGACCGCGTAAAACCGGCCACTCTTCGCCGAACCGCTGGCGCCCACAAGCCGGTAAGTCACACCCTCCAGCTTCAAGTTGCCGAGGGCTTGCTCCGCCAGCGCTTGGTCAATGGAATCCAGGGGCTCGACCGGAACCTGGACTCGTGCAAGCTGAATGCCCGGATAAAGCGCTTCGAGCAAGGTATGCTTCAAGTCTTCCAATTGCCCTTCCACCTTGCGTTCCATCATTCGTCCTTCGCGGTTGATTTCAAGCGTTCGGATCTTCATTGTCATTTCCTTTCTGTTTCGGCAACGGACAGAAAGGAAACGCTCGTCTGGCGCCTCTTCTGTCCGTGCCGAAAACCCAAAGTTTCCGGCTAAGGCGAAGAAAGCCAAAGCCGAGTAAGTTGTGAATTAGTTGAATCCTCGCGGATGCCCACGAAGATTCTCTCCCCTCGCCCCATTGGGGAGAGCGGTACGGGGGTGATGGGTAATCCCGCCGTTACTTCCTCGAAATAAGAATCTCCAACATTCTCTTCACGAGCTTCTCCGCACACTCATTCATGGCAGGTCCCATGGGTGAATGAGTCGGAGTGCTTCCCCCTACGTTGATGCTTCCCAGCGGGCTGTTGACCCAGGTCTGCTTCGAGCGCAGCGTTTTCTCACCTTCAGCTCGAATCCGTTCCACAGTCTCACCAGTGGCAACGGAGATGATTTCCATTTCCACCTTAACTTCCGCAGTGACCGAGTTACTGTTAACGCGGCCGAGTTTCGGAATCGGGAGTCCTGAATTCCCCTGGCCCGTCGAGGCATCGATCACTCGACCAGTGATGAGGTACAGAGCGTCATGCTTCTTTGCCAAAGCAAGTACTGTTTCCCGATCGAGCACCGTACCCGGTTTGTCTGGTTTGGCGACTCTGGCGGCAAGCTTTTCTTCACGAGACAGGTGCGACAGCAGCACCTGGTTGAATTTCATCGCGTCAGGGCTTGCGTTTCCCAGGACGTCTTCAAACGGGATGACTGCCATTCGGATTGGCTCCCGTTTGCCTTGTGGGTTGCCCTCAACAGCAAGCAACAGCACCCACGTCAGAACAAGGCTGACGATTGTCATTTCAATTCTCCTTTCTGTCTGGCACAGATACAGAAAGAAGTCGCGCGCTGGCGTCCTTTCTCTCCTGTGCCGAAGACAAAGCAGTTTCGACCAGGCGAAAGGGCCAGGCCGCCAGTATGTCGGAAGTCAACAAAACCCCGGAATCTTTAAGTGGGGTTCTTGTCAGCAAAAGAACTATTACCGATCATCAAACTCGTTTTTCGCTTGCATGATGCATGTTGCCGATCCGGCGGTACAGACGCGTCTCGGGGATCGATCGGCGGCCAACTAGACCCCGGATTCTCGGGCAGGATATGTTCCAAGTTGATAAATTCTTCTTGGTCGTTAAAGTCCACCTCGAAGCGTACGTCACTCGGGACGATTTCCGACATTGCCTGAGTCAAATCCTGCGCCTTCTTGATTTTTCCAATTCCGATTTCCTGCACCCGGAGAGCGTAGTTGCGATCCAGAAGCCCCCGCGTCAGAGACGAGAAACACAAGGTCGGCGGAAAAGACGGTGACCGAGACCTTTTCCAGTCCAGCCACGCTGCCCAAGGCCCAAGGAAAAATCGCGGAGTTTCATCGCTTGCAGCGCCTGAGTGCCCGCGTTGGTGGCCGTTAATGAGGACATTTGCCGGGCTCCACTAGGGAATTCTAACGCGGAAAGGCTCTGGGAAAAGAAGTTAGAGGTATACACGCAGCTTTGGACGTTCTAGCGGAAATAACGTCAAGACTGCTCAAGAGTCCGTGCATACAGTAAATTCGGCGATAACCCCCAGCCGTAACCCCTCCCTGACGATTTCAGCATATCCGAGCATCTACCAATTGATACTCAGATAGACACTAATCCACTGGTAATCAATAGATTACGCTAAGGATTCAGTGACTTGTCTAAACCGTTGATTCTACGTCAGGACTGATTAAGAGTCAGTTGCTCTGCCAATTGAGCTAGCGGCCCAGGGAGGCTTGCGGAGGGCTGAATTCGGGATTTGGTGTCGCTGATCCACCTTCAAGGGAAAGCGCCCGCGAGAAACGGGGGGCAGAGTAGCATGGCGGTAGATGGTTGTAAAGGCCTGCGCTAGCTGCGTGATGGGAGACTCGATCTCACCCCCCTAGAATCGCCGCATGACACTCTGCTTCATGCCGGCTGCGAGGCGCGCGCTTTGCCCTTCTCGCGA
>JAKEER010000012.1 GCA_022616615.1 Acidobacteriota bacterium
AATCGTGGCTACCCATGCCCCTGACCGGTCGTCTTGGTAGCCACGATTGAAGCGCTTTCCGCGTCAATCGTGGACGAAGCCGCCCTAAGTTGACATCAATGGGCAACGCGTCCCTACCTTGATTTTCTAACAGCTCCAAGCGTCTGGAGCGTTCAGCCCCGCCGTGGCTACGTCAGCAGCTTTTCTAAATGCCCCAATAGTTTGCCGCGGAACAGCGGATCATTAGCCATCAACTCCACAAAATTCTTGCGATCTTCCTCAGACGCAAAGCGAGCCTTCGGGAACTCGGTCTGGATGAGTTCTTGAACCGAGGTTCGCACGACCACTTCCACCGTCTGCGGATTTCTCAGATCCTTCTTTGAAAACTGAGCGCTGACGCCCGGGAAGTGCGCCTGCTGAGCCTTCTCTGTGAGCGAAGCTCCCTGTAAGGGGTCGGCGTGCGGCCGTTCTACCGAGAACGTTTTCTCGGTCTTCTTCGAAATCTTCTGGGTTTCGTCGGTCGGTTTGAAATTCGGTTTTCCCGAGCCGGGTGGCTTAATTTCCATGACTTCCCTCATCAATATCACAATTAAAACGGACAACATTCGTGAATTCCATCAGACCACGCGCCAGCTTGCCAAAATCTCCGCGCGGATCCAGTTCGATCGCAGCCCGCAGGTGGCGCCGAGCTTCGTCTTGCTTCATCTTGAACAGATAGACTTCCCCGAGATGAGCATGTGCATAGGCGCTGCGGGGGTTCTTTTCCAGGGCTTGAAGATAACGCCGTGTCGCGGAATCAAAGCGGCCTTGATGGAACTCGATGGTACCCAGCGCAACGTCGACAACCTCACTCTGGGGCAGCATGGCTTGGACACCCTCAAAGATCTCTCTAGCCTCCTCGAAGTTGTTAGCATCTCGGCAAATGAAACCAGCTTCCATGAGCAGGGCAATCTCTTCATGCGATGGAGTTACGTTCCAAGACATTGTGGGCCTCCTCTTGAAAAATCTTGTTCGTCTTCGAACTCGTCCTCGTGCTCGGCTTGTACCTTCCCAAAAAACCGAGGACGAGCACGACGACGAGGACGAGGTTTCGTCCACGATTGACGCAGAACGCGCGTCAATCGTGGCTACCAAGACGACTGACTCGGGCACGGGTAGCCACGATTGGCGTGCTTTTCGCCAATCGTGGGCCCGGTCCTGCCTTAAGTTGACATCAATGCCCGCGTAGCGGCGTGAGCCTCCTCAGAAATCTTGAAGATCGCGCGCGCGGCAGACCGGCCTCTAATGGGTGCAGGTTCTCGGCTGCCAACTGCAGAGCCAAGCCGGCGATAGTGATTACCCCTTGGTGGCTCGGATCGCGCTCATTTCGGAATCATGGCGCAGCTTAAGAATGGTCACTGCCGTCTCATATGCGCGGACTTCCGCCTGCATCTGGCGCTGGAATTCCAAATACTGCATGGCCTCACCACCGAGTCCCGGAAGAACGCCTCCTTTTCCGGCAATGAGTCCACCGATCATCGAACCGATGCCTGGCGCAAAGATATTGGCGGCGCCACCGGCAATGGCCCCCAGCACGCGGCGAAACCCCCCCGAACTCTTGGTGGGCTGAGATGTCTTAAGAATGTCGTCCAGCGTGTAGTCCCGCATCAAATGTTCAGTGCGTTGTGTAGCCATCTTTTGACCTCCGGAGCTAAAACTCGATTCATACCGTCATTCTGATTATCGGGGCTCGCGCCAAATGGTTGCTAGTATCTAAACCTAAGCTGGATGAGCGAGAACCAGTTAGATTTCCGTCATTCCCGCGAACGCGGGAATCCAGACCTCTCGTCGCGCCCCGCTGGGTTCCCGCTTTTCGCGGGAATGACATTCCGAAAAGTACACTCGTTGTCCGAGGCCCTGTTCCATGCTGTTTCGGCGCAACCATTGGAAACTCTCAGGCCATAGTATTACTCTGTTAAGTTGGTACAACAACCCAGGGGTGACGCACACATTGGCGCGGTTTGCCATGTGTGCGGAAGGATTCGCATACATCGCCAAAAGCGCGATGTATGCGCCACCCAAGAGTGACTTAACAGAGTAGTGATAGCATCGAGAATTCTAGAGCTGTTTCGCAGGCAATCTCTCCGCCAAACCGCGACCAGGACTATTTCCGCCGCGCTTGCTTGGCTCGCAAGTCGTCCAACTGGCGAACCAGCTCGAGCGTGCGTCCGAAAGCCCTCATTGCCGATTGCGCTCGCACCTTTTCACGGGCCGTCCCACGTTGCCGGAACTGTTCGAGATGCCGGCAGGTTTTCTCAATCTTCGCCACGATATCCTTCATGGTTTCAGGGCTGGCAAAGCTCTGCTCGAATTGAGGGAAGCGCCGCCAGTCGGTTTCAGGATGCCGCTGAGCCGCAGCCAGGACGTCTGCGGGAACCGAAGGCTGGCTTTTTGCGGGTTCCGCTGAAGGTTTCTGCTTTTCTTTCACATGAACCTCCTGATCACACGAGGCTAAGCCGGGTTAAGCTGCCCGGGCTGTCCTTCGTTAATCGAGTTCGCGACAGGCCATGAGATAAAGCCCAATGGCTGGACTGAGATTTCCGAAGTCAACTGGTCATAGCTCAGCACCGCGACTTGGGGAAACTGGAAATCGAGAAGCTTCTTCACAAAGCGACGGATTTCACCGTCGGCCAAAATTACAGGATCCTGTGCGGTCATGGGCAGTTTTCCCATGATTGCTTCGACGGCGCCGGTCACCATCTTAACGTTGTCCGGGTCCATCGTTAGATAGGGACCATTCGAAGACTGACGGATTGAATTTCGAAAGACCTCTTCGATTTCCGGAGCCAGTTGGTACACGTACAATGTCGGGCGCCCCTCGCTGAGCTGATAACATATCTTCCGCTTTATCGAAGCGCGGACCCTTTCCGTCAAAGTGAGACTGTCCTGGGAGGTCTTGGCGGATTCGCTCAGGCTTTGCAGAATCGCTTTGAGGTCCCGGATTGAGATTCCTTCCTCCACCAAACGCTGCAGGATCTCGGTCAGCTGCTGCAGCGACACCATCTTGGGCACAACTTCCTCAACAAGGTTCGGGTAGAACTCTTTAAGGCTGGTCAGCATCCACTGGGCTTCCTGGAGGCCCACCATGTCCCGACCATGCCGTTTGAGAAAATGAACCAGGTGCATGATCAGGATTTCGTGGGTATCCCAAACTTGCAGCCCTCCTCGTACTGCCTTTTCTCGATGGGCCCTAGCTATCCAAGCACATGGCTTGCCGGTTGCTGGGTTCTTGGTGTCCTCGGCCCCAATTCCCAGGGTTCGCAAGTGGTCTGCAGATGCATTTACCAACAGGGCATCAACGCGCACATGACCGGTTATGACGGGCACCTCATTCAGCCAGATGCGGTAGCTTCCTGCCTCCATCGGCGCTCTGCTTGTGACCTGGACGGGCGGATAGATAACGCCCATCTCATAGTACAGTCCGTTCCTAACGTCACGGAGTTTCTGCAAAAAGGCTGTTCCTTCTGGGGTTCCCGGATCGATGTACACGGAAAGCGCCTGGCCTACCTCGAGGGCAAGCGGAACCGTGACGGTAATCTGCGGCTCTTCCGAACGCTCAATCTTTCCCGCAACTACCGCTTCCCGGCTAACCTGCGACCGCTTCGCATTGAGCAAGCCGTAAGCCACTGCACCTGCGACGCCGGCCAAGAGTAGAAATGGAATTTTCGGCAACCCCGGAACGAGGGCCAGCACGAGAAGAAAACCCGACGAAACCGCAATGGCCTTCGGCTGGGCGAGGATCTGGCTTGCCACGTCCGTTGCAAGGTTCGCGTCCGAATTCTCCGAAGCCACTCGGGTAATGACCATCCCCGCCGAAATCGAAATCAGCAGGGCTGGGATCTGAGAGACCAAACCATTTCCGATCGTTAGGATGGAATAGGTCTGTACTGCCTTCATCAGCTCCATTTCCTTCATGGCCATGCCGATGATCAAGCCGCCGAGGATGTTGATCAAGGTGATGATGATGCCGGCAATCGCATCCCCTTTGACGAACTTCATGGCGCCGTCCATTGCGCCGTAGAACTGGGACTCTCGGTTCAGGTTTTCCCGCCGCCGCCGCCCTTCCTCGAAGTCAATGGATCCCGACCGGATGTCGGCATCGATGCTCATCTGCTTTCCCGGCATGGCATCCAAAGTAAAGCGCGCCGACACCTCGGCGACTCGCTCGGCGCCTTTGGTAATGACGATGAACTGGACGAGAGTGATGATGAGAAAAATGACGGCGCCCACCACGAAGTTGCCGCTCACGACAAACATGCCAAAAGCCCGAATGACCTCGCCCGCATTGGCCTGAGAGAGAATCAGCCTTGTGGCGGAGATATCCAGGGCCAGCCGGTAGAGAGTGGTGATCAGCAAGAGAGTAGGATAAGAAGCAATCTGGGTGGCCTTGGAAATATAGATGGAGACCATCAACAGGGTAACGGCGATGGTGATGTTGACGGTGAGTAGAATGTCGAGCAGCCAGGTCGGCAAGGGAATGATCATCATGCCGACCATGGCGCCCACGCAGGCCACAAGCAGGAGGTCGCTGAATCGTGTCAGAAGGACGCTGAGGTTCCCGGACGAAAGCTCTCGTTTAAGATCTAGGGCACGGGTTTGGATCTTCTCGATCATTGTTCAATTGTGAAGTGAAAAAGCCTGGCTCATCCGGGAGGCAACACGCCGCCGCCACAAGCCAGGCATCTCAGCATTAGCCAGCGGCTCTTTGAAGAGCCTGAATGATCGTGTTGAAGAGGTTCTGCTTGAGCGAGAGTTCCAACTGTTTCAGCTGCAGAATCTGATAAGCCTCTTGCATTAACGCCGACCCTTCGAGCTTGCTTTCCTCGTTGCCTTCCTTGATCAGCCGGTCTGCGGCAGCCTTCATGCTTGCAAAATCGCCCGGCGTATAACTCAACGACTCTTTCGACCCATCTTTCTTGGTTAGTTCCACTGTGTTGGTCTTTGGCGCGTTGACCGAAAATGCGTAATCGAGGGCGTAGCCCGTATTCATCCAAGGAACGTACTTGAACTGTTCGTACTGATTGATGATACTGGGTTGAACACTATAGGGGGGCACTGCGTTGACAGCGTTGCTCATTGTAGGATCTCCTTTTTTATCTCTTCTTCTATCTTTGTGACTGGGTCTCATCTCCCAGTCTGACCAGATTATCGGGAGCCTCCGACAAAAGTTGCTGACGCTGCGCCTCAAAAATCAACTGCAGTCGTTCCAAAAATGCCGAGGCTCGGGCCGCTTCCAGAGTGTCGAGGTCTTGCCGGGCGTCAGCGATAAGATTCAGCCGAAGCAATAGCTCGCATCGCCGAGCCCTTGCTTCGACGTCCCGGGGATGCATAGCAATCCATTCTTCCAGTTGAGCAAGCGCCCCGGACAGGTCATTCTTGGCGGCCAATACGGCCGACAAAGCCAGCCGGCAGTACCGGTTGGACGGATCCACCGCCAACAGACCTTCAAACAGTATGCATGCTTCCCGGTACTGGCCCTGCAAATAGAGCTGGTGAGCCTTGTCTGCGACCAAATAAATGTCGTGTGCCGACCAGCCGTCCAGCCGAGCCAAACTGTGAGTCATCAATCAACCTCCATCGTTATGCCGCAAACGTTGCTTCAGATTTCCGATCTCTCACCCGTCTCGGAAAGATGGCGGGCAGCCACTTCCTCTTCCAGCGCCTGGTAACTTAAGAGCAGCGCTAGCATCTGCTGGATTCTAAAGCGCCTCCTGCTAGGGTCCTCTTCACCGTTGTCATCGCCTTCGTGACTGTTCTGTCGATTCAGAAGCTCACGCCAGCGCCGGCGAAGGCTGGCTGCGTCTCCTAACTCCAAGTCCTCAGGACAGGGCGGAGCCTCAATCCACTCGACTCCACCGGGGGGCAAGTCGAGACGCAAGACCTCTTTCCAGCGCTGGGGGGCCCGCGTTGTGAGGTGCTGTAGCCGGTTTCTAAAGGTCGATTCTGTCCTCTGACTGGGGACTGGAACATCCTTCGGAAAAAACACGGGACTGGGGACAGTGTAGTCAACTTTCATGGCGTTCCCTTTCAAACCTGGAATCAACTCGCCGCTGAGGCTTTCCGCTCTGCTTCTTCCTGCAACTGATATACCCAGTTCAACACCTCGGCCACCGCTTCGTAAAGGTCTTCCGGCACCTCGGTGTCAAGCTCCACTTGGTAGAGACTTCTAGCCAGGCCGATGTTCTGCAAAACCGGCACCTCATTCTTCCGGGCCAGCTCGACAATTTTCGCGGCCATGGTGTTTTGCCCCTTCGCGGTCACCTTCGGGGCATTCATGGTTTTTTCCTCATACTCCACAGCCACGGCCAAATGGGTGGGGTTTACCACGATAACATCAGCCTTCGGGACATTATGGATCATACTCTGGGACAGAACTTCCTCGTGAAGCTGCTTCCTCATGTGCTTGATGTGGGGATCGCCTTCCGACTCCTTGTACTCGCGCACCACCTCTTCCCGGCTCATCATGAGTTCCTTGAGATAGAGCTTCTTTTGCAACATATAGTCTGCAACCCCAATCAACAAGAAAGCGCCGCTAACCGTAAAGAGAAACCGGAAAATCAAAGCCGCCGCCAGTTTGACCGATTCTTCAAGAGGAAGCGTGGCGGTCAGCATCAGGTCTCGGAGCGAAGCCCCAACGAACTTGTAAGCCAGCCAGGCAACGATGCAAAGTTTTGCCAGGTTCTTGGCGAGCTCCAGATAAGTCCGCGGCTTGAAGAAGATGTTTTGGAAACCAGTTACGGGATTCAGCTTCTCAAACTTCGGCTTAATGATCTCGGTAGCGAAAAGAGCTTGAACCTGCACGAAGCTCACTCCCAGGGAGACGGCCATCAAACCACAGAGCAACGGAGTGGAAAGTAGGAAGAAACGCAGCGACGCTTCCCCGAACCGCCGCAGCAACTGGTCTTGAGAAATCCCAACCAGGTGTTCGCCTTGAAAAGCTTCTTTCATCAGGGACTGAAGCTCGGCCATGAATGCCCCGCCACCCAGGTAGAAGATGCCGGCTGCCGTCAGAAGCAGCAGGGCCTGCGTCAGGTCGTTGCTCTTGCATACCTGACCCTTGCGGCGAGCTTCTTGCAATCGTTTGGCTGTAGGTTGTTCTGTTTTTTCTCCGGGCATGCGTTCAAGCCTTCAAGCAAATGATTTCGTCAGCGTTTGAATCTCCTGGATCAACCGAAGCAGGTAAGACTGCCACAGCCCCATCACCAAAGCGACCGTCAGGAAAACCATGGCCAAGCCGACAAGTGATTTGGCCGTTTGGCTTTCGAAATGAACGTGAATCTGCGGCGCAACCTTAGCGACGGCTGCGAATGCAAGATCAAGCAAGAACAATGTTAAAAGCACAGGAGCACTCAGTCGCAAAGCCGTGGAAAAAATCGCCGCGCTCACTCGGATGACCTGTTCGCACAGTCCTATGAATCCTGCGCGAAAACCGGGGAAACTCAGCAGCGGCAGCGTTACGAAGCTGGCCTGTAAGCCCCGAATGAACATCAAGTGGCCGTCTAACGAGAGAAAGAGCACGAGAGCCGCCTGGAACTTCAACTGGCCCAGGATTGAAACGTTCCCCGCCAACTGAGGCGAAAAGAACGAGAATTGGTTCATCCCGCGCTGGGTGTCAATAATCGTCCCGGCTACCTGCACAGCGTAAAAAAATAGCTGGGCAACGATCCCCAGGGCAGCGCCGATGAAGGCCTCCTTCAGCAGCAGGCCCACGAACAGCAGCGTTGTCACCTCTCCGGTTTGAACTCCCGCCGTAATCGCAGGATAAAGGATTGCCGCCGTGATTGCAGCCAGACCCACCTTGGCTTGCGTCGGAACGGTAGCTCCCCCGAAGAATGGCGCCAGCGCGATGACGGCGAGCAGCCGGACAAACGCCAAACCAAAGAGAATCAAAAATCCCTGAACCGTAACCTGGAAGCCCAGATGGGTCAGAATCTGTTGTAGAGCATCCAGTAAACTCATCGCCAGCCCACCTCGGGCAGTCAAGCCGGAACCAAAAAGCCTCCGTCATTCCCGCGAAAGCGGGAATTACTGGAGATTGGACATTTTTTGGAAGTGGCGAAGCCCACCCTGGGAGCGCGGGCGTCCCCGCCCGCAATTGTGGCCGCAGGCCCTCGGAGCGGCCTCCGGCCGCTCCGAGGCGGGC
>JAKEER010000796.1 GCA_022616615.1 Acidobacteriota bacterium
CACACAGCAGATCATATCCTAGCTTTCAAAAGGAGGTGGCCATTGCAGGGGGAACCACGTCGTTTCCGGTCGCGATGAGTCAGTGTCGAAAGGATGTGGTTCTGGCAGGGGCAGTCAGCTTGGGTCCCTACACAGCGGAATCAAAGGCTTGCGCGGTAGCGTTGCAGCCCCTTTTTGGCAGGGTGGCGATAGTGTTACGGCAGCTTGGACGACGCCTCGGAGGGAATCAAGAAGGCCGCCCACTTGTGGAGAGTCTCATTTCCGTTCACAAGGTCTCGACGGCTTTCGGCTCTCATTTTGGAGAGGGCGATTATCCCCTTGACAAAGTATAGGGAATCTGCTATCCTCTTGGCCTGTGAGGAGAGCAGAAATGAGAAAGCAACCAAGCATCTTCGAGCACCTACGCCAGTTCGACTCCGAGGAAAAGTGCATCGCCCACTTCGAGCGCATCCGCTGGCCTCGTGGCCTGCGCTGTATCCGGTGCAAGGGCAAACGCGTGTTCAAGTTCGAGACAGAGGGCAAGACTGGCAAGGAGCGGCATCTTTACGAGTGCGTTGACTGCCGCTACCAGTTCTCTGTTACCACCGGCACAATCTTCCACGACTCCCACCTGCCGCTGACCAAGTGGTTCCTCGCCATCTATATGATTTGCTCGGCCAAGAAGGGCGTCTCGGCCAAGCAGCTCCAGCGGGAGCTTGATACTTCCTACAAGACTGCGTGGTATATGGCTCACCGCATCCGTCTCGCTATGCAGGAAGATGCCCAGTTTTGCCGGAAGTTTTCGGGCGTCGTCGTAGCTGACGAAACCTATATAGGCGGCAAAGGACAATCTCCACGCGGGCGTAGCACCGCCAGAAAAATTCCCGTACTCGGTATCCGAGAGAGAACATCAGGCCGCGTCCTTATGAAGGCGGTCGAGGACGTGAGCGCCACCACCATCGCCGACTTCATCCGTGAGAATGTCAAGCGGGGAGCCGAACTTCATACCGACGAGTTTCCTTCCTATCTCTGGCTCGATAGCTCGGAGTTCGTCCACCGCTCCGTGAACAAGGTCAAGGGCTACTCCCACCGGGGCGTCAGCACCAACGCAGTCGAGAACGTATGGAGCCTGTTCAAGCGCGCCATCGTGGGGAGCTACCACAAAGTTTCCGCCAAGTACCTTCAACTCTATCTCCACGAGTTCTCTTTCCGCTTCAATAACCGCGACCAATTCAACCTCCTAGATCGCGTGCTCGGGACGTGCTTCTAGGATTCCTCCGAAAGGCGCGAAGCGAGTTTCTCCATAAATCCCTGAACGTTTTCTAGGATGCGCCGCGCCTCGGTTTCATCATATTTTCCGCGTGCATGGGCGGTGTAGTTTCGCCAAGCATCTTTGAGCGTCATAAAATGGCTCGCAGCCTGGGAGTAAAACTCTTGCTGCTCTTTCCAATCCGGCAGTCGGCTGGCCTCACTCCCGATAGTGCGGACTTTGCTTTTAATCTGCTCGATTATGTTGTGCCAGTTGGAATGCTCGGCGGGAATGGAGAATCTTTTCGCAAGGGCTACAAGTCCGCGCTCCAGCACGCGCATCAAGTGAAAAACGCAGCCGGTGTTGAATCCCAATGCGTAGCAGTTGCCAGCCTGCTCTACATCATAGCTGGCAGATGGAAAGGCCTTGTGGACTGATTCTCCGAACAGTTGTGGGGCTTCATAGAATCTTGCCCTGTCGGGTGAAACATATAGGAATAGCCTGTCCTCCGACTCGCAGCGGAAAACATTATAAACTTCCCCTGCGGCTATCTTGAAACGCTGCCAAGTGGAGCCGGGGTTTTGCATTTGCTCTACCATCACCTCAGCGCGACGCGCAGAGACGGTCAATCCTAAGTCTCTTAGCAGCGTAGCGATTTCGCCGACTGCCACACGGAGTTTTTCATTGTCTTCTGGCGGAAACGCCCCTTCACCGTAGGTCATTTGGTTCCAACCCAAAAGAACCTTCACAACGTGAAGATATTGATGGAGGGCGAAGCGCATTTCCCAAAGGCTATAGAGCCTATAGGGAATAAGATTCCACGGCTCCCTTACTTTGTCAAGGGGATAATCGCCTTGGAGAGAATATGCGTCAAGTGGAACTTCACGGTACTCTCTCGGATCCGCAGAGTCCCTCCGATTTCCCTATTCGAGAACCTCCGCTTAACGAGTTCCGTGATCTGTTCTTCCCGCGGTGTGAGGGATGTGCCTCGATTCCTGCCACGGGTTTCGTGGGCGTGAGTCATGTAGGTGTGAAGTAGATCTGCCGCCACCCACATCCTGCCCTCCGAGACGGAGTGTATGGCGGGAAGAAGTCGGCTCTTTACCTCACTGTGGGACAAGAACCCTTGAATTCCGTACCAAAGCATACGAAGGACTTCCTCTTCGGACTTGTGCTTGTCCAGGACGATGAATTTTGCGGCCGAAAAAAGAGTTCTGAGTCTCCTCAAACATTCGGTAAGAGGCAGCTCCAGGCCGCAGTCGTCCAGAAGGAATATAGCCGTTGTGGCATGTCTGAGCTTCGACTGAGCATTCATGTCCCTCGGCGTGCACGAGCGAATTGCGTGATCCTTCGCCAACAACTGGAGCAGGTAATCAGCGGCTAGCTGATTGTCAGAAACAACACAGACTAGAACCGAATCGGCTGGACCCCTTCGTCTCACAGGATGATCACCGAATAGCCCCCTTCTTTTGGCCGCTTGAGGAAGGCCACGAACATAAGCTCATCCTTCACCTGATGTCAAGTTGGACCCTAGCCAAAAGGTCGAGGCTCGACCTCGACTTTTAGTCGGTTCCCCTCGCCCACCTCTTCTGCCTATCATTGCCGAGCCGTTAAGAGCCATGAACGTCCGGGGGGGGCGTAATGCGAACTACTCTTGCACGCTTGATTCACCTTGCCTTGGTTGGCCTGCTTCTCTCTCTGCCTGGGGAAGCGCAACAACCACCAGAACGCGACCCGCGGGCTCTGGCTATTGCAGCTCAGGCCGTTGCAGCGATGGGAGGGACGGTTCCGGCAGATTCGGTTGCTAGCGGGAAGATAGAGCTGGTCGCCGGGTCGACAACCGAGAGCGGCAGAATCCGTATTCTCACCCGTGGCATGGACCAGACGGCTGAGCAGACTCAAACGACAGAGGCGAGCCGGACAGTAGCGTACTCGCGCAGGCAGGCGGCGGAGCAAGAGGGGGTGACCAAGAAGGGATACACCCTCGAACTGGCTGTAAGCAGTCAATCTTCGACTTTTCCTCTCCCACTCCTTGCTGCGGCGTTGAACAATCCCGAGACCGCCTTCTACTACCTGGGCATAGAAACCGTGGAAGGGGTTGCAGCGCATCGAGTACGGTACTGGAACTCGTTCGCGAGCAGACCTCGCCTCCAATATCTCGCCGCACTTACCGTCACAGACCTCTGGATCGCCGCGGCTTCCGGGCTTCCGATCAAGCTTTCCTATGAACGGCGCGCAGCCGTCGGCTCCGAAGGCGGGATTCCCGTCGATGTTTACTACTCGGAGTATCGAAACGCGGGCGGAGTCCTTTACCCGTTCCTCATCAAGAAGTCATTTAACGGTACACCTTGGGCCACAACCACGATTGACAGTGTTCTGTTGAACGTGGGCCTGACAGACAGCGACTTTCCGGTTGACTCGGAGGGGGGTGCGCTGTGAGACGCGCGATCCTGAGACGCGCGATCCTGGCTGGGCTCGGCGTCCTTCTGTTCATCGTCCCTGTGTTCGGTCAAGACCCAACAACAGGATTTCCCCCCTACGGCTCATTTGCCGACGGGCGCTTCGATGCAGTGAACCGTCAAAATTTGAATGTCAACTTTGCCATCCCCATAGTTTCTAGCCCGGGGCGCGGGACAGACTTCGGCTTCGGCATCGTCTATGACTCACTGATCTGGAAAAGAGTCACATCAGGCAGCACCATTACGTGGTCTCCTGTTACGAATGAAAGCGGTGTCGCTACCTGGGGTTGGAAGAAAGATTATCCGATCGGCTTCATTTCCTACAAGTACAGCTCCGTCACCACCACAATCAAATGCTTCCCTCCCAACGAGCCGTCGTATTGGGGTGACAAGATAACCGTGACCTACAACAGTTATGCCTACACCGACCCGGCCGGGACGCCCCATCCTTTTGGCGTCAGTTGGCAGCAGGTGACGATTTGCGAT
This sequence comes from Acidobacteriota bacterium, assembly GCA_022616615.1. Lineage (GTDB taxonomy): Bacteria > Acidobacteriota > Terriglobia > Versatilivoradales > Versatilivoraceae > VFZK01. The sequence goes on from JAKEER010000796.1 coordinate 4,174, forward strand.
GGGAATCCGGGGACACCCACAGGGACCTTCACTGGTACAGCCACTGACGGAAGTGGCTTTTACATCAACATAAACGCGCCCGCCTCACCGTTTGTGCGGAGCTCGTCAGGGATAAGAATTGACCATACCTCCGGCAGCGCCACAAACAAGTTGACCGACACCAACGGGAACTACATCAGCAAGATTACCGTCAGCGGGACTGAAACGCACTGGAAAGATACACTGGGACGGATCACGCTAAAGATCAAGAGCCCATCCTCGACAAGCATGGAATACCATGTCCTGGACACCACTGGGAACTACCAGGTTACGACACTCACCCTTCAACCCTTCAACATAAAGACGAACTTCGCCTGTACAGGGGTTGTTGAGTACACAAGCACAGGCACGGTCAACCTGCCGGTCTCCATTCTTCTTCCCAATGGCCGCTCCTACTCCTTCACCTATGAAGACACCCCAAGCCAGTCCGGCTTTGTCACAGGCCGTGTCAAGCGGGTCACGCTCCCCACGGGCGGCTTCTACGAGTATCAGTATCCGGCCACGCCCAACAATGGGATTATGTGTACAGATGCAACGGGAAACAACCTCACGAGGGTAATCAATGACGGAGTCACTTCGGCCACCTGGCAGTTCGTTCGCCCGGACTCGTTCAAGACCGTAGTCACTGCTCCGCAGCTCCCCTATGATTCCGCGGCCAACCAATCCACCTTTTCCTTCAACTCCAGCAAACAGATCACCAGCCAGAAAATCTATCAGGGCAGTGAGGGAGGTACACCGCTTCGAGAAATCATCACCACCTGGTCGGGCAACGGGACGCCTTCGGGCACAACAATCAAACTCGAAGATGGGCAGAAGCAGTCAAAGACCGACACTAGCTTTGACACCTATGGAAATCTCCTGAGCCTCACCGAGTACGATTGGGGTACTGGATCTCCCGGTGCTGCTATCCGCACAACCACGCTCACCTACGAGACGGGCGCGGCGTACGCGAACCTGAATATCCGGAACCGGGTCAAGCAGGTGCTGGTGCGAGAGGGCGGCCCGACCGGTCCCATCAAGGCCCGGACAAACGTGACCCTTGACAGTACGGCCCTTACTTGTGTTACCGGCGCGCCCCAACACGACGACACTACCTACGGCTGTAGCTTTACCACCCGCGGCAATCCCACGGTTGTCACCCGCTACTCGGATGCCGCAGGACCCTCGGGGGCACAGACCACTCAGCTCGTCTACGACAGTCTGGGGAACCTCCGAACATCCACAGATCCGGGCGGCCACGCAACAACCTTCAGCTACACCGACAATTTCACAGACGGCCTCAACCGCGACGCACTGGCCTACGTCACCCAGATTACCTACCCGACGACCACGACGGAAACCGGCACCGTGAACCACATTGAGCGCAGGCAGTATTACTTCTCAACAGGAGGCTTGGCCGCTTCTTGCGGCCAGAACTTTCCGGCCGCGAGCCCCTGCGCAGCGAGCTATTCGCCGCCGCAGCCTGATTACGTCAAACTTACATACGACACGCTCAACCGCGTCCAGGTCGTCACCCGCGGGGACGGAGGACAGACCACACTCAATTACGATGACTCCACGCCAGCCGTGACGGAAACCACGAAAATCGACGCCACCATGAACCTGGTACGCAAGAGCATCTTCGACGGCCTGGGACGGGTCAAACAGAACCAGCTCTTGAGCGACCCCGAGGGCACGGGCTCTGCTGACGTCACCTACGACGTCATCGGCCGGGTAGCCACCCAGTCCACTCCTTATCGCAATACCTCCGAGCCGACGTACGGAGTTACCCAGGTCCAATACGACGCCCTCGGGCGCGCCAAGCTAGTCATTCCGTCTGACGGTTCGCCCACGACGAACAACGTCACCATGCTTTATGACAAGAACTGCGCCACAGTGACCGACCAGGCGGGCAAGAAGCGCAAGACGTGCACAGACGGCCTGGGCCGCGTCACTCAGGTCTTTGAGCCCGATGCCGGGGGCAGCTGGGCCAACGAAACCGCCTCCCAGTACGATGCGCTTGGCAATCTCACCCGCGTGGACCAGAAGGGGAACGACGGAAACTCCGCCAACTGGCGCACGCGCACGTTCGCCTACAACTCCCTCTCTCAAGTCACCAGCGTCACCAATCCCGAGTGGGGAGCCAGCGGGACGGCCAACGGCACCATGAGCCTCGCCTACGACAGCGAGGGAAAGCTGCAATCCTGGACCGACGCCCGCGGAATCGTCACGACCTTCGGCTACGACCCCCTCCACCGGCTCACCCTAAAGAGTTTTTCCAATGGAGATCCCGCCTTCTCGTTTCTGTATGATCAAAGCGTGGTCTGGACAGTGCCGGTAAGCAACCCCATCGGGCGGGTGGTGCGTCACCACCGAGTCACCGGTGGCAATACGGTCGCAAGCATTTACAGTTACGACACCGTGGGCCGCCTGGCGCTCGATCTGCAGATGAACATGTTCCAGCAGCCGAATATCTACAACAACAAGTGGTTCACCTACGCCTGGAACCTCGACGGTTCGGTCAAGTCCATCACCTATCCCAGCGGCCGGCGCATTGACTACGCCTACAACGCTGCCGGGCGCGCCCTCTCCGCCGTTGACGTTGCCAACGGCGTCAACTACGCCACCCTAGCCACGTATTGCGCCTGCGGAGCGCCTTCTTCCGTCAAGTACGGAGTGTCGGGCGCTTTCCAGGGGATTACCCGCACTTGGACCTTCAACAACCGCCTGCAGCCCAACCTGATGCGGGCAATTCTGCCTGGCGGCGCCGCTGTCCTCGACTTGGACTATGAGTACGACCTCGACCCGGGCGCGGGCGTGGCCAACAACGGCAGCGTGGGCAAGATCATCAACAACAAGGACACAGACCGCACCCACACCTTCACCTACGACCACCTGAACCGGCTGGCCACGGCGGTGACCCAGGCCAACGACCCCAATCCCGATGCCTGGGGGCAGAGCTTCGGGTATGATATTTGGGCGAACCTGTGGAACATCACGGTGACCAAGGGCACGGCGCCCATGCTCAGCACCGCCATTGACAACAAGAACCGGATTTCGGGCCTGACCTACGACAATGCCGGCAACATCCTCAACGGCAGCGCCGTCTACGACGCCGAGAGCCGGATGACCTCCGTGATCGGCCTCACCCACACCTACGAGGCGCTGGGGCGGCGGGCGATGAAGTCGGGCGGCCCGACGACGCTTTACTGGTACGGGCTGGAGCGCGCCGGAACCGAGGTCTTCCTGGAGACCGACCTCACCGGTGACATCCACACCGAGTACATCTTTTTCAACGGGCAGCGGATTGCCCGGCGCGACCCCAACGGCAGCGTCAAGTATTTCTTTCACGACCACCTGGGCCACGCCCGCGTGACCACCGACAGCAGCGGCGCTGTGCTGGACGAGCTCGACTCCTATCCCTACGGCGGAACCCGCAATCTCAGTTACACCAGTGGCAATCGCTACCTGTTTACCGGCCAGGAGTACGATGCCGAGCTTTACCACCACCACTTTCCCTTCCGACAGTACCTGATCAACTATGGCCGCTTCGTGCAGACCGACCCCCTCGCCGGCTCCATCGCCGACCCCCAGTCCCTCAACCTCCACGCCTACGTCCGCAACGACCCCATCAACTATGTTGACCCGCTGGGACTACGCTGGCAGCAGTTTTGTGGGGATATGTGGACTGGCGAGGGGTGGAAGCATGGATGCTGGACTGAATGGGTCCCTGACGGGCCGGGCCCGCACGAACCTCGGCTCCCAACCGACCCCGGCGGCGGTGCTCCTTGTCCAGCGGGTGACCAAGGAATAAATGGAGTCGGCTATACTCTCGGTGGCACGGCAGCCGCTGGGGTGCCGGGAGCTGGGACAGCCGCGACGACATCGGTTGGCGGAGGACTATTCCATGATCCTAACAAACCTTTAACGGAAGGCTGGTCCTCAGGCGAATTTGCGACAGATGGGTATTTCGCTGATTATCCTGGAAGTGATCCTGCGAACAACGTTCCCGAGCAATCGCCGTCAACTGGCGTGCTGGGAGCGTTTGCAGGTCTTAGCGGTGGAGTGTGGGCCTCGAATGCAAGTTCCATGAATTCCCTGTCGGGTGTTAACAAAACCTTATCGTTTGACATCGGCTTGATAGTTAAAGTCTCTTTCCAAAGTTCAATGTCAACCAATGGTAACTGGATGATGTCTCTCACATTCGGACCAGGCTATGGTTTAGCGGCAACAGAAATGAATACAATCACGACAGCTCAGGGGGGTGGCGGATGTGTGCCCTAGCAAATGCCATGCCTCTTGAATCATTCGGCAGTCCTTTCTGGGTGCTCTTCATGGGTCTATGCACGTGGATAAGTCTGGACACATCAAGGTTCGTGCGCGTCTTTACACGAAATACGCTGCCCTCGACGAGTTTGGTCGTGCATGTTTTTCGAGCAATAGCCGGCGTATGTGCCTTGGGCGCCGGTTATATCCTGATTTCGAGGTTTGCGCTCAGCTAGCGCCCTGGGAGAGCCACGTGATCGGGGATTCCAAGGGTTCTTACGCAAAGAGCTGGAGGCAGTATAGAAGAGTTCGATTCGTAGCGGTTTTGCTGTTCTTGGGCTTTCTTCCAATAATGATCCTTGGTATCTCACTGGACCATGTGTTTGAGACCCCCTTCTTTTCATATTCGGTGGCAGCAGGATGGCTGGTAGCAGCGCTGGTTTCCGTATGGATGTGGGCCTACTGGCCATGCCCGCGATGTGGAAGGGGCTTCAAGGGCTGGTCACTCAGCCGTCTGCTTCCAAAACGTTGCGCTCACTGTAGTCTCCCAAGGTGGGCTGAGTCAGACGACGTATCACCCGAGGGTAGGAAGTAACACACACCTGCAAGGGCGCTTGCTGGGAGCGGATCGCCCGGCGCGACCCGAATGGAGCCGTGCACTACTACTTCCCGGATCACTTGGGGAGCGCGGGTGTGGTGACTAGCGCCACAGGCAACACCGAAGAGGACTCGGACTTCCATCCCGGAGTTTCCCCTGAGCGCGCCGCGGCGGCCGAAGGGGACGGCGAGAGGTCATCGTGGACCCCCAACAACAGCTCGGAGGACTCGTTGATGGTGTTGGGTACGCAGAGACGTGACGCGGGGCTGACGCTGCTGGAGCTCGTAGTCGCCTCCACCATGCTGCTCATCCTGGCGACCATGGCGCTGCCGATGGCGCGGGTCAAGATCAAGCGCGACCGGGAGATCGAGTTGCGCCGCGCCCTGCGCGAGATGCGCCGCGCCATCGATCGCTACAAGGACACCGCCGACCGCGGCCTCCTGGAAGTCAAAGCCGAGAGCGAGGGCTACCCGGAAAGCCTGGAGGTTCTGATCGAAGGCGTCCACCTCGCCGGCAAGGCCGGCCGCAAGGTGCGCTTCCTCCGCCGCATCCCCGTCGACCCCATGACCGGCCGGGCCGACTGGAACTTCCGCTGCGTCAAAGACCCGCCCGATTCCCGCTTCTGGTGTGGCGATAATGTCTTTGATGTCAGCTCCCGCAGCATCGGCGAGGCCCTCGACGGCTCCCGCTACCAGGATTGGTGAATCCGAGCAGTAGCTCCCCCTTTCAGTTTTGTCTCTCCTTACCTGCGCCGGGCTGCTTGCCAAAACCATTTCCTTTGGGCAGTTCGGGAAATCCGTTGAGCAAGTAAGTGTTAGTACTAGTATTAATACTTACTTGCTCAACGGATTTCCCGAACTGCCCAAAGGAAATGGTTTTGGCAAG
>JAKEER010000797.1 GCA_022616615.1 Acidobacteriota bacterium
GATCAGGAGGGGATGTGCCGCGCAGCGACGGCGGTCGCGCAGCGACGGCGGTCGCGCAGCGACGGCGGTCGCGCAGCGACGGCGGTCGCGCAGCGACGGCGGTCGCGCAGCGGCACGGGGGTGGTCTGAGGGATGCCCCGAGACCCGTCATTCAAGCGTTTCGTATCGAGGAAGAGTCTTTGCGGCACGAAACGTTCGATTGGAGGTTTCCGCAAGGGCCGGTCGCACCACCCGGGGCGGGCTCCGGGACCGCCGTCCCTGTGCCAGCGCCCGCCCCTCCTCAGCCGAGGAGGGGAATCAAAAGTCCAGTCTCCAGTCTGGGCCTTAGAAAACCAACCTCAGTCCAAACTGCATCACGCGGGGGCCGCCAATCGTGTTGAGGATCTTCCCAAAATCAGTTACGTCCTGCAGGTCGTTCCCGGGCGTGGCGAAGTTGACGTTGTTGAAGGCGTTAAAAATGTCCCACCGGAACTCGACTGCCAGGGACTCCTTGATAGTCGTGTTCTTAGCCAGGCTCACGTCGAAGCGCTTCTGCGAATCGTTGCGAAGCACGTTCCGGCCCAGGTTGCCAAAGCCTCCGAGAGGCGATGTCAGCACCGAGGCGTTGAAGAATTGCTCGGTGGGATCGGCGCCTTTTTGCTTGAGCTGGTCCAGTGTCCCATTAATATTGGGGCGGCCAAAACCCAGACGGTAGAGCCCGCCAGAGCCCCGCGTGAGCGATGTGTACTGCGTGACGTTGCCGAGCTCAGGTTCAGCAGAGAAGATGCTGAAGGGGCTTCCCGATTGAACTTGGGTGAATCCGGAGAGGCTCCAGCCCTTGATCCATCGGGAATTGGACTTGCCCGTGGGCAGCTCGTACACAAAGCTGGCGCTGAAGCGGTGCGAACGGTCGAAGTCAGAGACCGCTCGATTCATGGCCAGGTTTCGCTGGTCGCCCTGAACCACGAACCCGACGTTGGGGACATCCGGTTTGCCGCCACCGGCTGTGCTGCCAGGGTCTGCCGAATTGTTGTCGATGCTGCGCGACCAGGTGTATGACGTGTTGAACTGAATGCCGCGCGACATCCGCTTAGTGAGGTTAAGCTGCAGGGCATTGTATATGGAGTTTGACGACGACTGCAGAAGCACCGCTTCTGGAATGTTGAACCCGAGGATCGGGCCGCGGGCTTCAAAGCCAATCACATTGCCCGCAAGATTCGACAAGTTGTAGTCCACGGCTCGCCCCGTCGCAGAGTTGGGAAATCCGAAAGCCACACCTGTTCCTCGCTCCCTCGCTGTGGCCCCGGCTTTCAGGGGACCGCGCAAAGAGTTCGCATTACCTGTCAATTCAACCTGCTTTCGGTAAGCTGCGTCGTACGCCTTAACGAAGCGATCAAGCACAAAGTCCGGCGTATTCGGATCGTTCAAGTCATACCCCTGATTGAACGCAGTCGCCTGCAGCAACTTGGCGCCTTTGGTACCGAGGTAACGAGCTTCGAACAGCAAGTCCTTGGCAAACTCATACTGAATCCCAAAATTCCATTGCTGCACGTAAGGCGTCCTCAGGTCTCTATCGATGGCCCGGAACTCAAACGTCTCAGCCACGTTTCCAAGCGCCGGTAACCCGGTTGCAGGATCGACGGCATTCAGCACACCATCGGCGCCTCGCGTCACCGGTGTTCCGTCTCGAATAGTGTAGGTCCCGTTGGTGTTGTACATGATGCGGTTCGGCAGATAGCCACGAAATGGGAAAGCCGGGTCTTGCTGCGAAAACGCCGTGCCGAGCGGAACCCGGCCGGTGGGTGCCGTCACTTCCACTTCGCGCAGGAATGGATAGTTGCTGAAGACAGTGTTGATGAAGGCAGCGGAGGGCCGGTCAAAGAAGATGCCGTAGCCGCCACGCAAGACCAGGCGGTTGCTTTCAAAAGGTGAAAATGCAAAACCGAAGCGCGGCGCCAGGTTATTCAGGTCCTGGCCGCGAAGCGTGTGATTGTTGTCTGCCTTGATGGCGGCGGCAATCGACTGGTCGATGGCAGCAAATCCGGTGTTCTGGACGTTGTTGGGAACAATGAAAGCGTTCACCGGGTTATCAAGGTTGTTGATTGCTGAAAAATCCACGTTGCCGATCCGTCCGTCCCGCTCGGTCGGCCAGCCGAACCAGTCCCAACGGACTCCCAGGTTTAGGGTCAGCTTGCGGCTCACCTTCCAGTCATCGGCCAGGTACCAACTGAGGTCGTTCATACGGAATCGCTTGTCTGTTACGCCAAACTGCGTGTCGCCCTCTGTTCCGAAGCCAGCCAGAAACTGGGTGAAGTTGTCGAACTTCTCAAACTCGGTCGCCTGCTCTTCCGGAAGATTGGTATTGAAGAAATGGCGCTTATACTCGCCGCCGATGCGGATGTTGTGCGCTCCTTTGATCCAGGAAACGTTGTCAGCAAAGCTGTAGGTTTTTTGGTCTCTCAAATTGAACGAATCGTTTGGACCGCCCCAGGAAAAATTCTGCAGGAAGTTGCGTCCAACGTAGTGTCCGAGCCGGGTGGTGGCGTTGCTCTTGTCGTAAAAATTGGCTGGGTTAGGCACGCCAACGGAATCGTTCGTAATCGCCAAGAACGGATCATCTTGCCGCCGCGTATTGTTCAGGAAAAACAGTCCAAAGCGGGCTTCGTTAATCAAGGTCGGCGTAAATGTGTGCACGTCGTTCAGGGCTAAAGTCCGGTTGCGGTCGTTTCGCAACAGCGTCACCGCAGACGCCAGGCTCGAGGGGTCCGGGAAAGGGTCGAATCCCGGGAAATTGGCGAAGAAGAAAGTGCCGCTGAGCCGATTGTTCACACCTAGCTGCTGGTCGATCTTCGCCGTGAACTGGTCTTGCGTGAATTCGGCAGGAGAGACATTCCGCTGACGCACGAAGGGGTTCCCGCCGGCAAAATTGTTGGCTGTGGGATCGGTGCCCACCCGCGTGCCGTTGGCTCGCGGACCGGGAATGAAGAAATCGCCGGTCACCGGGTTCTTAATATTCAGAAGACCCAAAGCAATAGGGGAAATCTGGGCTTCAGTCAAAGGAAAGGCGGGATTCAGGGTCCTGAACGCGGACACAATATTAGAAGCCGTTCGCTGTCCGCCGATCAGGCTGAGAGCTTCGGGCAACACGGGCAGGCTCTGAGCGGTGGGCACAAACGCCGTGCTGGCCTGGGTGCGCTGATAGCCGCCGAAGAAGAAGGTCTTATCCTTGACGACCGGGCCGCCTAGCGCGAAGCCACCTTCGTTACGGCGGGCGCGCGGCTTGTCAATCCCATCCCGGTTGAAAAAGAAGTCATTCGCGTTGAACTTCTCGTTCTGAACATACCAGTAGGCAGCGCCGTGGAGCCGGTTGGTTCCGCTCTTGGTGATCAACTGAAAGTTCCCGCCACCGGAACGACCCGTGGAAGCATCGTAAAGGCTGGTTTGCAGTTTAACTTCCTGCAGCGTTTCAGGCGCGGGCGCAATGTTGTCGGTCAGCGAGCCTTCATTTGACGTTAGGTTGGTTGCATCCACACCGTTGAATTGCAGGCTGGTGCTGGTTGTGCGCGTTCCATTGACCGAAGGCGAAATATTACCGTTGCCGTTGCCTAACACCGGCGGCAGGTCGGCACTAATTCCGGCTTCAGCCGAAAGCAGGTGCGTGAAGCTGCGCGTGGAGGTGGGCACCTGCAGCAGTTCTTGGGAAGAGATCTGGCGATAGGTCGAGGCCGTATCGGGGGTGACCAGTAGCACGTTTTCAGTAACAGTTACCTCTTCTCCGGGTGCCGCTTCGACTTCAAGCTGGGCATCAATGGTTCGAGCCACGGCAGCTTCGACGGCAACACCTTCCTTGGTCAGCTTCTTGAATCCTTTGATTTCGTAGGTCACTTGATAGCTTCCGACCGGCAATGCCGCGACTGTCCAGCGGCCCTCCGCGTCTGAAGTGACTGTGCGATTCTGACCTGTGCCCACATTCCTGGCCGTCACCGCCACACCCGGCATCACCGCGCCTGATGCATCTTGAATCACGCCGGTCAACCTGCCGGCTGGGCCCGACTGCGCAATGGCTGCTGGCGGTAAAACCCAACTCGCGATGAAAAGGAACAACGGTAACCAGCGTGTAATCGCCTTGCTGCAACTCATGATGTTTCCTCCGTAGCGTCGTTAGAGAACAGTGTTTTAGGAAAACGAGTTAAACCCAAACTAGAGGCAGCGCAAAGGGACAAAACTGAATGGTAAGAATGCTAGGCAGCTCCGATTAACAAGGTGTTACATCGATATTGAATGCAAGTGAATTATCCTGACGGCTGAGAAGATGCACCAGTTTTTCCCGCGCCTGGTCGTGAAAGCCCAGTTTGTCGAGTGCATGAATCATGAAAGCGGAATCTCGATTCCAGCAGTTGGAATACGTCAACGCGCCGGGAGTCATCGTCAGGCCACGATCAAAAACGTGGAGATACATCTTGTTCGCCTGGAAGGACTCGTTCAATTTCCTCCTGGGGAACCGAAGTGTGGAACCTTGAGACAGTCGCGACTGCCACTCCTTGCGAAACTGGTGCTTGACAGCAGGATAGTTAAAGTTGGAAAGAAGCGAACCTGTCGCCAGAGGGTTACTCGCGCTCAAAGTCAGCAAGGCTGTGAAGTTTGCGGTCTGCTGGGGCCTCAGATCCAGAGCGTACTCGGCAAGTCCGGTAGCCATACCCGTGTTACAGACCACCCGATGGTTGGCGCGTGGTTCACGAAAGGTGAGCGAGACATCTCCATCACGAAGGTCGGAGCAATAGACTCGATTTGGAGCTTCCAGTAAAACGGCTGCAAGTTGTTCATTGACGCGCCAGATGTGACGTTCTACGAACTCGAGGGTTCGGATTAAACTGATGCCTTCGGGGTTATATGGCCGTATGGAGTAATAGAAATGGGCAGTCTGAGATTCGGAAGCCCGATTCGTGATCTGAGTTCTTACCAGGGCTAGCGGCTGACCTTTGAGTGCAATCGCCGCAACGCGCACCTTGAACTGAAAGCCTTCTGCTAGAAAGCTCGTCTTGATTTGCGGGAACAGGGAGTGAATCTTCTGCCTGATCTCGTCCTGGCGAGCGGGCACGTGGAGCTTGTTTTGCGTGGCTAGCCAACAATCCAGAGACCAGCCGCCCAGCCACGGGGTAATCAATCCGCACGGGTCGACAACCGCGCGGTGGGAATTGCCCAAGGCCCCCAGGATTGTCCAGTTCCGATGTGTGAGGTTGATGTGGGAAAGGGAGTGGCTTCGCGGCTGAAATCCTTTCAAGCGCGGATTGAACTGGCGCTCAACCCAAAAGGGCCAGACCCAATCGCGGTTCGATTGGATCGCCAGTGTGTTCAGCAGCCCCCTCAAGTGCATCCTCATCCCGATGCGAATGAGGTCCTTGGGAAGAGCCGACGAGCCCACGCCGCTGACTTTCGTAGCCGCATCGAAGAGTTGCAGGCTTTCCGGTTCATCGTAGAACTTGATGACCTGCCGGATGAGGCTGACGGGGTTCAGAAGCTTCAAGTAGAGATTCTCGTCATCGAAAAAGGCCTGGTCAGTTCAGTCATTCCAAAAGTTTAGATAGATGCGTTCCCAACTCTGCTTCTCCGCATAGGATCGGCAGCAGGCAGACATTTGCCGGCGCAGAGCCGAGTCGTCCAACAGACGCTCGACTCCACTCAGAAGGTCGGCGGCGTCCCTGGCCCTGGTCACAAGCCCCGTCCGGCCTTGTTGCACGATTTCTTTCGGACCTCCCTTGTCAGACACGACGACAGGCAGGCCTGAGGCCATCGCCTCCAGCACAACGTTGCCGAACGTGTCGGTCGTGCTTGGAAAAACAAAGATGTCCGAAGAGGCATAGGCTCGGCTCAGCTCCTCGCCATGAAGGAATCCGGTGAAGATGACATTGGGATAAGGCAAGCCCTCCCTCATCTGCTGAAGATAGGGACCGTCTCCGACCACGACGAGGGTGCTCTCCGGACGGCGCGAGGCCAGTTGCTGATAGACCTGAATCAAGACATCCAGATCTTTCTCCTTGGCGATTCGCCCGACGTAAAGAACCTTTGGGCCGCCGTTCACACCGAATCTCTGCCACCACAGCGGGTCGCGATAGCGTGGATGAAATACCTCGGCGTCGGCGCCGTGCGGAAAGAGACGGAGTTTTTTGGAATCAAAACCCTTGGCCACCAGTTGTTGCTTATAGACGCGAGACGGCACATAGATCACTTCCATCTGTTCGTAAAACCAGCGCAAGTACCTCCAGGCCGTGGCTTCCATCACCTCGTCCTCGGTGTAGTACTGAATGTACTGTGGCAAGTCTGTGTGGTAGATGCCCACCAAGCGGAGATCGAGCATTTTTCCCACAGCCAGCGCTGCTAGGCCCGCCAGGCCGGGTGTGCTGATGATGAGCTCGTCAAGCTGTTCGCGATCGCAATACTCGAGGATGTCGAGCAGCGGCGGAAAGGCCAGAGTGACACTCTCATTCTCGGGCAAGCGAAACTGACCCACGGGCTTGAAGTTCTGGACTCGCCCGGGATACGCAGGAGCATCTTCGGAAAATGAGATCAGCGTCAGTTCGTGTTCATGCTTTTGGGCCAGTTGGCACATCTTTTGGACCAGGGTCGTAACGCCGTTGACCTCCTCCAGCGTGTCGGTAAACCAAGCTTTCCTGACCTTATGCTCCAGTTCCGGCCGAATCCCGAAGAATCGCGCGCCCACGTCGGCCAGGAAGCGTTTATCGCGGTTCTGGTAGACAAAAGAGAAAAGATACGGAGAGATGCCAAGCAACACGGGCCCCAGCGCGCTCAGTGCCTCGATGCTGCCGAAGATGCTCCCCTTGGAGAGCCTCTTGACGAACTTCTTTGTGAATTGAAAGAAGAGTTGGTTGGAGATCTTCGAGGCCAGGGCGAACGTTTGCTGGTTCAGAGCCTGAAAGCGCGCCGCGTCGTCAACGAGATCGTCTCGAAGCCATTCGTCTCCAAACAGGCGAGAAGTCTCGGCTGAAATGAACTGCTTGAACTCTATTTCTGTAGGCTTTTCGGTTCTCCGCGCAACTTTGTTTGCGTAGTGGAAGACTCGGTCCTTCAAACGGACCTGAGTCTGTTCCCTCCCGAAAACTTCTCCCATGGTCTTCAGCACCAAATCTTCTGAGCCTGAGGCTGCGCCAAAGAATCTGTCGCGATAGTACTGATAACCGATGCTGTAAAGACTATGAGCAAAGCTGAGGGGCGTCCCGTCCAATCCTCCAGAAACGCTTCTTCCCGACAGGACATGACTGAGAAACTCCTTCCCAGTCGCCGAGTCCGGACACACCGTGTAACCCTTAGCAATGAATGCGCCGCTGTGATCATCCGATCCCCCAGTGTGTCCCTTGATCCAGGGATCATTGCCGTTGGGAGCAAGTCCCTGCCGGGTCGCCAGTTCATCTAATTGAGCTTGGTCCAAGGTTTGGAGCACCGAAAGAACCAGATTGTTTCCGCGCTTGTTTCTTCCTCCGTTCATTGTTTCGAAGGTGTTGAAAAGCAGAAGCAATTGTTCGAAATGATCCAAGGTGAGCTGGTCATTGATGCTGTAAAGCGGATGAGCACAAGCGTGGGCGATTTGCTCTTTCCAAAGGTAGTTGCGCAAATCAAAGATATTCTCGCGGAGACGCTGAATCTCCTCGAACTGCGACTCAGTGATGCCCCAAGCCAGCACGTGGATCTTGCAGCGATCTTCGGGGAAGTAGGTGGTGATTTCGTTGCCGATGAACACGCCTTCGAGATGAGCTATTTCCAAGGCCCCGCGAATGCAGTTGTGATCGGTGATCGTAACGAATTGCATGCCACGCCGCCGAGCTCGCTCGTAAATCGGCGTGGGTTCGGTGTAGCACTCGGGAGATCCAATCCGCCGCAGAATCCATTCTGAGGGGCGGTCAGAAAACTTCGAGTGGACGTGCAGGTCGACTCTGGAAGACATGGCCAACCCTCCTTATGGGCTGATAGCAACTGCGGAATAAGCCAGGTGAGTCCGTCATTTATTCCCAGATACACCTATCTTCTGCCGCACTCGGTTTAAATGCGGATGAACGTTGAGTAATATTGTTGTTAACGTTGGATAACGGGATTGAAATAAGGTTCTGCTTTGGCGTTGATCACCGCAGCCGCCCAGAATGCGAGTTTTCCCCGACATCGGCCGTAAAGTGCAGCGGTTCAGAGTTTCCGGTTCAGCCACACGACCAAGTTGGTTCGTAAAAGCTACGGCGTTTCTCGTTACTGATCCGACCAGTTGGGCGTAACTTATTGAAGCCGGGCGGAACGTATGGCTCCCTTTTGGTGTTTTGGGCGACAATCGGATCGGCGCGTATTTGGTTCCAACTCCCTTATGGAAAAAGCAAGTGTAAGAATTCGGCCATTGCGATTGGCCTTTGCTGTCAATCCCAAGGATGGAACCGCCCTGATGCGGGTCTTTGAGGCGAACTCCGTGTTTTGGGGAGGACCGTACAATTTCGTCCTGCCCCTGTTCAGGCGGGTTCCTGATCGCTACAAAGAGCCGTATCGAAAGAAAATCAAAGCGACAGCCTTGGTCCAGGGTCTGGTGGAAGCGTTTCAGCCCGACATCATCGTTGAAATGGAACCGGGTTCGACAGCATTCCTCAACTTTCCCAAGAGTCGCACCATCACCTTCGACCACCTTCTGAGTCGTGACGATCGCGGTAGTTGCAGCTATGGTGTGGATCTACGGACGATCATCGCCGATCTTTACGAAACCACTTTCCGCTTCGTTCAGCGTCATCCGCCAGAGGTTGTCATCCCAACAAGCTCCGATGCTCGATACACCCCGGTCTATGCTGCTCTTTTCGGTTCGCTTCCAGAAAAAGGGCCTGTCGGGGATTGCGCGGTCCACTTCCTGAAAGCCTTGGACGGCAAGCGCAAGTCTTTCGCGGCCGCAGACTATACCAAGTTATTAGGCCACAAGTACCTCTACCCGCTTCGTGTCGCTGCACATGGATTGGAGACGAGGCGCAACAGTTGGAGCATCGATTCGAAGCTGTACTACATGGATGAGCGCTCGCCTCTCGATTTGATTGATTTTTGGAATCTACGTGCGCTCGGATGGGATATCACCCCGCTCCCGGCATCTCTGGCCCCCTCCCTTACCGGCTTCTGCGAAGAATTCATCGAAAAGAGTTATCGACCGTACCCGCCACCCTCAAATGCCTATCATCATGCTTCGTTTCTTTGCTCACCGAGTAGCAGCCAAGCGGATATGCAAGCATTTGTGGCTACCCTTAAGCGCCCTCAGCAAAGCGAGCCCCACATGGCAGTAACTATCGACATGCGGGTGCCACGGATATGGGAGGAGTGGGGACGCAGCGCCGATCATGCGGAGCCGCAAACGGTCACCGAAAGCACCACGAGCGTTTGACTCCCACCTCATCGGCTCCGGCCTGCACGTGTCCACTGCGGTTCCGAAATTTCTGGAAGACGACCGATATGCATCCTCACAGCATGCATGCGCAAATGTGCTGGAATCTGTTCCGGGCGGTGCTCCGGTTATTCCGTGGGCGAGTGGCGAACTGACCGGTCTCATCCGTGATTTTCCCGACGAGAAGGTCTGGATATCGCAGGAAGGAATTGTGACCACGGCGGCTAGGTTTTCCACCTTTAGATTCTTGTGGGCTCCCAGTCCAATAAACGTCTTCACTGCGTTCGCCAAGAGCAAGGGATTAAGCCTTGCGATGTCTCCCGCAGGAGATACCTGTGAGCAGATCATCAAAGCGCTGGGCGGACTGCGTTCAATATCGTCGCGCGCTCGCCCAAACTGCTGCGCTTCCTTGACCGCCTAGCGCAGGAAAATTTCGAAATCGAAACTGACGCCATGCCAGCGAGGAAGGTCCGGAAAGCGTACGCGCCATACCCAAGCACTCTTGAAGTTGTGAAACGCACAACGCCAGGTCCAGAGATTGCGGTAACAAACTTCTTCAATGTGCTCATCAACGCCGGAGTTCTGACTGTCGGACTCACGTTGCGTTGTAAAGAGTGCAATCACTCCAGTTGGCATACTTTGAATTCACTCGCTCCCACGGTTACGTGTCCGAGATGTCTCGGATCCGTAGCGTTTCCTTCAGCTCTTCCACCTCGCAGAGAGGACTGGGCTTATAAGGTGATCGGACCCTTCGCAGCCGAGCACTTCGCCCATGGCGCCTATTGTGTGGCTTCAACTCTCCACTTCTTGGTCGAAGAGGTTGTTCGCGAGTCAACGTGGCTGCCGAGCTTTCGGCTCACCAATGCCGAGGGCAAAGAGGTAGAAGCCGATTTCGGCATGTTCGCGCGCCCCAATCGCTTCAGCCATGCGACATCTCCATTCCTCCTCCTAGGCGAATGCAAGTCCTTTAATGTCTTCAAAGCGGAGGACTTCGCCAAGGCGCGCTACATGGCTAAGCTCTTTCCAGGTGCAGTTCTTTGCTTTGCCACATTTCGCGAAACTCTCAACGCGGGTGAGATCAAGGCCCTGACGCGAATCGTCTTGCGCGGAAGGAAATCCCTTCGCACCGGAAAGCTTCTCAATGCCGTCCTCATCCTCACAGGCAAAGAGCTATTTTCTCAGTTTCGTTGGGATCGACAGTTGCACGAGGCTTATGGCGACAGGGCGAAGTATGCCGAAATGGTGTATATACGACGCGACATTGAAGAGCTATGTAGCTTCTCCCAGCAGGTCCATCTCGGTATGAGTTCGTACCATGAGTGGCTAGATGAGAAGCACCGGCGGCGCATCGCACGGATGAAGACGCCGAAAGCAAGACCCAGCGTTTCCTCAGACGGTTGATTCGTCGGAGTGGGGTACCTTCACGAATTAGGCGGCAATTTGGCGTCCACCGACATGGCAATATCGCCTACCACCAATGCTCGCAAGATGTCGTATTTATCAAAGTTGAAAGATCGTACTCCGTCCCGAGGGCTTTGAGGACACCGGGATAGGAGGTTTGGAAGCTAAAAGCTCATGAAAGTGGCGGCAGTCGAGTCAGTTCAAGAAGAATCAGTCCCCAAAAGTTAAAATTAACCGGCCAAATCTGTTTGAACCTTAGTCTCAGCGTAAGCGCTCTATGAGCAAACAGTTTGGCCAGTTAAGTCGGCTAGTGTTTACCAAAACCAAGTCAAGCTGACGTATGACGGCGTATTCGGAAAGTGAAACGGATTGTCAGCGCTAGCTAGGCAAGAGCTAGCCGGCGTTCGACCCCCCTTTGTTTCGCCAACCTCTTCCACACGCGGCCCGCTCTAGCCTGCGTTTGTATTGCTTGGGGTGATAGCCATGGCGTGGCGCGGCTCATATAGCATGACCTGCACGCCACCCGGCAATGTCATCATCACTGTGACGCCGTAGCCCTCATCTTCTGGCTTGCCATCGATTTGGACGCCCCTCATGCGCAGTTCGGCGATTGTCGCTCGGATGTCGTCACACATGAACGTAACCTGATGGCGAACACCGGATTCATATGTCGGACTCTCCGCAGGGTGCACTCCGAGCTCTGATGGAGGTAGCGCAAAAATGAGCCAGCCGCCACCCGCGTCCAGGGATTTGAAACCGAACGCATCTCGTAGCATTACACGCAGAGCGTCTGCTTGAGACGAGTAAAGCAGCATGTGGGTACCAATGATTGCCATGTGCCGTCTCCTTGTTCTCGTGCCCGAGTATTCAAATGGGCTGCGAGAGAATACAACGGAACACGAAACAATTCCACGTCCCCAAATCAGGCCTCAGCAAAGCCGACGGCGCCGCCGAATCGCCACTACTCGGCGCGAACCGAGGGACAAAAGGGAAGCTGCAGAGACACAACGGTTCCTTTTTGAAATTCACTCTCAACGTGCCACGAGAAGTCTGAAGCATAGAGAATATTGAGGCGGTCGATAAGATTCCGCAGTCCGTAGCCCCTTTCCAGGATGTGGTCTAGGGCATCCGTGGGCATACCCACTCCGTCGTCCGAGACCTGGATCTGGACTCGATCTTTCTCCTGGAGCGCCAGGATACGAATGGTTGTCGTTCCAATCTTGGGTGAGGCTCCGTGCTTGATAGCATTCTCGATTAACAGCTGCAAAGTAAAACAGGGAATCTCGGCGTTATCAACCGAAACGGTCTGCTCCACGCGAAGCCTTTCACCAAATCGCGCCTTCTCAATTTCCAGGTAATCCTGAATGAAGCTGAGTTCCTCATGTAGGCTGACCATCTCTCGTTCTGAAGCCCGCAGTGTCTGGCGGAAGATGTTGGCCATCTTGATAGTCAAGCGCCGAGCTTCTTCCCGGTTCTCTTCGATCAGCACCCCAACGGTATTGAGGGCATTGAACAGAAAATGAGGGTTGATTTGGGAAATCAGCGCACTCAGCCGGGATCGGGTGACCA
>JAKEER010000798.1 GCA_022616615.1 Acidobacteriota bacterium
CGGCGGTTCTCTCCTTTCAAATAGGATTCGCAGCCCGATTCTATGCCAATCGGGTCTGAGAACCGCCGCTCAACCTCCAACGGAGTGCTGGACACGCTCTTTGAGATGGGCGCGCACGCCTACTATGTTCATAAGCACGTTCATCAGTTTCTCGCGGCCACGGACTTGGCTGCCTGCGTGGGAGTTCCTTCACGAGATCAATATGGGTAGTCTTTACATGCGAGAAGAGTACGGAAAGGGAGAAGGTGGGGCGGAGTATGCCGCACCGCGAGAGATTGGAAAGATAATCCGCTGCTATGACGAATGGACGGGGCACAAAGGACAACCCGTCACCGAGTACAGTTTCCTTAGTGAATTCGCGCACCCGAACATGGGAGCGTTTTCGCACTACTATGAAATGAAGAAAGATGCCGCAGGCAACGCTCAAGTGGAGTTTTCAACGAAGTTTTCAGAGGAGCCATTCCCAGATGTGTCCATTGCGGTAGTCTCAGCGTTGAACTTCACCTTGAAGCTGTTGAAGGAGACTGCAGAGCATAAGATCGCCCCCCAGTTAGAAGCAATTCTTGTCGAGATGTACCTACCTCTAAACGAGAATTGAAAAATGGGATTACGGAGGAACGTGGGAACATGACGTATTCACGTAAGGACCTACGAGAGGCTTTCGAAGCCTACAAGGACACAGTATCTGTGCGCAAACTAACCATGCTTGTTCAAGTGTCTCTTTCCTCGGGCACTACTTCTAAGACCTAATATACCGACACAACTCCCCACAGCCTCCGCTAGCACACGCGCGCGCCAGGCAAAACGTCCTGTCACGCCCGTTGCCATCCGCTCCAGCCGGTCAATCTGAAAGCCTATGCGTTCCCCTGTGGGCTCGGTGATTGGTTCCTCTGTCCTGGGTGAAGGAACCAAATCACCTCACAGGAGAACGCAAATGAAAAACGAAAAAATCAAAGAAATCACAAACAAGGCCATCGAGCAGCTTATCGCTGCGCTCAACGAAGGCCGCAGCGAAACTCTGACCAGCTACTTGTCCGCAATGGCCAAGTTCCACCGCTACAGCCTGCGCAACATCATGCTGATTGCGACCCAGAAGCCGACTGCTACATACGTGGCAGGCTTTCACGCTTGGCACAAGCTCGGACGATTCGTGAAGAAAGGCGAGAAGGGTATTCTCATCATCGCGCCCGTTGTCCGTCGCAAGGAAACCACAGAGGCCCAACAGCCTGAGATGACCGACGAACGCTCCGTCGTCGCTTTTCGTGGCGCTTACGTGTTCGACATCACCCAAACGGACGGCCAGCCGCTTCCCGAAATCGCCAACGTGCAAGGCGACCCCAACGACAATCTCGCACGGCTCAAGACGCTCGTAGCCGAGCAGAGCATCGCGCTCGAATATTCCGAGGACATCGCGCCGGCGCGTGGCACTTCCGCTGGCGGAAAGATTACCCTCCTACCGGCCCAAGCGCCCGCCGAGGAGTTCGCCACTCTGGTTCATGAGCTCGCTCACGAAATGCTGCATCGCGACAACCGGCGCAATGGAACCTCGAAGCGCGTCCGCGAGACCGAAGCTGAGGCCGTCTCATTCGTCGTGTGCAACTCCATCGGGCTTGAAACCGGAACCGCAGCGCAGGACTACATCCAGCTGTACGAAGGCGACGCGAAGCTTCTCACCGAGAGCCTTGACCGCATCCAGCAAACCGCGAATCGCATCCTTACCGCCATCAGCCCGGAGCATCCGGCCCCGCCTGCCTAGCGCGGGCTCGTAGTGTACTGCTCCCCAGCGCGAAACCGTTTCGCTCTTACGAGCTCAATGTTCCGCCGACGAGCAACGCACACACAGTCAGGCCGCTGCGATTGGGGGAAGAACTCTCCAAGGCCCGGCCCACGAAGAAAATCAAACTGGAAGCGCGGCTCTAATAGAGTGGCTAAACCTGAAAGTGATTTGACTAGCTCGCCGACCACCATGGCGGCGCTGAAGCACGCCACAAAAGGAACTGACGGCGCGAAACTCTCAGGGAGCCTTTCTCTTGAGAGTTGCTGTGCCATGGCTTCTTGAATAACCGAGCAAATCTGGACCCCGACACGCGCACCAAGCCACTCCTGCCTATCAGACGCAGCTTTCCTCACATCGTCAGTCGTTACACACTGTAGAGGCTGTCTTACGCGTTCCTCGCTAAGTCCTGTGGCGCGGCTCGCCCCTCGCTCTGCGGGTTCTCCGAGTGGCTGACGGAACAGACATTTTAGGCACGCGACGTCCGGCCCCCATTTATGACAACTCACCTGGCAGCCAAAATCTCCGATTGCTCCGTCAATGACCAAGTCGGGCCACAAATCCTGAACCTGATGACGAGCTTCGATATTGTCCAGAGCCCCCACAACTGCTTTCGGGTACGGGATTTCTTTCCCCAATTTCTCGCGAAAGGACACAAAGTCTTCACCATACCAACGTGCTTCGACCGTTGGACTGAGAATGCGCGAAGCAAACTCGGCCTTAGCAACGCCCAAGTCCGCAGGTCCGATTAGAAGGCAAGTTCCGAGGTTTTCGATCAAAAACGCTTGATTGTCCACAACGTAGACAGAACCGCAAATCGGCAATTGGCTGAGAAGGTGAACGATGCCGTTGCCAATTGCGCCGATACCCACAAGCAGAAGGGAATCGGCGTGCAGGCTTTGCGGTAGGATGGGGCCCGGGTTGGTTTCTCCGGCTCCGTAAGAGAACAGCGAAAAGGAAAAGCCATCCAGCAATGTCCCTCGACCCCCTTTCAAGCCAATCAAACGCTTAAAGACCTCTCCAACTCCCAGCGACGCAGCACCCAGCGCGCCGATGGGGTTCTTTTGATCGCAGCGCGCATCGAGAGGCGTGTTCCCGGATGAAACACGAGCTAGCCATCCGTTGGAATTGATTACGGTCCAGGGCAAATCGCGCCTGGCTTCAGTCCCAACTGAGAGAATGGCGTCGAATGCTCCAGAGTCCGAAGTGCAGTCTATAAACCGAATAGGCCCACCGAACGCGATATGCTCGGCAATTCTTGTGGCTTCCGTCCTGAGCTCGTGACATTCGCTGGGCAGCGAAACCGTGATCTTTGAGCAAATTCTCACGAGCAGCCGAAGGCCCGCCAAGAAGCACTCCCTCCCATTGGCGGTCGCAAGTGTCGCAACCTCTCCGGTCAGTAGCACTTTCTTGTTGGTGAACAGATGCCGGTCAGGCGCGAAGTCTCCGAGGCGCGCAGCGGTAGCTAGTGGGCGACTAAAATGCCGACTTTCCATCACTCACCTTCACCAACCGTAAGAACTGGTACGCTCTCTCCGCAGACCACTCGAATCCGCGCAAGAACCTCCGGCGGTGTAAGTCGCCGATAACCAATACTCGGTTCAAATATGTGAACTCCACACTCTTCGATCCGTGTGTCTGGCCGCAATGCGTAGTCAGGAGCAACAAGGGAAAGAAAGAATGGAACGACAATTCCGTATTTCCGATCCGTTGGCGATAGGTTTGTCCCGTACAATTTTCCATGCGAGTGAATTTGGCCGACCAGACAGACGCCTAGCTCAATAGCCAAATCCGCTACGTCGTTCATGAGCTCAGCGCCGATGATGAGCAGATCGGGCTCCTTAACGATTCCTTTGCCTCGAAGGACAACCAAATGGCTTATCTCCGCCGCGCCATTGTCACGCCTGCCGAGCCACAAGACTATTCCCTCTCGGCCCTCCCTCCCGTCGCGTGCCATCTCCGCTAGGGACTCGACCATCGCTGCGTCAGGAATACGCCACGTTTCAACCTCAGGGAAGTAAGTCATCCCCGGAATCTCCCTTGAAAATGGTTGTCCAGTTCGTCCTGGAGTATTCGCAGGACCTTGAGTAAGACGTTTCCGCGCGAATCCCATCGGAGTCTTGGATCGGACCGCCACTCCGGATGGAGGTTGAATCCTTCCGCACACCAGTTCACACACGCATCGAGGCTTGTCGGACGGAACCCACGAACGTTTGGCCAGGCACTTGGCAAATCCAAGCGCCCAGTTGCCGGGTCCCGGAATTTCAGCGATGGTGGTGACTCTGGGTATTGTGTCCAAAGGAGCCTCGCCTGAAACACTTCTTCCGGGTTGCTCGCAGGGGACATCGAGACCCAAACCTCAAGGGGGCTGGGGCTCTCTAGTTTCCACCGTGCCGCGTCTGCACAGGCTAATGCCTCGCGAAGGTCATCTCCCAAGTTGAGCGCCGCTATCTCGTCGGGCACGGCTTCAACTCCCCTGGACGATCTGCT
Source organism: Acidobacteriota bacterium (assembly GCA_022616615.1). GTDB lineage: Bacteria > Acidobacteriota > Terriglobia > Versatilivoradales > Versatilivoraceae > VFZK01. The sequence continues at coordinate 4,265 of JAKEER010000798.1, forward strand.
GGCTCAACTTCAACTGCAACACTTTTTGGTCACCAGCAATCTCTCCCAGCGTTTGGGCCATGTTCTCCAGAGGTGTCTTTTGGTGGAAGAGGGTGTAGGTGGCGACATTACCGTCAGGCAACTGTCCCTCCGTGAGTCCGAACGCCTCCAAAACACGGCCTTTTAACTGTCCAACCGTTTCAGAGCGGTCAGCCTCGTCTTTGAAGGGTTCTCCCGCAGCCGGATAGTGAACTGTCACGCGAAGTCTCTCGCTCGTTGTCATTTGTGCTCCTGGTTGGGCATCATGCGCTCCAATGCCTCTCCATATCCTTATGCCCTTTTCACAGGGTTTTCGGACACGTTCGAAAAAAAATGTCTGAGTTCCCTGATTTTCAGGCATATATACGTGGAGGATGTCCGGCTGTGCCGTGCCCCGGCATTCTCGTAACGGACACTGGGAATCAAATGAGAATTCCCAAGGAGCAAGCTGCCAGCCCGCTTGAAGTCTCCGCGGCCATCAAGGGACTCACTCGACCCCAACTCTTGCGTTTAGAGAAATATGCACGTTTCTTGATCAGAGGACTCCCCCATAGAGCCTCCCGCGACCACGAAGACCTCCTCCAGGAAGCAATGAAAGCCACCCTCAATGGTGACAGAAGGTGGAACAGACAAAAGGTGCCCGACTTCTATGTCCATCTTCTTGGTGTGATGCGAAGCAGTGCCAACCATTGGCTTGAACAGGCGCAGCGGGAACCAGTTTCTACGGAGGCCGACGTATTGGTTACCCAACCAAACGGCGAAACACAAAGCCCTCTTGAACTGGCTCCCTCTTGCTCGCCAGATGCAGAGCGAACACTTGCCGCAAAACAACGGCTGGACGAGATTGACCGAATCTTCGGGGAAGATGCACTGGTTTCTCTCATCATCGCTGGGTTGCGGGAGGGAAGAAACGGTCCGGAAATCCAAGCTCTCTTGGATGTTTCTCAGAATGACTACGATGCTGCCTTGAAGCGAATGCGCCGCAGGCTACGCGCGCCGGCAGACGGGAGGCAAGGCCATGTCTAAGAAGTCTCAAGACTACGAGAAGGAGCTCCGGAACCTCATGGAAGCCTTGGCCGAATCTGTCGTAACGACTTCAGACCACGAGATTCTAGCGGAGACCCAAGAGGAAGCCGGGGATCCGGGCGCTGTCGCAGAGCATTTTCGGGAGCTCCTGCACGCCGCTCTCAAGACAGAGCTGCAAAAAAACCTTCACGTTGCCCAAGTGCAATACCAACACCGCATCGAAGAAATGCACCAAAGACCTCATAGATTTTCCGATTCTGCTCAAGACCGTCGCCAATTGTTAGCGTCCGTCTTTGCCGCCAAGCCGGACATGCGGTCGGGTCTCCTTACAGCCCAGCACCGTGACTTTGAAAGCTTGACTGACGCCGATATCGAAAGCCTGCTTAGACAGCTAGACGTTTTGGGCGTACTGTCGGAAGTCCAGAAGCTAACCGAAGAAAATTAATGAAGGATACTTCCCAATACGTCACTCCAATTAAGCTCCTGGAAGAACTGGGAATCTTCGACCCTCGGGAAATCCTGCTTGAGGCTATCGCTGAACACTGTGGAGCCACAATCATTTACGAACCCCTCGAAGGCTGCGAGGCCCGGATCATCGGTTTCCACGAGCGCGCGATCATTACGGTTGACAATCGGGCATCTAGGCCGCGCCAGCGATTCTCCGGTGCGCATGAACTGGGACACTGGCTGCGCGATCGGGGGAAGGTTGCATTTGCTTGCACGGAGAAAGCCTTTTTCACTGAATGGTCTCAGGACAACCCGGAGCAGCGAGCTAACCGTTTTGCCGCCGACCTTCTCTTGCCAGAGTTCATGTTCTGTCTTCGTGCGGCACAGAGAGAGGTCACATTTTCGACCGTCCAGGACTTAGCGAATCAATTTGAAACCAGCCTTACAGCAACCGCAATCCGTCTCGTTGAGCACGGCTCGTTTCCCGCAATGGTCGTTTGTAACGACATGGGAAAGCGTCGTTGGTTTATCCGTGGCCCTTCACTTCCGGCGAGTCTCTGGCCCAGAGACACTCCCGGCAGCGGGACTGTTGCTTACGACCTCCTACGAGGCCAAGCATGGAACAAAGGGCCATTGGACGTTTACGCCGACCAATGGTTCCAATACCCCAACGCTAAGCGACACGGCGTGAGAGAAGATTCAGTTCGCATTGCGCCGCACACAGTCTTGACATTGCTCTGGTGGAAAGATGAACGGCCACTCATTGAACTCGACGAACTCGACGAACGTGAGTGAGCTCCCCTAGGTCCCAAGACCTTCGCCTCAAATCGCCAAGCCCACGGTCCGAAACCACTGGCTAGGTCCTCCAACCTTCCGGCCCACGTACGCCAGATTTGGCTCGATACATCTGACTCCCCTTTTTCCGGCCCCTTCTCCTTGGGCACGGCTTCGGGATAATTCCTGCGCCCGGCAGCTTCGTTGCCTCTGCTTTTCCGGTTCCTCCCTGAACCCACGGGTCCCTCCCGAAATGCGGCACCTTGCTTTGGGAGCAGTATCCACTCGCTTTTGGGTGCCCCAATCGAAGAGGGCAGAAAAAGGAGAAAAAAGATGTATCTCAACACAATTCAAATCATCGGCTTTGTCGGGAAAGACCCGGAGCGACGCCAGGTGCAAGGCAAGGACGTTTCGTACACCGTCTTTTCAGTTGCCACTCAGCGTTCCTGGAAAAACGCACAAGGCGAGTGGCAGAAGCGGACCGAGTGGCACCGCGTCGTGGCGTGGAACCGGCTTGGCGAGCTCGCAACC
>JAKEER010000799.1 GCA_022616615.1 Acidobacteriota bacterium
AGAACTCATCAATCTCTATTCCAGTAAACATCCGACCCAGCTTCTTGGCGACGACCGACGTAGTGCCAGAGCCGAGAAATGGATCAAGGACTACATCGCCGGGATTCGAGCTTGCGAGAACGAGTCTTGCGATCAGCTTTTCGGGTTTCTGTGTTGGGTGGTCTGTATTCTCCGGCATCGACCAAAACGGCACGGAAATGTCAGTCCATAGATTCGATGGGCACGTTAGCCGAAAACCTCCGTTATCTGTCTTTGTCCAGTCTCTTGGCGCGCCGTCCTCGTCGGTGTAGGGAGCGATCACCCGTCGCTTCAGCTTGACGGCCTCGACATTGAAAGTGTATTCATTCGATACCGTAAAAAACCAAATGTCCTCGGAGCAGTTTTTCCAGTTCCGAAGGGCCCCTCGCCCTTTCTCGCGCTCCCAGGTAATGCGATTTCGGATGTGGAAATAGCGTCCTGCGACCTGCTCTACCGCGGAAGAGCACCGCCAGTCGCAACAGACGTACAGCGAAGCTGTCGGTTTCAGGACCGTACGGAGCATTCCCAGCCAAGAGTCGATCCACTCGGCATACCCCTCGGGCGACTGACTCTTGAATGAACTGCCGTTAAACGATTTGTCGAGATTGTATGGCGGATCAATGATTAGAAGATCGACAAACTGTGACGGCAAGTGAGGGAGAACGTCTGCCAGGTTTTGACAGATCGTTCGACCCAAGAGCTCTTCGGCTGTCAGGGGATGTGCGACATGCAGAAGACGGGACACGAGAACGGCGCGTTCAGTGTCGCTGAAGCCCAGGGTGCGATTCCGTGGAGCTCGATATTTGTTATTCATGGCTTAGCAACTAGTTGAGGGACCTCGAATGGCATACTTCGTAGAATGGACCAGGCACAAGCATGTCCTAGCTCAGGGGATACTGAAGCCGGACTCAGACTGGTTGACTGAACCTAGAGAGCCTTCAGAATCTCCCTGGCTCCTCCGGCCAGCAGTTTCTCGGCCAGGTGTTTGCCCAAGCGCTCCGCATCTTCCAGCGGCGCGTGAGCCTCGCCGCGGAAAAGATGCTTCCCGTCCGGGCTGGCGACGAGACCCAGCATCTGAAGCCGCGATTCTTCCACCCAGGCATAGCCCGCGATTGGAACCTGGCAGCCACCACCCAACTGCCGAAGAAAAGCTCTTTCTGAGGTCACGGCAAGACATGTGGCACTGTCGTGCAGGCACTGGAGCCGCTTCCGTGTCTCCTCATCCGTTTGTCGAGTCTCGATTCCCAAGGCGCCCTGGCCGACGGCTGGGCAAATTTGCTGTATGGGGAGTCGCTCGGCAATTCGGTCTTGATATCCGAGCCGGTCGAGTCCGGCACATGCCAGCAGGATAGCATCATACTGGTTTTCATCCAGCTTGCGGATCCGCGTGTCCAGATTGCCGCGGAGATTCGCTACCTCAAGATCACTCCGCAGGCGCAGCAACTGCGACTGGCGCCGCAGGCTGCTAGTGCCGACGCGAGCGCCTGTTGGAAGCTCAGCCAGGCGGCGATGCTTGTTGGAAACAAACGCATCGCGCACATCTTCGCGTGCGCTGACTGCCGCCAGAGAGAGCCCGTCGGGAAGGACTGTAGGCAGATCCTTGAGGCTGTGAACCGCCAGATCGATCTTGCCTGCCAGCAACGCGTCTTCAATCTCCTTCGTGAAAAGTCCCTTTCCTCCAATCTGGCTTAAAGGCGCGTCGAGAAAGACGTCTCCGGACGTCTTGACGATGTCTATAACGACCTTGAGGCCGGGATGGTTGGCTTCTAGCTGGCCTTTCACCCAGTTGGCTTGAAACAAAGCGAGCTTGCTGCCGCGGGAGCCGATGGTCAACGGGTGGGCTGGACGGGTGGTTGTCAATGAAGAGGTTCTCCTAAATCTTGAGTTAACGGACTGTCAATGCCAGGGGCAACCGGCCCGCCGATCTGCAGCAAACACGGCTTGACCGGGCAGTGTAGCCGCCGAGGTAACGAGGCGGATTCGCCAGGGCGCCACCGCCTCACGTCGGTGGCTATAGGACGACGGACAGCGAACTACTCCTTCAACCCAAACATCCGCTTGATGGCTGCGATGTGATCCTCATTTGCTGGCTGGCGGCTCAGGCGCTTCAACTCGGAGATGGGGCCGTGCAGCATCTTATTCATCAGACCCTGAGTCAGGTTTTCCAGGGCCGCTTCCTGCTCGTCGGTCAGTTCTCCCAAACGCTTCTTTCCTCTAGCCAGTTCTTCCCTCCGAATGGCTTCCCAATGTTCCCGCAAGGTAACAATTGCCGGCGTGGCGTCGCGTGCGCGCGAATGCTCCAGAAATAGCTCTACTTCCTGGCGCACAATCTCTTCCGCCGATTGTGCCTCGCGCTGGCGCTGCCGCAGATTGGCATCGATGACGTTGCGCAGGTCGTCGATGTCGTACAGGAAAATGTTGCTGACCTTGTTGATCTCCGGATCGACGTCGCGAGGAACCGCGATATCGATGATGAAGACCGGACGGTTCTTGCGCAGATGAATCATCCTCTGGCCATCGTCCTTATTCAGAATAAAGGTGGGCGAACCCGTTGAACTGATAATGATGTCGGCGCGTTCGATGTGCCTGAAGAGATCTTCTGTTTGAATTGCCTCGCCTTTGAAGATTTCAGCAAGTTCGACCGCGCGGAGGTAAGTGCGGTTCCAGACAAGCACTTTAGACACGCCGCTGGAGGCCAGATGCTTGGCTGCCAGCTCGCTCATCTTGCCGGCGCCCAGGATGAGTACGGTTTTCCCTTTCAGCTCGTTGAAGATCTTCTTAGCCAGCTCGACGGCTGCGTAGCTGATGGAAACGGCCGAACTGGCAATAGTTGTTTCGGAGCGGACGCGTTTGGCCACAAAAAACGCGCGGTTCATCAGTTGGCCGAGCGTGACGCCAATCGTTCCCACATTCTGAGCCGTGGTGAAAGCGTTCTTCACCTGCCCAAGAATCTGAGGCTCTCCCAAGACCATCGAGTCAAGGCTTGCAGCAACTCGGAAGACATGGCGCACGGCGTCGATTTGCGTGAAGTCGTAGAGAAACTCCCGTAGCGTGTCATAGGAGACTTTGTGGAAGCTGCAGATGAAGTCCCTGACCCGCCGAACCCCTTCGGGCAGGTTGGATGTCTGCGCCAGCACTTCAACCCGGTTGCAGGTGGAAAGAATCATGCTCTCCTGAACCTCATACCGGGAGCGGAGCAGCTCCAAGGCTTCAGGCAGCTGGCGTTCAGGAAAATGCAGCTTCTCGCGAATATTGATCGGGGCTGTCTTGTGACTGAGGCCCACCAGGACAACGTTCATTGCTGTATGAAAGAGTGGGCGCTGCCCTGGTGACGGGTTCCAATGAAGGTAAAGAGCACGATGACAAACCCGACAATCGACATTAACGCGGCGCGCCTGCCGCGAAGCCCCGCCGAGAGCCGATAGTGAATAAGCACGGCGTAGATCAGCCACGTGATGAGCGACCAGATGATTTTCGGATCCCAGCCCCAGGGTTGGTCGAGCGCCCGGTTCGCCCAGAGCGCCCCCGCCACAATGCCAATCGTCAACAAAGGGAACCCGATGCTTAACGAGCGGTATCCCAGGTCATCGCAAATCTCCAGCGAGGGCAGCCGGTAATAAAAGGCTTGCGGCCGCTTGCGCTTAAGTTCGTTTTCCTGAATCAGGTACATGATGCCGGCGGAGAAAGCGACAAAGAAGGCGGCGTATCCAAGAAACGTTGTGGGAATGTGGACGTAAAACCACAAGCTCCTCAAGATTTCCTGGCGAGGCGTTTGCGGCGACGAAATGAGATTGGCAGCCAGCGTGAGAATAAAGACTAGCGGAAAGACAAACACACTCAACGAGTCGAGGCGGTAACGGGCATAGGAAATCAGGAAAGCCAGGACGATGACAAACGCAAAAAAAGAGAGTGCTCCGTGGTTGTCGGTAATCGGAGGATGATTTAGCTCGAGCCAGGCATAAAGGATCGAGAGCCCATGGGACAGGAAGCCCAAACCGATGCCCGCCAGAGCAACTCGAAACAAGGTCTTTTTGCGCGTGATGATGGTAAGAAACGAATGAAGCAGTCCGATGGAGTATAGGGCGATGGTGAGACGAAGGAAAAGAGTGCTCATTGTTTCTGAATTATTCGCGGCATTTGGTGAGCGGCGCTCCAGAGATGAAACCGTGGCGGGCCGTGGAATACGCGTCGATTATACAGTCACACTCTTGTTTCGACAAGGAATGGGCGGTTTGCTTCCAGGGCTCCGTCAAACTCCCCCTTACTGAGCATCGCAGAATATAGTGAGGAAATTCGTGGCTTATCGAGAAACTCAATCGACCTCCGCTCCCTTCGCCCCAACGCGGGAAGAGGATGAAGGCTTGAGAAGCCTTCATGGGGTGAGGGGGCGAACAACGGCTGATTGATGCCGCCGGGCTCGAGAATCCTCATCCAGCTCTGGATTCCGCGTACTGATTCACTCTATCGGATTCCCCCTCACCCCCAACCCCTCTCCCGTGTTGGGGCGAGGGGAGCCGAATCCAGCCTGCGAACGCAGCGAACAGCACACACGGGAGTTGTCACTATAATTTGCGATGTTCAGTAATAAACAGTGCCGTGGGTCTGCTCGCACCGAGAGTGGTGGTCGTGTCAATTGTGGCAGCCAGCTTCCGCGCGCCGGCAGAGCCCGCGATTTGCCGTGGCCGTACCGCTTGGCCTAGATCGTTCTCGGTGGTCCTCGCACGTTCATTGTTGCTGCCGGCAGCGGGTGCAATTAAAAGTGGCGGGCAGCCCGCAGCGGGCCGGAGCCCTTGCTGACGCGCGGGCTACTGACTGGCGCCGGCGCTGTCAGTAGCCCGACCGTGAG
>JAKEER010000800.1 GCA_022616615.1 Acidobacteriota bacterium
CCTCACTAAACCGGCTCCTCTTCATGGCTCGCTCCTCTCGGGTCGTTTTACCCCAGAGAAGCTACATTTTGGTTGGACTAGTTTTCGGGGAGCAGGTCACCCATCCCACATAATCTAAGGAGAGGGCAAGGGTCCATGTCCCACTGATCGAAGGAAGAAGGACTATGGATCCAAACGGCACCTGGTCCTTGGTTGTCTGCCTAATGAGTACGACCCGGGGGGTCTGCCTTGCGATGACCTCCCCCAAAACCTCAGTGGGCTCCTTCACACTCCAGATGTCTAACCACCGTCGGATGAGTTCGCCTAATGACTCTAAGGGATGAAGACCAACGACGAGGGCCCAAGCGATTCCTATGGTGACAAATTCCCGCGGTGCGTCCCTGTGGAAGACGACCAAGGCGAACAGGAAGATCACGGAAAAGAGAGACCTTGGGCCTCCGAAGATGTCGCAGTATGCATACAGAGCGCCAGAGATCTTCCGAAGGGCACCGGAGGAAGAATCCTTGAAACCAATGGAAACAATCCCACTCAGGCAGACGGACCCAGCATAGACCGCCGTCACGGACCAAGCGATTCGGTCGAACAGAGCAGTTGTGGGCAAAGGCCACAGGTTAACCGCTAGGAGGCCGACTAGCCCCGCGACTGCATAGGATATGGCATCGGCCGGCTTCGTGAAAAAGGGGCTTACAAGAAGGCTGCCCAGCAATAGAGACGCAAGGCCAGAGTAGAACCAAAGGCCCTTCGCGCTGGTGGGGGGAATCCAGGCCCCCAGGGCGATCTTACAAGCCACGAAGAGCAATCCTATATACACCAGGAGGACGGCGAGACGCGCTCTTTGGCTGAGGCTTGGCACGTCTCTTTATTCACTCCTGATCTGGGCGACTGGAAGCTGGTAGTGATCCACTTTGGTGATCGGCTTCCACGGATGTCGGGCCGGGTCCACCACGGTGTGGAGTTTCGGCTCAGGCTTGCCGCAATCGGTTACTACATAAAGCCAATAACAGTCGCGGCGGTCCTCGGCGACGCGATGCTCATTTGGTGTCAGGATGATGTCGCCTTCGCTTGCGCCAATGCCTTTGACTTCGATCAGCCGAAGCTCACCTGAGCGCGTATCGAGACTTGTTAGGTCATAGCCCAAGTCCTTCTCGTGCACGTCGGCAACGGCGCGACCTTGCGAACGCTCATACTCCGTCGCCACCCGCATGGCCGTTTCTTCCGTCTCTTTGTTCGGTCTGAGGTGCCGCAGATTGGGAGATTCCCGGTCGGGGTGCGGCAGGATCAGCACTGAGGTGATCCGTTCGACGGCTTGGAGAGTCAGCGCCTTCTGGCGATCTAGTTCCTGAAGCCTGCGCTCCCGCCGGCGACAAAGCTGGTCGTGCTTCTCAGTGGCGATTGCAAGCAACCCAGCAGCTCCTTCCACGCCACGTTTTCTGTCTTCTTCAAAGCGGCCGATTTCTTCGTCGGCCTTTGCAATCAGCTCGGTAAGGGAAATCTCGACGTGCTCGCGGATGCGTTCCACTTCGTCTACCCGCTCCGCCCTGACCTCTTCTAGAAACGGAGCGAGCGCCTGCTGTTGAAGGAAGGCGATTGGCTCTTCCAATGTGGCCACTTCGGGTAATTCGTTCGGAGCTGGCGCGGATTGCAGGTTGCCCAGGAAGGTCGGCTCACGCAGCGCCAGTCTCCCAGGGCCTGTGATTTCCACGGCAAACAGGCGCTCATGCATGACCTGTCCAAGGCCGTCCACGATTCTGGCGCGATAGAAGTCCACGCGCGTGGGCCGGTCGTGTTGAAGCGAGTGGAAGCAGGCGCCATCGGCGAACACGGGCTGGGCGCGTTCGAGAGCGTTGCGGCGCAGGGCCTCGAACAACGGATGCCCGGGCGTGACCCATTCCAGGCCGTGCTCCTCGGCTATGCCTCGGTCGGTTGAGAGGCGGGAATAACGATTGGCGAGTTGCGGCAGCCGCCAGTCCGCCTGTTGCTCGAAGCGCCGCAGGTTGCCAGGCGTGGGCCCGGAATCAAACGTGTGCTTCAGCGCTCCATGCGGTGCCAGGTTGAGGGACGCCACGGGAGCGGCTTCAGTCAGGAAGCGAGCAATAGTTTCGGGCACAACTCGCCGCTCCTGGGCACGGGCACGGCGCTCGACAAGCATGTCTAGATTGAGTTTCTTGGTTGCCAAGCCTTCCAGGGCGGTCTGGCAGATGGCGCGAAAGCGGTCCTCGTTCACGTCTCGGAGCAGCCGGTTTTCCAAGTCTTGGTCACCCAGCTTGCCCGCGTAGTAGTCCCGCAGTACGCGATCAATGTGTGCAGCAGGCAGGATTTCACCGACCACGTTGAAAACGGCATCCTCATTGAGCGCATCCCGGATTTCTTGCAGTTTTTCCAGGAGGCGTTGTAGGACATGGCCTTCTACCGTGTTCGTGGCCACGAAATTGAAGATCAGGCAGTCGTACTTCTGGCCGTAGCGGTGGATGCGACCCATGCGCTGTTCGAGCCGGTTCGGATTCCACGGAATGTCATAGTTGAAGAGGATGTGGCAGAACTGGAGATTGATACCTTCGCCCGCGGCTTCCGTTGCGACCAGAATCTGGAACTCGCCATCCTTGAACTGCTGCTCCGCCCACAGCCGAGTCTTTTCCTCGTCCCGCGAGCCGGGCTTCATTCCGCCGTGAATGAAGCCCACCTTGAACCCCCAGGAGCGAAGCCTTTCCACGAGATAGTCCAGCGTATCCTTGAACTCGGTGAAGATGATCAATTTCTGCTCGGGCTGGTCGAAGAAGCCTTGCTCCTTAAGTAGCTCGCGCAGGCGCTTGAGCTTGGCTTCGACGCCAGCAGCTTCTACCTGCTCCGCTGCTTTAGCGAGCTGCTGGAGTTCGGCAATTTCTTCACGCACGAGCTGAGGATTCTTGGCAATGGAAATCAGAGCGACCCGGTCTTCCCATTTCTCTCGCTCGGCCTCCTCCATTTCCTCCATGTCTTCGGGATCGGGAATCTCGATTTCCTCGGCCATCAACTGGAGGCCCCGCTTGAGTGCCGTATCGAGCCTCTTGGCCCGATTTTCCAACGACCTGTGAAGCGCGAAGGTGCTGGAGGCCAGCCGACGCTGATACAGGGTCATCAAGAAGCCCACGGCTCTGGCCCTCGGATCTTCCTCTTGGGCTGCGGCACGGGCGCTCTGGACCTTCACAAACCGAGTCACATCGCGGTAAAGCTCGAACTCTGCACCGTCAATCTGAAAGTTCACGCTGTGGGGGATCCGCTTGGTGAATATCTTCCGCGCGTCCCAGGTCCCGTCCGGCTGCTGCTCCGGGAAGTAGACCATCGCTTCTTTGACGCGGCGAAGGTAGAACGGGGCCCGGCGACGATCCATCGCCTGACGGATCGAGCGAACATCTGCATACGCGTCTTCGTCCAGCAGCCGCAAGAAGAGACTGAAATTCAGGGGATCACCCTTGTGCGGAGTGGCAGTCAGCAGCAAGCTATGATCAGTCGTGTCGCGGAGCAATTCACCCAGGCGGTAGCGCAGGCTTTTCTTGTCCTCAGCCGCCGCTGACATGCGGTGGGCTTCATCAACGATGACCAGGTCCCAGTGGGCCTGTCGGAGGCTGGGGAGAATGTCCCCGCGCTTGGCAAGGTCTAGAGACGTTATGATTTGATTCTTTTCGAGCCACTGATTGACCCCGTACTGCACCCGCAACTCGAAGCCACGCAGGACAAAAAACTTCTCGTCGAACTTGTCCTTCAGCTCCCGCTGCCATTGAAAAGTCAAGTTTGCAGGGCAAACAATGAGTGTACGTTCCAAGAGGCCGCGTAGCTTTAACTCCCGGAGTAGCAGGCCGGCCATGATGGTCTTGCCGGCCCCGGCGTCGTCTGCTAGGAGGAAGCGCACGCGGGCCAGCTTAAGCATGTAGTCGTAGACCGCTTCCAATTGGTGGGGGAGCGGGTCTACCCGCGATACGGATAGGCCGAAGTAGGGGTCAAACTCAAAGGCGATCCCGAGAGAGTACGCCTGGATACCCAACTTAAGGAGGGATCCGTCACCGTTGAACGTTTGGACAGTGGCCAGGACTTCCAGGGAAGCAAGGTCTTCTGCCGATAGAGTCACACTGCGGAAGCGCTCGGACAGCGTACCGACCAGGCCAAGCCGCCAGGTTCCGTCGCCTATCTGGGCAGCCGTCTCCACCCGCATCGGCTCGCTGAACAGCCTTCCTCTAAGGATTTGTCCGGGCGCCGGAATTGTGGCCATTCTTGTGCTTCCCGTCTGCCTTAGGTGCCCCCATCCGCGATAACCCCTGGACAGGGCCTGCAGAATTGGTGCATATCCTAGCATATGGAATGATTCTCTCGGTGAAGAAGGTCATCGGCTCACAATGAACTCGCTGGAAATCAAATATCACTGGGCGGACGTGCAGTCTTCGCAGGGTGTCACCTATCGGTTCCCAGAGAAGGTCACGGACTTCATGAAGGAGAAATACACGCGGCCCGCTGTATACCGGTGGACAGTGCGCAGTGCCACGCTCAGTTTGAGGGCGCTCTATGTAGGTGAAACCGATAACCTGGTGCGGCGCGTGGGACAGTACCTGTCACCTGGAGCGCGACAAGCAACAAACCTGCGACTGAAGGCATACTTCGATGCGGCGCGAGGCAGAGATGAACGCATCGAATTGCAGGCATTCGAGTTTGAACCATTTGAGATCAACAAGGTACAGTTCACGCGCGATTTGTTGGGTCATTCACACGTTCGCAAGATGCTTGAAAACTTCATTCTTGCGGAGCTGTACCCGAGTGTTGCTGGCGGACTGCCGGTTATTCTCAATCAAGTTTTCAAGCAAGACACTGAGCGAAGCAAGAAGCGCGAGGACGACGCGGTTGCGGCGCTAAAGAAATTGGGGCTGACCGATGAGCAGATCGTGCGCGTTACCCAGGCAGCACTTATCAGCAAGACGAAGCCACGAGTATGATGAGGGATAAGGGCATCAATTCCACGCAATTGCCAGCCGACTCCTGGAGAGCAGCCCTCGCCGAGGTTGCAGCCTACCTGCACAAGGACTTCCAGCGAAGATTCCCATTCCAAGATGACGGCGAAGTTTCACCCGACATTGTCGCGCTTCGTGACGCGTTCTATCAGTTTCCGGTGCCCGCGGACATCCTCCTGATTGAGGCCGGACAGCTAAACGAATGGGGAGAAGGTCCGACCTGGACGCTAATGTGTTTGCACCTTGCTGACTCTAACAAAGAAGGAACCGTTCGTTTCCACGGAAGTTGTCAACTGAATGAGCTAGACAACCATTCGTCCACTCTTGCTTTGCATTTCGGGTTTTCGGATGCGGACTTTATATCCTCGCTGAAGGATCTCAAGTTCCGCTGGGTGTGGGACCAAGATTCCACGAATATTGTGAATCTCGTTCCCTTCGACATTCGCGAGCGTCCGGAGGAATATGCCAGGGAGCTCTCGAACGAGCTTCTGATGTTTCACGGTGAGAACCTAATCAGACGCTTTAAGAAGGAGTTCAATTTCAACGCACTTTATGGTCTGCAGCAGGACCGGATTCTCTCCTTCCAAGAGATAGCAGAGAAAGACCCGACAACAGCAGCCTTCGGCAACATCTCTATTGAAGAACGGCAAGCAGACATATCAGGCATCCAACTGATCCCGCAAGTTCCTCCAGACATTGTGCGAACCTTCACCCGCGCAAAGTATTTGTCCCGCATTTCCGTTTTGAGGGTTGCACGCGAACCTTCCGGCGCTATCCGTCATCTGTATTTATGCGGGCTTGAGCGCGATGACGATACTTCGGAGGTCCAC